>DFJS01000014.1:0-5009 GCA_002373165.1 Ruminococcus sp. UBA3665
AGTACAACCAGCTGCTCAGAATCGAGGAAGAACTCGGCGCATCCGCCGTATATCCGCAGATGGGCGCATTCAACGTAAAGAAAGAAGCAGCTGCTCAGAACTGATCATCACGCGTACTGACCACGCGAGTTGATAAATGACAGGAACTCCCTCCGACTGACCCGGAGGGAGTTCTTTCGACAAAATCTGAAAAAACTCTTGACAAATTTTCAGAAATATGCTATACTGGGTTCATAGCCGCCGTTTTTTTCTCATGCAGCGGCGGCCACTTTTTTAATTTTTATTTATATAATAAGCGAAAACCCGTTCTGAATTTCCGGTGACAAGGAGGAGGACGGGCTTTTGCTGTTTATGATTTACTGATAGTCTGCAAACCAGTACAGCGAACTGTAAATCCAGCACTGTGCTGTATATGACGTGCTGTCGGCAAAATGTTCATCCGTCAGGAAGTCCGCCGCGCCGCAGGTCACGACAGAGGCATTCTGCCGCAGGGCATCCAGCGAATAGCAAAGCACATTCAGCTTTTGATTCTCATAAGTAAGAGGGTCGTCTTCCGTACCGCCGCAGGGCTGTCCTGTTACAGTAGCGGACGTTTGCAGCATCACATCCACGAACATTTCATCCGTGCTGTAGTCGCCCAGCATGTAAAAACTGCGCGGACTGCGCATAAACACGCCCTTGGTCAGCATATCCTCCTGATAGGCGGCCATGCGCTCCGGCATAGCGATATAATTCACCAGAATGCTGTCATCCGGCTGAATTCTGGCCGGATCGTTTTCAGTCACAAGGTCATAGTCCATCTGGATGCAGAAGCTTTCTAAAAACCTGTTCCAGTATTTATATCTTGTCTCGCTTTCCGATGCCGGCAGCAGAAACAGCATATCGCCGCCGCGGTCGGCAAAGGCATTCAGCAGCTGATATGTCTCCGGATTCAGGTCTTCCTTCGGAAAATTACAGATTAAAATCTGGTCTTCTTCCGGAAGTTCTTCCAGACTGCCCTGATGCCACACAAAGCCCTGTTCTTCCAGAGCCGCCCGGAACTGCGTGAGATTGGCCGGGTCTTCTGTCTGATATTCTGTTAAATAAAAAATATTCTGCGAGAATGTTTCCGGAATCGTTTCCGGGGCAGTTTCCGGAACTGTTCCGGTTTCTTGCTGCTGAATCATGCTGTCCAGGTCAGGCAGCTCTGCGCTTTCCTGAACGGGTTCACTGCATCCTGTCAGCAGCAGGGACAGCAGCAGCATCAGATTAATTTTAAATTTCATGAAGAACTCCTTTCTGGTTGAGATCTTTTTTCAGAATTGACAGTCAGAATGCCGGCGCATACCAGCACCAGAGCGGTCAGCCCCTGCCAGCTGAAAGCTCCTTCCTCGTGCAGAATCAGCCCGGACAGCATTACGCCGCACAAGGGATTCAAAAACCCGAAAACGGTCACTTTCGAGACAGGATTATATTTCAGCAGCACAGCCCAAAGCGAATACGCCGCGGCTGATACAAATGACAGATACAGCAGAATCGCCCATGCTTCGGCGTTCAGGTGCAGAGTGCCGCCGCCCAGTACACCCAGAAGCCACATTACTGCGCCGCCGAATGCAAACTGCCAGCCGCTGAATAATACAGGATTTTCCCCATATTTGGCCGTATAGTGCTTCATGCACACGCTGGAACAGCCGCTTGCGACTGTGCACAGAAGCATGAACCCATCCCCGAACAGATTCAGCCGGAATTGCAGTCCGGAAAGATTCACCAGAACAATCCCCGCAAACCCGATGACACAGCCCCAGAATTTCCGGGCAGTCAGCCGTTCCAGACCGCAGGCCGCCGCGATGAAAATCGCCGCAAAGACATTCGCCGCTACCAGAATTGCCGCTTTTGTGCCTGTTGTGTGCGCCAGGCCGATATAATAGAAAAAATATTGCAGAATTGTCTGAAACAGACTGACAATCCCGATTCTTGGAATGCTCTGCTTCTGCGGAATTAATAATTTCTTTTCCGCCATGCTTCCGGCCAGCAGTGCCATGATGCCGGCCAGCGTGAACCGCACGCCGGCGAATACCATCTGAGAAGCCCAGTCCTGACCGGAAATTTCCATTGCCGCGTAGCCCAGCTTCACCCCGGAAAACGCACTGCCCCACAGCACACAGCACACCAGTGCCAGCAGTGCAACCGTGCCTGTGCGTGTCAGAATTTCAGATTTCAAAAAAATCACCTGACCTTCCGTAAAAATCGACAAAAACAATTGACTTTTTGCAAAAACTATGCTATAATATGAATATATTCCATCAGGGAGGCGTATTGCATGAAAATTGCTCTGGAACAAATCAACACACAAATCCGGGAAGATTCTGCCGGATTTATCCGCCGCGCCAATGTGGACTATCTCGCCCAGCTGACAAAAATTGCTGACGAAATCGCCCTGCACCGCGATAAAAAACCTATTATTCTGCTTTCCGGACCTTCCGGCTCCGGAAAAACAACTTCTGCCCTGATGATTGAAAAAATTCTGGACGAACGCGGCATCGAAACCCATACGCTTTCGCTGGATAATTATTTCAGTCCGCTGACTGCTCAGGAAAAAGAACTCTTCGCCGCCGGAAAATTAGATCTGGAATCCCCCCGGCGCGTGGACAGTCCCTTTCTGACCGAACAGCTGAGGGAAATTTATCACTGCCGTCCGGTCGAACTGCCAATTTATGATTTCAAAGAATCCCTGCGCATCCAAAGCGGAAAAATCCTGCACCGCAAGCCCGGCGAACTGGTTATTTTAGAGGGCATCCACAGCCTGAACCCGGATATCGTCAGCTTTAAAGATTCCCGTACGGCCAAAATCTATGTCAGCGTCCGTACCCGTATCGAGAAAAACGGCGTACTGCTTCATCCGTCAAAAATCCGGCTGATGCGCCGCCTGGTGCGCGATATGCTCTTCCGGAAACGCTCGTTCACTGATACGCTGATGATGTTCCACAGCGTGGAAGAGGGCGAAAATAAATACATCATGCCGTATAAATATCGTTCTGATTACGACGTGGATACGTTCATGCCGTATGAAATCTGCGCATACAGAGGCTTTCTGCTGGAAGCATTCCGGCAGATGCCGGAAGAACCGCTTGTGGCCGATATGCTCGATTTTCTGGAGCAGACCCAGCCCGTTGCGCCCGATGCCATTACGCCGGATTCGCTGGTGTGCGAATTCATCGGCAACGGACAGTTTAATTAATCAGGTCAGGGGCACAAAGCCCCTGATTTTTATTCTGCCTTGCAGGAAAAGTCCCGGAATTCGGCGAATTCTGCGCTTTCCGCGCCCTGGGCATACAGGCCGATCATTACGCCCGTGAAGTTCCCGGCAATTTCTGTTGACAGAAATTTCGTCTGCGCCGTGCCAAGATCAAACTGCTGATGTTCGGCTTCGGCATAAAAATGATAAACAAGCGGTTCGGCCTGAATGCGCAGTTTCGCGCTGCTGCCGGGGAGCTGTACATGACCGGATTCCTGCACAAGATCGCCCACATGCAGCCGCTTGAAGATTTCACAGCCTTCCGGAGTCCGGCGAACAGCAAGTTCGTAATGCTGATCCGGAGTCATGTACAGCGTGATGCCGGCTTCCTGATCGGGCACCTGCACCAGCACTTCTATCCGGAGCTGCATTTCCTGCTGACGAATTCCCGCAAACGTCGGCGCATGAGGCAGTTTGTCGGCGCAGTCCAGCGAAACGCCCGAACTTCTCAGACGAAATACATCTTCTTGAAGATCATAAAATTCCGGGTGCGGATTCTTGATCCGGCACCATCTGACGGAATCAGAAAGCCGGATTTCCGGCAGGGGAGACTGAATGACCGAATCCGGAATTCTGTCTGTCTGCATTTCCAGCCGGGTAGTACCGTCTGTGCCGGCCGTGAACCAGCCGTCTTCGCCGAACGTCACGGGAACAAGGCAGACTTCCCGGCCTGTAATATGATGCATCACCCACTGATGAATCTGCCGGAATGCCAGGTGCACCATCCACCAGTTTCCGGCGTAATCCTGAATCAGATCGCCGTGGCCGCATCCCTGGAGCGCATAGCCGCCAAGATTTCTGTTAGTCAGCACGGGGTTGCCGGGATAGCTTTCAAATGCGCCGAACGGCGAACGGCTCCGGGCATACACTACCATATGACCGTATTCCGTACCGCCCTCGGCGGCCATGAGATAATAAAAATCCTGAATTTTATACATATGCGGACTTTCCAGAAATCTTCCGCCTGTACCCTGCCAGATGCACACGGCAGGGGAGAGCTTTTCGCCTGTTTGCAGGTCGATTTCGCACTGCACCACGCCGTGCACGCCCTGGTCATCCGTGCCGTTGCTCATGAAATAGGCTTTGCCGTTCTCGAAAAACAGCGAAGGATCAATGCCGTCCTGCTGAATATAAACCGGTTCGGACCATTCGCCGCGGATATCATCTGTCCAGACGAAGAAATTTCCGCCATCGGAGACGTTTGTTGTAATCATGTAGAACCGCCCGTCATGATACCGGATTGTCGGAGCGTAGATGCCCCCGGCAGAATCGGCTTTGGCAAGCGGAAGCTGACTATCGCGGGTCAGCACATGGCCGATCTGTTTCCAGTTAATCAGGTCACTGCTCTCGAACAGCGGCACTCCCGGAAAAAACTGGAACGAACTGCAAACCAGATAATACATGCCATTGGCGCGGCAGATGCTGGGGTCGGGATAAAACCCCGGAATAATAGGATTATGATAATTCATACGCATTCCTCCTGATACTGAAAAACCCCCGGAAAACCGGGGATTCTTCAATTTTATCAAACTATATCATAATTTGTTCTTTTCATTTTCCAGCAGCCGGATTAAATCATCAATCGATTCTGAAGAAGCAACAGCAGAATTGCTTTTCTTTCCGGCTTTGAGAATATCGTCGATATTGGGGCTGCTGTAGGCAGGTTTTGCGGCCGGGACGGGAGCAGACTTGGGAGCTTCCGGCTTAGGCGGTTCCGGTTTGGATGGTTCCGGTT
>DFJS01000014.1:5091-12900 GCA_002373165.1 Ruminococcus sp. UBA3665
TCCGGTTTGGATGGTTCCGGTTTGGGCGGAGCGGGTTCCGGCTGAGGTGCAGGAGCTTCCGGCGGCTGTGCCGGAAACGGCTGTGTAGAAGCGGCCGTTTGTTCGGCCATTTTCTGCTGAGCCTGAATTCTGGCCTGTTCGCGAACCTGTTCGGCAGAATAAACCTGTGTACTGCTGCTGACGGCTTCTTTTTTGGGCCGGGGAGCTTCCAGCGCACGGAGAGCTTCTTCTTCCAGTTCCTGACGGCGCATTCTTGCAGTTTTTTCGCGTTCAGCCTTCTGATAGGGCGATTCTTCGCTGACGGGCTTGGCGGAAAAATTTTCAGAAATAGAAGATTTTTTCTCTTCCGGCAGAGCTTCTTTGCCGGATTCCGGTTCATACAGCGGATTCTGTACCGCCGCAGGCTGTAATTTTTTCTTAGGCTTTTCGGCCGGGAGTTCTTCCTGTTCAAATTCCTCGTCTTCCATATCGTCGGTGCCGTTCCGGGCGATGTGCACCAGAAGCATGACAATCAGCAGAACGCACGGTGCCACCAGAAAGGCCATCAGGCCGTTGACAGAAGTTGCAAATTTGATATACCAGTACAGTTCCGGACTTGACCAGACACAGACGGCAAAAATATTTGTTCTGGGAATCACCAGATCAGTTCCCTGTTCTTTGGCGGTGCCGGGGTAATAATTCACAGTGCCGTCTTCCAGTTCTTCTATTTTATAGATATTGCGCAGTGCCAGCGTACCGTCTGCCAGATAGCACAGCACTTTATTGCCCTCGTGCAGCTCGGAAATGACAGCGGCCTCGGCGGCAACCAGCGATTCACCCGGAATGGAAGCCGCAGGATTGCCGGACAGTTCCATTTCGTCAGAATCCTGCATGTAAAGATAATACCCGGCCACACGGGGCACCCTGTCGCCGGAGAAAATCAGGTTGACCGCTACCGTACATGCCACCAGAAGCAGCAGTACAAACACCAGCAGGCCGGCAAACAGCGAACCGCTTTTTTTTCTTTTCATACTCTTGATCTTTCTCCTTTCTGTAGCATGGACTGCCACAAATGAAAGAAATTTGCAAGCATGGCTGTTTTAGAAAAAAGGCGGCAGGGGAGTGCCGCCTTTCTGGTGAGTTATCAGCCTTTTTTAATCATGCTTTCCACTTCTGCGGCGAAATCATCGGCTTTTTTCTCAATGCCTTCGCCGAGTTCAAAGCAGACAAAACCTGTAATTTCGATCGCACTGCCGGCTTCCTTTGCCTTGGAATCCACATACTGCTTGACAGTCAGCTTGTTTTCCTTGACGAAAGCCTGTTCCAGCAGGCAGATTTCAGAGTAAATCTTGCCCAGTTTGCCTTCGGCAATTTTGACTTTTGCCTGTTCCGGCTTGCTGGCAAGCTTGGGATCTTCTTCCATCTGTTTGAGGATAATTTCTTTTTCCTCGTCAATTCTGGACTGCGGCACATCTTCGCGTACCAGGAAATCCGGATGCATAGCAGCAACCTGGAAATCGCAGTCTTTCAGAGCTTCCAGCACAGCAGGAGCTGCACCGGCTCCGGTCTTGGCAGCAGTGATAACGCCGGCCTGACCGCCCTGATGTACATAAGCGACAACAGCATCGCCTTCCAGACGTGCAAAGCGGCGAATCTGGATATTTTCACGCACGGACAGGAACAGTTCCTGGAGTGCTTCTGCCACGGTCACGGAACCGCCGGAAATGGTTTCGGCCTTGAGAGCTTCGACATCGGCAGGATTTTTCTCGATGACAGTCTTGGCAACGTTTTCAACAAATTCTTTGAATTTGGGGTTTTTAGCGGCAAAGTCTGTTTCAATATTGACTTCTACCACAGCACCGGTCTTGTGATCGTCGCTGACAAGTGCAAGTGCAAGGCCTTCGGCAGCAACTCTGCCGGCCTTTTTGGCCTGAGTAGCAAGGCCTTTTTCACGGAGCAGCTGAACAGCCTTGTCCATATCGCCTTCTGCTTCGGTCAGAGCCTTTTTGCAGTCCATAATGCCTGCGCCGGTCATCTGACGGAGTTCGTTAATCTGAGCAACAGTAATAGCCATGTTGATTACCTCTTTTCTGAATTAATTATGCTTCTTCTTCGGCAGTTTCGGCCGGAGCTTCTGCCGCATTGGCATCGGAAGCAGAAACAGCGTCTGAACCCTGACGGCCTTCAATAATGGCATCGGCAATTGTGCCGGCAATCAGCTTGACAGCTCTGATGGCATCGTCATTGCCGGGGATGACATAGTCTACTTCATCCGGATCGCAGTTGGTATCCACAATGGCAACGATCGGAATATTCAGCTTTTTGGCTTCTGCCACAGCAATTTTTTCTTTTCTGGGGTCAACGATGAAGAGCGCACCGGGGAGCTTCTTCATGTTCTTGATACCGCCCATGAATTTTTCCAGTTTTTCAATTTCCAGGTTCAGCTTGACAACTTCTTTTTTCGGCAGCAGGTCGAAAGTGCCGTCCTCAGCCATTGTGTGAAGCTGATCCAGTCTCTGGATTCTTCTCTGGATTGTCTTGAAGTTTGTCATCATGCCGCCGAGCCATCTGGCATTGACATAATGTGCACCGGCGCGGACAGCTTCTTCTTTGATAGAATCGCTGGCCTGCTTTTTGGTGCCGACAAACAGAACTTCCTTGCCTTCTGCGGAAATTTCGCGTACAAACAGATAAGCTTCATCGAGTTTCTTGACAGTTTTCTGAAGATCGATGATATAAATGCCGTTGCGCTCTGTAAAAATATACGGAGCCATTTTCGGGTTCCATCTTCTTGTCTGATGGCCGAAGTGTACGCCTGCTTCCAGCAGCTGTTTCATTGATACTACACCCATTGTAGTTCCTCCTAAAAATAAAAATTTGGTTATTGAATCCTCCGTCCGCTGACTTCCGGCAACATGAAATCAGATGCACCCAGCCGGCAGAATCACGGACGTGCGAAATCCTGATTATTATAACATATTCTGCGGCAAAAAGCAAGAGAAAATCAAAATAAAATTTCACAAAATTTTCTGTTGATTTTCGGCAGATATGATAAAAGCTTACTCTTCGTCGTCATCATCGTCGTCCTGATGCTTCTTTTTTTTCAGCGACAGAATGCCGGTGACAAGAATCAGCACAGCGGCAACCGCGGCCAGAATCACCCACAGTACGATATTTCTGGGGTCATTGGTAGCCGGAAGGACTTCGGCAGACAATAGAAACATGATTTCTCTCTCCTTGCAGTTGAATTAGAACAGCGCGTTTGCGCTCCCGGTTTGATGATAGCATATTTTTCCTGTTTTGTCAAGGACTTGCAAAATTTTAAGAAATATGCTATAATCATAAAAGAGGTGATTGTTATTAAATCTGCTATGACATGCTGTGAACTGTGCCCCAGAAAATGCCGCGCCGACAGAACAAAACATGCCGGATTCTGCGGCGGAACAGACAGGCTCCGGGTAGCCGCGGCCATGCTTCACCAGTGGGAAGAACCCTGCATCAGCGGCAAATCCGGTTCCGGAGCCGTGTTCTTTTCCGGGTGTGCCCTGCAATGCTGTTTCTGTCAGAACGAGAGTATCTCAAATCAGAATTTCGGAAAAGAACTTTCTGTGCCGCGTCTTGCAGAAATTTTTCTGGAGCTTCAGGAACAGGGCGCACATAATCTGAATCTGGTGACGGCAGGGCATCAGCTGCCGTTTGTCATTCCGGCTCTGGAGCTGGCAAAGCCGGAACTGCATATTCCTGTTGTATACAATTCAGGCGGCTACGAACTCGCCTCAGCACTCCGGCAGCTGGACGGCCTGATTGATATCTATCTGCCGGATGTGAAATTTCTGTATCCGGAAACGGCGCAGAAGTATGCCCATGCTCCGGATTATCCGGAAACTGCCTTTCTTGCACTGGAAGAAATGCTCCGGCAGACGGGCAGGCCTGTTCTGGAAAATCAGCTTTTAAAACGCGGCTGTATCGTGCGGCATCTTGTCATGCCGGGACACAGGCATGAATCAATTGCACTGCTCCGGCATCTGGCGGAACGCTTCGGCACAGAGCAGTTTCTGCTGAGTCTGATGGCGCAGTATACGCCTGTCCGGCAGCAGGCATTCCCGGAGCTGAACAGGCGCATCACCAAAATGGAATATTACAGTGTTCTGAAAACATGTCAGGAGCTGGGCTTTTCCGGCTTCTGTCAGGAAACTGCTTCTGCAAAAAGCGAATATACTCCGGATTTCCGGCTTCAGGGATTATAATCACGGCTGATAGATTGTAATAATAAACCCGTCGGCATTATTGCCGGAGATATCATAAGAACTCTGATTGGACGGAACGGCAAAGGAAGTAGTTTCGCTGTTCAGATCGGCCGGGACATAGTACATCCCGTAAGATTCATTCCCGCAGGTGACGACCAGCATATTGCTGACGGAATACTGCCGGATTTCCTGCAAAAACTCTTCCAGACAGATGCCCCTCTTGGTCATGTAAGCGGCCGGCGCAAGTCCTACATACCGGAAAGTCGCCGAACGGCGTTCTGTGATATCTTCATCAAAGAATGCTTCTTTTCCTTCCGGGTAGCGGAGCACAAAACCGTATTCGGCAGCATGTTCGGCCAGCCAGGCGTAATCGCCTTCCGGCCGGTAGGCATAGGAACTTCCTGTTTCCGGGAACACGCCGACAGTCAGCGTTCTGCCTGTATGAAAATCCGGGTCAGTGGCTTCCGGCTTGTAGCCGCCGATCATGCGCAGGTCGTGAATGCCCGTTGTCTGACTGAACGTTTCGAACCAGTCATCCATGGCCAGTGCGGCGACTCTGTCCAGACCGACTTCCCAGTCCGCGGCGGTATAGGGCTTGACGGAAAGATTTTTGCTGTCCAGAATGCTCTTGATTGTAACAAACTGGATATCCTGTTCTGTCATGCGGCAGGGAAACGCCTGATTGACCAGAATCAGATGACCTGTATGCATTTTTTCTGTTTCGACAGAAACTTTGGGATAATTTTTCTCAGCATCGGCATCGACGGTCTGATTGGTGATGGTAATGCGTTCCACTTCGGTATCTTCTCCGGAACCGGTATTTTTATTCCGGCGGATGCTCCTGACACAGCCGGAAATGCCGATAATCAGAAAAATCAGCACAAGCAGTCCGGCCATAAAAATACGGTCGTACCGGGCGTGACGGACGGTTTTTTTGCGGTTTGCCACAGCAGATTCACTCCTTCTGACAGATTATCTTATTATTATAGCACAAATCTGACAGAATGTAAACAGTTTTGCAGTAAATTTTTCAGGATTGACAAATCCTGCCGAAAGTGAGATGATATTTTTGCAGAAATTTTCATTCCGGCACAAGGCACATGAAAAATTCTATTATTACCGCGGCCGGTTTCTCCGGATTGTGATGCACGGCCTGCTGCATATTCGTCTGCTGATCCGGTGGACGGTGCTTTCGCTGGTGCTGGGGAGTGTGCTGGGCGTTGTGGGAACGGAATTTGTGAAAAGCATCAGCTGGAGCACCAAATTCCGGACGGCGCACCTGTGGTGCTATGCGCTGATGCCCCTGGGCGGTCTGCTGATTGTGTTCCTGTACCGGATTACTCATGATTCCCATGACAAGGGAACTAATATGATTCTGGCATCGCTGAGGTCAGAAGCACAGATTCCTGTACAGACGGCTCCGCTGATTTTTATTTCTACAATTCTGACGCATTTTGTCGGCGGCAGTGCCGGAAGAGAAGGGGCTGCACTCCAGCTGGGCGGCGGTCTGGCCGATTTGTTCGGGAAACTCCTGCACATGCGCGAGAAGGATAAGCATATTTTAATCATGAGCGGCATGAGTGCGGCATTTTCAGCGATTTTCCGGACTCCTGTCGGAGCGGCCGTGTTCGCGATGGAAGTCGGCTGTGTGGGAACTATGCAGTATGCGGCACTGGTACCCTGTGTGATTTCTTCCCTGACAGCATCATATATCGCGGCAAAGCTGGGGCTTCCGCTGGAACGTTATGAAGTCTATCCTGTTCCGGAACTGTCACCTGTCACGGCCTTGCAGACGGTATTTCTGGGAATTTTCTGTTCCGGCCTGAGTATTATTTTCTGTGTGATTCTGCACAGAACGGAACACGCGGCCAAGAAATATCTGAAAAATCCGTATCTGAGAATTCTCACGGCAAGCGGACTTCTTTTGATTCTGGGGGCAGTCTTCCGGACACAGGATTTCTATGGCACGGGCGGCGCAGTCATCGGCAGAGCCGTGCACGGCGAAGCTGTCTGGTATGCTTTTCTTGTGAAGATGCTGTTCACGGCGATTACATTAAGCGGCGGATTCAAGGGCGGCGAAATTGTGCCTTCGTTCTATGTAGGAGCGACATTCGGCTGTTTATTCGGACAGATTGCAGGACTTTCCCCGGCATTGTGTGCGGCAGTCGGCATGATGGCGTTGTTCTGCGGCGTGACGAACTGTCCGCTTGCTTCTCTGTTCATTTCGGCAGAACTGTTCGGGCAGGGATGTGTGCCGTATTGTCTGCTGGTGATTGCAGTCAGCTATCTGCTTTCCGGATATTACGGATTATATAAAGAACAGCGGTTTGCTTACTCGAAATTTACAGACGAACACATCTCCCACAAAACCAGAAAATAACACGGAAAGAAGGAAATCTCATGAAACAGATACAGGGCGTGATTTTCGATATGGACGGCCTGATGCTGGATACGGAAAAATTACTCATTCGCTTCTGGATGCAGGCTGCTCAGGAGGCAGGCTTTGCCATGACTCTGGAACACGTGCTGGGAATCCGGAGTCTTTCAGCCGTTTACGCCGAACCAAGACTGAAAGGCATCTTCGGAGAAAATTTTGATTATCAGGGCATTCGTGCCAGACGGCGCGAACTCACGGCCGAATATATCGCGGCACACGGCATTGAAAAAAAGCCCGGTCTGGATGAACTTCTGGAGTATCTCAGCCGGAATCATTACAGAGCGGCCGTTGCTACGGCGACTGCCCGGCCGCAGGCGGAAGCTTATCTGAAACAGGTGGGTGTATATCAGTATTTCAGCGCGTTTGTATGCGGCGATATGGTCACGAAAGGCAAGCCCGACCCGGAAATTTATCAGAAATCAAGTGCCGCACTGGGACTCGCGCCGGAACAGTGCCTTGCTCTGGAAGATTCGCCCAACGGCATTCTTTCGGCACATCGTGCCGGATGCCGTCCTGTCATGATTCCGGATCTGACTCAGCCTGACCCGGAACTGCATCAGATTTTATATGCCTGTGTGCCGTCGCTTGCCGATGTCATTCAGATTCTGAAAGGAGTATGATTTTTATGTCTCATAAATTCAATGATTTTGAACTGCCTGGTTTATATTATTTTCAGGCCGGGAATTATTTCACAGGAAGCCGTGACAGCCTGAATTTCAAAATCAATTCTGACGGAAAAGAAATGCAGGTGATGCTCTGGTATGGTTTTCTCTGTTCGGAGCTGGCCGAGAAGAATCAGCTGATTGAACAGACAGAGAATTTCCCAGTGACTGCCGAAGGCCATGCCGCACTGCTGCAATATCTGGAAACTGCCTGGAAAAACCGGAAATAAAAAAGCACCAGGCAGGTTACGCGCCCGATGCAAAAAAAGAAAAGGAAAACAATAACGGAAAAGTGACGTCCTCCCCCGCCTAAAGAGGCGGGGGCTTCCTGTTTAACCAGTCTGACACTCTGTGATTTGGCAGAGATGCTGTAGTAGTGTAGGCTAACCCCGTGCGTCCCACGGTTCGAATATATTATATCATATTTTTTACAATCTGTCAAGAGAGTGGGATGCAATTCTATGAGAATCAATTTTGACCAATT
>DFJS01000068.1:0-2799 GCA_002373165.1 Ruminococcus sp. UBA3665
CTTCTTCCATACGGCGCAGTTCTACCAGATTATAGCCGTGCAAAGTCAGATATCTGGTAAAATCAAACGGCGTTTTCAGTAGATTCTTGACAGGATGATAAAGCTGATAATATAAATTTGATTCCAGCAGATTCCGGAAACTGAAAAATCTTGCTGTATCTGTTTCTTTAAAATGTTCCCGTATGTGGTCATACAGCTGTTTGGTCAGCACGAGGGATTTTGCAGTCTGGTGCTGATTGGACAGGTGCAGGGCTTCTTCGTACACCTGATTCAGACGGCGTTCGCCGATGTAAATCATAGTTTTCAGATAATCCTGATTTTCCTGCGGCATTTTACTCATGGCAAGTTTCAGAACAGCATCTGCAATTTCGCTGCCGTTTTCCTGACCGGAATATGCCGCGGCCTGTTCCTGCAAAAACTGCATGTCTTTCAAAGTATCGCCTGTCAGCTGTTTTTCCAGGGAATCTATTATTTTTTCTGTATCGGTCATGACTGGTTCTCCTGTGGATTATTTATTAGTAGGTTTTCTGGCGTTTCTCTTGGGCTTGGGAGTCCATTCTTCATAGCCTTCGATATCAGGTTCGGCAGAGGGCTTATTAGTAAAGGGAGTTGTATCTTCGCCCATCTGATTCAGTGCAGAGACGGCATCGCCGGCAATAGGTTTTTGTTTTTGGGGCTGCTGCTGTTTGGCAGGGTGGGGAATCTGGAGCGAATCGCCGGGATTGAAATCGGCAAACGACGGCACAGGAATGCTGCCGCTGGGAATACTGCCGCCCTGAAGATACGGCATCGGAACAGGCTGTGCAAACAGCGGATTCTGTGCATAAGGCGATTCTGCCGAAACAGCAGCCAGATCGCTGGCAAGATCGGCCAGTTCTTTGACAAATTCGGCATCGTCCTTTCTGTCGGCAAACAGTTTCAGCAGATTCAGCAGCAGGATTGTCCCGCGCTGAGGGTCAGTCATCAGCTGACTGCGGATAGAAGCAAAGACTGCTTCGCGTTTGATCATTGGCATAAAAATTCCTCCTAAATATCAAACAGTTCCGCAGCGGAAAGAACAGTATAACTCCGGCTGCGGAACTGCAATGTTGCGTCATGCAGGCTGAATTACAGGCCTTTTTTATGAAGATTTTTCATAAAGTCATTGCGTTTTTTATCCTTGGGTTTCCATTCTTTTACGCCCTGGATGACGGGTTCGTTGTCATCTTTTTTCTTTTTGTTGAATGCACTGGTATCTTCACCCATCTGGTTGAGGGCGGACATGATATTATCAGCTACTTCTACATGTTTGCCCTGCTGGTCGAAGATATTCTCCTGTGATTTGGCGGCTGTTTTGGCAATGGCATTGCGGACAGCATCCGAAGCAACGGCTTTCTGTTCGATTGTAGAAACGCGTACTCCCTGCGAAACGGGAATCTGCGGCTGTACGGCCTGCCGCTGCATCTGATGAAGCTGCATGGAGTTAAGAGAATTCATAGCGGCACCATTGTAAGGCGTGGCCGTATGCACGGCCGGAGCAGGTGCGCCCTGCGGATAGCCCTGCGGCTGATACGGCTGGGAATATCCTGTCTGCGGCGGCAGATAAACCGATTGCGGCGGCTGGTTGATATACATGGACTGCGGCTGATTCATATACATGGACTGCGGCTGATTCGTATACATGGACTGCGGCGGCTGGGGCGGAATATACATGCTCTGCTGTGCAGTGGGATTGTTGCGGCCGTAAGCATAGGCCGGGGTAGGAGTAACAGGAATCATAGGATCCATATCGTCGCTGGAAAGCGTCGGTACGGCAAGAGTCGGCACTTCCGGAATATCAGCATCCGAGTCGGCCTCAAAAGGATTGGAATTCATATCGGAAATGCCGGGCACATCCGGTACGTCCGGAACATCTGGCACATCCGGTACACTGGGAACAGAGGGAATATCCAGATCAGGCAGATCGGTCAGGTCAGTCAGGTGAGAAAGATCAGGCAGATCTCCGATTCCGGAGATAGAAGGCACAGCCGGCTTGGCGGCGGCAGTAGCGGCCGTGATGGCGGCAGCGGCAGCGGTAATGGCGGCAGCGGCGGCAGTGATATCAGCGGCAGTTGCCTGGCTGGCGGCCGGAGGTGTATCTGTCACAACAGCAGCAGGCCGGGGTGCAGGAGCCGGAGCTGTTTCTTTCGGCGCATAGGCCGAACCGTGATATTCTTCCTCTTCTTCTTCCTTATCAGCCGACGGTGCATAAGCCGAACCATGATATTCTTCTTCATAATCATCGTCATAATAATCATCATCGTCATAGTCATCGTCATCATCATCGTCATCGTAATCTTCCAGACGCGTGTTGACAACAAGTGACATATAATCTTCTTCTTCCTCTTCCTTGTTTTCCACCTTGGGAGCCATGCCCACGCCGTCGAGTTCCATGGCATCGTCCATAATCGCAGAAGAAGCTTTGGCCTTGGCAGAAGTTTCTTTTTTGATTTCTTCAAACGAAGGCATAGCAGGCATCGGGGGCGGTGTGCCGGCAGGTCTGGAAGGCGGAGTCAGCTGCGGTACTTCCAGATTTCCGAAATCGGGAGCAGCAGGTTTTTCCTCCGGTTTGGGAGTTTCTTTGAATTTGGCAAATAATTCATCCAGTGTCTGAGATTCAGAATCTTCCGGAGTCTGGCCGAATTCTTTCAGAAGTTCGTCAACGCTCTGGGACTGCTGGGCAGCCGGCTGAGGTGCATGGGGCTGGGACGGATGAATCGCAAACTGTGCGAGTGTATCGTCTACCAGTCCGGAAGCGGCCGGAGCAGTCGGCTGAGGTGC
>DFJS01000068.1:2942-36107 GCA_002373165.1 Ruminococcus sp. UBA3665
GTGCCTGAGGCTGGGACGGATGAATCGCAAACTGTGCGAGCGTATCGTCTACCAGTCCGGAAGCGGCCGGAGCACTCGGCTGAGATGCCTGAGGCTGGGACGGATGAATGGCAAACTGTGCAAGCGTATTGTCCGCCAGTCCGGGAGCAGTCTGTTCGGCAAGCACATTCGGATTTTTGCTGTTATCAGATGCAAAAGCGGCAGCAGTAGGATCTTCCGTCTTGTTTACCATAAAGGCGGCCAGAGAATCGTCTACATCCGGAGCGACCGGAGCCTGTTCTTTTTTCTTTGTGGGGGGAACCCATTCTTCATAAGCAGGCAAAGCCGTATCGTCCAGTTCGGGAGCCTGTGCTGCCGGAGCAGGTTCTGGCTGCGGTTCCGGAGCAGGGGGCGGAGCAGCCGGAGCTGGTGCCGGCGGAGGAGCGGCAGGTTTGGGACGTGCCTGTCTCTGCTGACGTTCCTGTTCTTCGGCAAGGTTGACAAGATTGTTTTCTTCTTCGGAATATCCGCTTTTAGCTTGTTTTTGTGCTGCGTTGGCTTTTTCTCTTCTTGCTTTGTTGTCTGCCGCCAGCACTTTTTTAGAAAATGCGTTCTGGCAGTTCTGGCAGTTGACAGCATCCAGAAAGTCAAGCAGATCGGTAAAATCCCGTGTGCCGGCCTGACTGAACTGAGATGAGTTTTTGACAAGATTGATTCTGCATCCGGTCTTTTTTCCGTTTACAGATGCATGAATCGTCTCGTCCTTTGTATCTTTGTACAGAAAAAGTTGCATAGCAATCCTCCTTTGATTTTAAGAAATATAGAAAATCCGGCGCGGTGCGCCCGGTGTACTTTGAATGCACCCTCTTGTTTCAAAGTCCCTCATATATATCATAGCATATTTTTTTCATAAAATCAACTGTTTTTTAAAAAAATATAAAATTTACATATAGTATTATTCAAGAGTGAATTTTATTTTTAAAATCGTTTTCGGTATTACAGGCTGAAAAAATATGCAAATCGGGATTGCTTTTTTTTAGTGAATATGCTATAATAAATAAAATTATTTCTGAAACGGAGGGAGAAGACTTGAGTAAAACCATCTGGAAAGGCAGTGCTCTGCTTGCGCCCGTACCGCCCGCGCTGGTCACATGCGGCACCATGCAGCATCCCAATGTGCTGACAGTGGCATGGACGGGCATTGTCTGCACACATCCGCCGATGACATATATTTCTGTCCGGCCTTCGCGGTTTTCTTACAGCATGATTAATAAAAACAGAGAGTTTGTGATTAATCTGCCGACTTCTGCCATGAGCAGAATTACAGACTTCTGCGGCATGAAAACCGGCGCAAAACTCAATAAAATAGAGGCATGTCATCTGGAACTGGCCGAGGCACAGACTGTTGCCGCACCTTTGCTGGCACAGTGCCCTGTCAGTCTGGAATGCAAAGTGTGTGAAGTGCGGCATCTGGGAACACATACCATGTTTCTGGCGGATATTACCGCGGTTCAGGTAGATGATAAATATATCGACAGCAAAGGAAAATTCAATCTTCAGCAGGCCGGGCTTCTGGCCTATGCCCATGGTGAATATTTTGCATTAGGCAGAAAATGCGGCGATTTTGGCTTTTCTGTCAGAAAAAAGCATAAAAAATAAAATTTAAGAAGGAGTTTTTTGATTATGATGAATGATTACAAGATTGCAGGCTATATCGTCCCCGGTGCGCTCCGTGCCGCCAATGCGCAGCATAATGCGCCGCTGAATACAGAATTCATGATTCAGCTTTCCAGTACGGTCAGCAGTGCAGTTGCCGCTTACGGTGCAGGAAATCAGAAAGCAATCCGGAAAGCCGCTGAAAAATGCTGCCCGGATTTTGCACTGATTGCAGAAGATTTCTTCCTCGCGCTGGAAGAAACACCTGTGATTGCACAGACGGCAAATTCCAAAGAATTTGAATCTATCGCAGAATTTGTACTGGAATATAAAGATCTGACTCCCAAAGAACGGATACAGCTCTACAGTGAACAGTATGCTTCAAACAGCACAAAATTACGGAAAATATTCCGGATTCTCTGCCTGTGCTTGCTGGTTCTGGGTTCTGTGATATGCATCGGCATGTATCTGTTTCAGCCGGAAATCCGGAAAGAATTTCTGGAAGACTGCCGGAAACTGAAAGAACGTGTGAAGAAAATCGGCAGATATGCCGCAAAATTTATGAAAGCTGTCAAATTTATTCTGCATCAGATGACAAAATAAATCAATCATACAATTTGTAAAAAACCTCTTGACATTTACAGAGAAACATATTATAATAATTATGTACAAATTGTGAAAATTTTTCTTCCAGGAGGCTTTTGTATGAAAAAACATGCACTCAAAAACCGGATAAAGGCTGCTGCCGCTTCGGCTGCTATGCTGACAGCAAGCATTCTGCCTTTGTTCGGTTCGCTGACCGCTTCTGCCGAACTTACAGAAATGGATAACTTCGCCCGTCTGTTACAGCATTCTATGTATTTCTACGATGCTAATATGTGCGGTACCGGCGTAGATGAAAATTCCCGTCTGAAATGGCGCGGCGACTGCCATGCTTATGATGCACAGGTGCCGCTCCAGCCCATGAATGAAAAAAGTGTCGGCACCAATCTTTCACAGGATTTTATTGATCAGTATAAAGATGTGCTCGACCCCGACGGCGACGGCTGTGTCGATGTCGCAGGCGGTTTCCACGATGCCGGCGACCATGTCGAATTCGGTATGCCCGAAAACTATTCCGCGGCCGCTCTGGGCTGGGGTTATTACGAATTCCGCGATGCTTACAAGGCAACCGGTCAGGATGATCATATCGAAACAATTCTGAGATATTTCAATGATTATCTGATGAAGTGCACGTTCCGCGATGAGACTGGCAATGTAGTAGCACACTGCTATCAGGTCGGCGACGGCGATATTGACCATGCACTGTGGCAGTCGCCGGAAGTCGATTCTATGGCACGTCCGGCCTTCTTCCTGACGGATGAAAAACCGCAGGTGGATTATGTCGTATCTGCCGCCGCATCCCTGACAATCAATTATCTGAATTTTAAGGATACTGATCCTGATTATGCTAAAAAATCGCTGGATTATGCAAAATCACTCTATGCTTTTGCCTGGAAGCATATTTCCAAATATGCTGTCGGCGAGGGTGACGATTTCCTGAGAAGCGATAATGCCGACGGCCCTAAACAGTATTATCTTTCCAGCAAGTGGGAAGATGACTTTGTCTGGTCTGCCGCATGGCTCTATATTGCTACGGAAGATGTGGAATATCTCAATAACTGCCTGCCTTATGTTGATTACTATGCACCTCCGGGATGGGCATTCTGCTGGAATGATATGTGGAGCGGTGCCAATACTCTGCTTGGCATTATCGATTTGCAGCACCCGGAACTCGATCTCCAGAATATGTACCGCAAGGCTAAGGGCAAGAATCAGTATGATGATGCTGATTTCTGGCTCCAGATTGAAAAAGCAATCAATACATGGCAGAATAATTACTCCACGCCGCAGGGCTATGCGTTCATGAGTACCTGGGGCAGTGCCCGTTACGATACGGCAATGCAGCTGGTAACGCTGATCTATGATAAATACAAGAATAACGACAAGCCCGGTTCCGGAAGCGAATGGGCAAAACGTCAGATGGAATATCTGATGGGCGATAATGATATCACTTATCTGGAAAACCGTGACGACGGCGTTACTCATGGCCCCAGATGCTTTATCGTCGGCTTTAATGAAAATTCCTGTGCTTATCCGCATCACAGAGCCGCTTCCGGTCTGACCAAGTGTGAAGACCCCGCTCCGCAGAGACATGTGCTTTACGGCGCACTCGTCGGCGGTCCTGACGGCAAAGATGCACATTTCGATGTCACTTCCGACTGGACTTACAATGAAGTAACGATCGACTATAATGCCGCATTTGTCGGCGCAGCTGCCGGATTATATCATTTCTTCGGCAGTCCGGATGACAAAATTGATGAAAACTTCCCTCCGGAAGAAGAAAACTCTCCCGAAAACGGCGGCGGCAACGGCTACTGGGTCGAGGCGTTCGCTGTGGATGATCTGCATAGTGACGGCGCAGGAGTTACAAAAATTTCCTTCATGGTTCGGACAGACTCCAATAAGCCTTCTGATAAAATTTCTGTCAGATATTATTTCGATTCCAGCGAAATCAGCAATATCAGTTCTGTTGATGCCAAGGAATTATATGACCAGTCCAGCGCAGAAGCCGGCGAAGACGGTGCCGACGGCATCACATCCGGGCCTTTCAAGTACGACGGCAAGGAAAATACTTACTATATTGAAGTCAGCTGGGACGGCTATAAAATCGCCAATTCCGGAAAGAAATATCAGTTCTCCATGGGCATGTATTACGGCGATAACTGGGATCCTACAAATGATTACAGCTATCAGGGACTGCCTGTGCTGACCGACAGCGAAATGTTCGGCGATAATAACGAAATCAAGACGGAATATATCTGTGTCTATGATGACGGCGTGCTGGTCGGCGGCATCGAACCCGACGGAACAACACCTGCCCAGGAAACACCTTCCAAAACAAAATCGTCTGAAACAGAACCTTCCGAAGTGCTTCTCGGTGATGTCAATCTGGACGGAAAAATTAATATTCTGGATGTCATCAGCCTGAACAAGAATCTGCTCGGCAAAGAACTGCTTAGTGATATTCGGCAGAAAAATGCCGATGTCGATGCCAGCGGCACCCCGGATGCAACGGATTCTCTCACAATTCTGAAATATATTGTCGGAATTGTGACAAAATTCTGATTTTAAAAAATCTGCTACAGTTCCCTCCGCATGGGGGGAACTTTTTTTTCAATATGCCTTGCAGACGCAGGAGATTTATGCTATAATAAAATTAGCCCGTATATAATTCAGAAAGGAGCTGTGCTATTATGGATTTTCTTCTGAACGGCGGCATTCTGCAAAGCTATACCGGCGATTCGCCGGAGCACCCTGTAGCAGAAATTCCGTGGGGAGTTCGGACAATCGCTGCCCGTGCATTTGAAAACTGTGTGCATCTGAAAGAAGTTTTCATTCCGGCTACTGTAAAATTTATCGAAAGCCGCGCCTTTGCCGGATGTACCGCACTGGAAAAAATAGATATCCCCCGGACGGCGGACAGTGTCGGAATGTATGTATTTTCCGACTGCATCCGCCTCCGGGAAGCCCGGCTCGGCAGAATGCTGTTTCTGGAAGAGGGAATGTTCTTTCAGTGCCGTGCTTTGGAAAAAATAATATTTCCGGAATCGCTGAAGATAATTCGCAGCAGGGCTTTTCAGGGATGCACAAGCCTGAAACAGGCAGTCATTCTGGAAGGCGTTCAGGAAATTGAAAGCCGGGTCTTTCAGGACTGTACTTCTCTGGAAAAAGTAATTCTTCCGGAGAGCATCCGCAAAATCGGAAACAGCAATTTTCCGGATACGCTGCATCAGCTGCATTATTGCTTTCACGGAAACTGCTATGTTTCTGAACTGATGGGATATTTCAGCATCATAGAAACAATTGCAACGCTGCACGGTATTTTTTATCATCCTAGTCTGAGAAACGGTGCGATGCATCCTCTGCTGTTTCAGAAACTGCATTTTCACGAGGATGAAGAAACGATTATTCCTCTCCTTCGTCAGAACAGCTGTACGGCATTTGAAGTTCTGCTGAAAGAAAACAATCCCGACCGGATTTCCGAAATCGCCGGAATACTTCTGACTCCGGAAACAATTGACGCTATGATTCTGGATGCAATTGAAAAAAAATCCTATGCAGTACAAAGCTTTCTGACAGATTATAAATACCGGCATTTCACATTCCGGCCGCCGGATTTTCATCTTTAAAATTACGCAGTTATGCAATTTCTGAACATCTGATATGCTATAATAAAATTATAAATTCAGAACAGGGGGCATTGTCATGCAGTTACATATTCAGAACGGCGTTTTGACCGGATATTCCGGCAATCCCATGGCAGGAGAAATTCATATTCCTGATGCTGTTACAAAAATAGAGTTCTATACATTCCGGGGCTGGACTCAGCTGAAACAAATCACTCTGCCGGAAACATTGCAGGCAATCGGGTACGGCGCATTTGAATCCTGCGAATCGCTGGAGAGAATTCATTTTCCCGAAAGTCTGGAATCAATCGGCCATATGTGTTTTCTGTGCTGTATCAGTCTGAAACGCATTCACATTCCGGCGAATGTCAGGCATATCGGCTATGGTGCATTTGCATCCTGTTCCGCGCTGGAAGAAATTACGGTCGATGAGAAAAATCCGTATTTTACCTCAATCGATGGCGTACTGTATAATAAAGAAATGACAGAATTATACTGCTGTCCGGCCGGAAAAAAACAAATCGCCATTCCGGAGACTGTGCAGACAATCCGGAAATTCGCCTTTGCCGGGAACCGCGGTCTGACAGAAATCCGGATTCCCGAAAGCGTGACTAAAATTCAGTACGGCGCGTTCCGCTGGTGCATCGGCCTGAAAGAAATCCTGCTTCCCGTGACCGTCCTGCAATGTGAAAATCCTGATTTTCTTCCGGAAACGTTCGTGCATGTACAGGGAAATTCCGGCGTGATGACCTATCAGCCGTGCGAATCGTTCGGCGAAACCTGTGCTATGCTGGTGCTGGAAAAAGACTTTTCTGTTCATATGAATCACAAAATCAAATATGACCTGATTTTCCGGATGCTCTTTGCCGGAATTCCCGGCACAGAAGAATATGTCAGAAAAAATTTCGCAAAAATGTTCCGTTTTCTGATCGATCAGGAGGAAACTCAGAAAATTTCTGAAATCCTGAATTTGCAGAAATTTATCTCAAAACGGAATATTCAGAAATTCATCAGCTATGCCGATGAAAAACAGCATTCTGACTGCTGGGAAATTCTGTATCATTATAAAGAACAGCATTTTTCATAATCAGCAGTTTTTAAAATCCGGAACAGTATTCTGCAAGGAGATCTGAAACTTGTTCTTCGGCAGTGAACTCGGCCGGAGAACGAGTTTTTTATGAATAAAGGGGGGTTATCATGAATGAAGATTTTGAAATCAACAACGGGCAATTAGTGAAATATCATGGCAGTGCACAGAAAATTATCATTCCGGACGGTGTGAAATCTATCGGAAATTCTGCATTTCAGCATTGTCTTATGTCCGGCGTGACAGTTCCGGAAGGCGTGACAAGTATCCAGCGATTCGCATTTTTCTTATGCCGCAGAATGAACTGTGTCGAACTTCCGGACAGTCTGGACACGATTGCAGAAAAAGCGTTCTGCGACTGCGCCGGTCTGGGAGAAATTGCACTTCCGGACAGTCTCACCAAAATCAGCAGTGATGCGTTCGAGGGCTGTACAAATCTGGAAGAAATGACTGTTTTCGGCGAAGTGTTCTCGATGGAGGAAATTACAGATGCTTATCACTGGGCAGAAATCGCAGAAGATTATGAAATTGATGAAGATGAAATCTGCACGCTTAATGAAGCAGTGCATGATACTGCTGTATCAGAACTGCTGGATCTGGTGATTAACGGAAAGTTCACAGATATGTATATGCCGGAATATTTCCGTTATGAACTCATTGCCCGTGCACTGAAACATCAGCCGGAAAATCAAAAATTTCTGGATATGGTGAAAGAACATCTTCCCGAAATTTTCCGGCATCTGCTGAGTGCGCTGGATATTGTGCAGTATCTGATGCATAAAAATCTTTTTACAAGAGAATCGGCTGATGAATGCATTCGTATTGCAATTGAAAGAAATGCTTATGAAATTCAGCTTCTGCTGACGGAATACCGTCATCAGCATTTCGGAATCGAGCCGAATAATTTATATCTGTAAAGGAGCATAATTATGCAGTCTGATTTTGAAATTCAGGACGGCGTGCTGAAAAAATATCACGGTACGGACAGCAGAGTCATGATTCCGGAAGGTGTCACAGCTTTGGGAGATCGTGCTTTTGAAAACTGCTCTCATGTAATCGAGATTAATTTCCCTAAAAGCATTATTTCCGTCGGAATGGATGTATTCAAAGGCACGGCATGGCTGGAGCACTATCCGGATGATTTTGTCATCATCAATGATATTCTGGTATCTTATCGGGGCAAAGGCGAAGAAGCAGTGATTCCGGAACATATCAGAAAAATCAGAAGTTATGCCTTTTTCAAGACAAAAAATCTGAAAAAAATCGTCATTCCGGAAGGAGTGACCAGTATCCCAAGAGGTGCATTCTGTTTATGTTCCGGTCTGAAGAGTATCCGGATTCCGGACAGTGTCACAGAAATTGAGAGTTCGGCATTTGTAGCATGTAACAATCTGGAAACGATTATCACGAAATATGATGCATATCCGCACGAGATTTTATATAATCAGCAGCTGACGGATATTTTCAGACTGCTTTACGGCAATCATCCCGGCTGGACTGCGAATCGTATAGAACATGTTCTCCGGATTTTGATTCTGCACCGATGTACGCCGACGTTCAGAATGATTCTGCATTCTGAAAAATTTCAGAAATATATTCCACCTGAACTGCTGGATGCACTGATTCTGTCAGCGAATAAAAATCAGGCTTATGAAATTCAGCTTCTGCTGATGGAGTATAAAAATCAAAAAAACAGTTATCTGGATATTGGAGAGAATTTAAAATTATGAATCAAAATTTTACAATCATAGATGGCATACTGGAAAAATATCACGGACAAGAAGAAACTGTCATCATTCCGGATGGTGTAACGGCAATCCGGTATCAGGCATTTCATGTCCTGTTAGGCAATGAATTTCTGAAATCCGTGATTCTTCCGGAAGGCGTGACGAGAATCGGAAAAGAAGCCTTTTTCTGGTGTAAAGCCCTGAAACATGTTCAGTTTCCGGACAGTCTGACCGAAATAGGAGATTCTGCATTTTACAGCTGTGAGAAACTGACAGATCTCAGTCTTCCGCCGCATCTGGATACTATCAGTGAACATGCGTTCAGCTGCTGCAAATCTCTCACAGAAATCGCTCTTCCGGATAAAATCAGGAAAATCGGATTAGGTGCGTTCAATCATTGCGATGCTGTAAAAACTCTGACTTTTTGTCAGGTTGTCTGTGAACTGCATCCGGAACGCGGCTTCGGCTGGGAAGAGGCTTTCAAAATGGCCGATTATATCCGGCATTTTATACAAAATCCCCGGTATGTCGGAGCAGTCACGCATATGACGAAACATATCCAGCATCTTTTATTTATTGATGAAGAACATTTCCGGAAAGTTCTGGAATCCGGAAGAATCTTCACAAGCGAAAATATCAGTCAGGCAATTCAGCTTGCCAATCAGCTGGGATGCTATGAAAAGCAAATCCTGCTGACAGAATACAAAGCCCGAACGATTGGCTTTCAAGAAATTGCCAATCAATTATATTTATCATAAAGGAGTTTTTTATCATGGAACAGAATTTTATCAAACCCCCCGTGGAAGTACGCTATGCCGATCAGCTCGCTTTTTTGAAAGCAGCCGATTCCCAGAACAAAAAACCGGAAAACTGGCAGCTGTCGCCGAAATCTGTCAGATTATTCATCCTCGGCGGCAAGGCCGTCAATCCGGAAACCGGAGAATCAAGGGAAATCAACCGGAAATTCTACGGCAATGATGCACTCGTCGAAAGATGCATTATCACCCTTGCCGGAAACAGAGGCCTGATGCTTGTCGGCGAACCCGGTACTGCAAAAACAATGCTCTCGGAACTGTTTTCGGCGGCCATCTGCGGAAAAAGTACCAATACTGTGCAGGGTACTGCCGGAACTACCGAAGATATGATCAAATACAGCTGGAATTATGCGCTGTTACTGTCCAAAGGCCCCTGCCGGGAAGCTCTCGTGCCTGCGCCGCTCCTGATCGGCATGGAAGAAGGCATCTTTGCAAGATTCGAGGAAATCACCCGTACGCCTGCCGAAATTCAGGACAGCTTGATTTCCGTCATGAGTGACCAGATTCTGAATATTCCCGAACTCGGCGACAACGGCCTGATTCTCGCAAAAGCCGGATTTAATATCATCGGTACGGCCAATACGCGCGATAAGGGTGTCAATGAAATGTCCGGCGCATTAAAAAGAAGATTCAATTTCGAGACAGTCGCTCCCGTCCGGGATGTCAAGCTGGAAAAAGAAATCATCGTCCGCGAAGCCGTCGATCTGGCTAAAAACGGAAATATCGGCTGTGAAGTCAATCAGGATGTCGCCGAACTCTTAGCTGTGACATATCACGAACTGCGCGAGGGCATCACGGCCGAAGGCACCATGATTGACAAGCCTGCCGCTGTGATGAGCACGGCCGAAGCCGTATCGGTCTATTATCAGACGCTTTGTCATGCGTGGTATTACGGTGACGGCAGACTGGAGCTTCCGGTTCTGACGGAAAATCTGCTTGGTGCAGTCTGCAAGGAAAACCGTGACGATCTGGAAAAATTAAAAGGCTACTTCCGGACGGCAGTCAAGGCAAAAAGTACCAGAGAAGGCGGCATCTGGAAGGCTTACTATGAAACTGCTCCGTTCCTGAAATAATTTCTGAAAGGAGATTTTATCATGAATCATTTTAAAATCAAAAACGGAGTATTAATCAAATATTATGGTAATGAAAAAGATGTTGTGATTCCGGATAGTGTCACCAGTATTGGAGAGTGGGCTTTTGTGAGTTGTGCAAGCCTGACAAATATCAACATTCCGGACAGTGTTACCAGCATCAGAGAATATGCTTTTCAACACTGTGAAAATTTGACAAGCATCAATATTCCGGACAGTGTTACCAACATCGGAAATAATGTTTTTTTTGGCTGCACAAGCCTGACAAGCATCACTATTCCGAATAGTGTTACCAGCATCGGAGAATGTGCTTTTGAATTCTGTAAAAATTTGACAAGCATCAACATTCCGGACAGTGTTGTCAGCATCGGACGGGCTGCTTTTGGGTGCTGTACAAGCCTGACAAGCATCACTATTCCGAATAGTGTTACCAGCATCGGAGAATGTGCTTTTGAATTCTGTAAAAATTTGACAAGCATCAACATTCCGAACCGTGTCACCAGTATCGAAACGAAGGTTTTTAAAAAATGTGAACGCCTAACAAGCATCAGCATTCCGGACAGTGTCACCAGCATCAAAAATAATGCATTTGAGGGCTGCACAAATCTGAAAAGAATTACACTTCCGGAAGGAATAGAACTAGAAAGATATGCTTTTCCATCAGGAATAAAAATTACTTACCGAAAGAAAGGAACGGCTGAAACAATGAGCAAGGAAAAAACAGAGCTGATGCAAATGACAAACACCCAGCACACGGATTTTATGATGCAGAATAATATCCTGCAAAATTATCTGGGAACAGATGCAGAGTTAAAACTTCCGGATTCTGTTAAAATTATTGACAATTCTGCTTTTTCCAGATGTCAAAGTTTGACTTCTGTGGAAATTCCGGACAGCGTGACCGAAATCAGGGATTATGCATTCACAGGATGCAGCAGCCTGAAAGAAATTACGCTTCCGCAGGGAGTAAAATTCGGGAAAAATGTTTTTTATCAGTGCTCCAAACTGCAAACGATAAAAATCAGATTTCCGGGCGGCTTTGTCGGAACGTTCGGCACTGAGGCTCTGGAAGGCATGTTCCAGAAAATTTGAACATAAGCAGGTGAATCGTATGAGTTTCCAGATTGAACAGCATACTCTGCTCCGGTACAGAGCAGAAACGCCCGAAACAGAAGTCCTCATTCCGGACGGCGTGGAAATTCTGGATGTACAGTCATTTTTCTGGTCGAAGCATCTGGAAATCCTGACAATTCCGGCAAGTGTCCGCGAAATCAGAAGCAATGCGTTCCGTGCCTGCCGTCAGCTGAAAGAAATCAGAATTTCCGAGGGAATTCCGGCTGTGGAAAAGGAAAGTTTCCGGGAATGCTGGAGTTTGCACACCCTGCGCTACAGAGAATTTTCTCTTCTGACGAATTGTGCGGATATGCCGGCTGTCCTGAAAATGATTGCACAGAGAAACTGTCGCGCCAGTGTGCCGAATTATGAAAAATATTCTGTCATAGGTGCAATGTTTTTCTATCATCCGGAAGAGGAGAAAATGATAAAATATATCCAGAAAGATTTCCGGAATCTGTATCAGAATCTGATTGAAGAAAATCAGATTTTAATGATGGAAAAAATTTTGCAGTCCGGAAAATTCATCACCGGGAAAAATATAGACGAGATCATCCGGTTTGCCATCGAGAATAAAAAATATGAAATCCAGACCATGCTGATCAGCTATAAGAATCAGCATTTCGGCTATGATGATATCACAGAGAAATTAAAATTATAAGCAGGTGAGAACAATGCCTTTTATCATCGAAAATCGGACTCTTGTCAAATATCTGCCGGAACCCGGTCAGACAAAAGTCATCATCCCGGACGGCGTGGAATGCATCGGCGCATTTGCATTTGTCAATGCCGGATTGGAAGAATTATATCTTCCGAAAAGTGTGAACTTCATCAGTGCAGAGGCATTCCGTTTTTGCAGAAGGCTGAAAACAGTATATTTTCCGGAAGAGCCGCCTTTTGTTTCAGAATATGCATTTTTCAAATGTCCTCTGGAGCGTGTGATGTTCCGGAAAATGACGGAATAACAGGCAGGTGAATAGATTGCAGTATCTCATCACAGAAAACGAGCTGTACCGCTGTATTCCTGAACCCGGTGAAACAGAAGCTGTGATACCGGAGAATGTGAAAAAAATCAACTGGAATGCATTTCTTTCATGTAATACAGTCCGCAGGATTCAGCTTCCGGAAAGCATCAGGAAAATTCCCAACGGAACATTCAGTTACTGCTTTGGAATGAAACGTCTTTCCATCGGAACTGACCTGCATTTTGAATTTGATTTCCGGAATTTCAAAACAGGAAAAATCACAGAAATAGAATATCAGGGTCAGAAATTACAGAATCCGCCCGTCAGGCCGGAACAAATCGGAATATTTTACCGGAGAATCAGAAAAAAGAAATTTTCTGATATTCAGAATGCAGATGAACAAAAATTTTTCTGGTGTGTATATTTCTTTCAGCCGGAGCATAAGAAAATCCGGAAATGTCTCCGAAAGAATTTTGATGAACTTTATCCTGTTCTGCTGAAAGACGGCAATGCCGAAATATTACGGGTACTGCTGGAACATACGGAACTCGTCACAGAACAGAATATTCATTTGCTGATTCAGAAAGCAAATACATATGAAAGTTATGCATTGCAGATGATGCTGACGGATTATCAATATCAGCATTTTAATTTCCCGGATATCACAAAAAATTTAAAATTATAAGCAGGTGAGTACATGGCATTAGAGATTCAGAATCAGATAATCAAAAAATATCTTGAAGAACCCGATATTACAGAAATCATCATTCCGGAAGGAATCAGAGAAATAGGAAGAAATGCTTTTTTTAAATGCAGTATACTGAAAAAAATAACTCTTCCGAAGAGCATGTACAGAGTTGAAAGTCTGGCATTTAATCAATGCGGAATGCTTTCCTGCATCGAGCTGAAACGTAATATTCATAATGTCAGCAGCATATCCGTGACAGCCTGCCCGAACCTGCGAAGCATTATTTATTGCGGTACGGAAATTCCGCTTGCAGAAATCAGACCGTCTGATTATGGTCAGGCGTTTCAAATGATCGCCGAGAAATATTTTTATAATACGCCAAAAATGCATCAGGGGTTTGTCTGGTATGTATTCTATACAAATCCGGATGATCTGCATGTCATGATTTATATCGGCAAGAATTTTGAAAGACTGTTCCGGCTTCTGCTGGAGATGAAACAGCCCAAAATTCTGAAAAAATTCCTCAAATGCGGAAAATTCCTGCTGGAGAAAAATATTGATGATTTTATTCAGTATGCCAATCAGGTGCAGAATTACGAAGCACAGATTATTCTGACAGAATATAAGCGGGATACATTCGGCTTTCAGGATATTGCCGAAAAATTGAAATTGTAACCCGTGCAGAAAGGATGGAATCACATGGAACAAATTTTGTCACAGCAGCATATTGCTGAAAAAATTACGCTGGATTTTCAGAATCAGATTGTATTTTTCCCCGTGCGCCATCACAGCCCCGTGTGCAGTTATCAGCTCCGGAATGTGATTGCCCGGTATCAGCCGGAAATCATCCTGATTGAAGGCCCCGAAAATGCAAATAATCTGATTCCTGTTCTTACGGATGAGAAAACCGTTCTTCCGGCGGCAATTTATTATTTTTATAAAGATAAGAAAAAATATATCTCCGAAGAAGCCGAAGATTATCACTGCTATTATCCGTTTCTGAACGCCTCGCCGGAATATACGGCAATGAAAGAAGCAAAAAAATTAAATATTCCGGCAAAGTTCATCGACCTGCCGTACAGCGAAATTCTGATTCACAGTCAGAAGTATCAGAAAAATTATGCCGATGATTCTTATCTTGTCAAAAGCAGATTTTATCAAAAGCTGTGCGAAAAGACCAATCTCCGGAATTTTGAGGAATTCTGGGAAAAATATTTTGAAATTGCCGGGCTGAGACTGTCTCCGGAACAGTTTATACAGCAGATGTATACTTACTGCATTCTCACCCGGCAGGAGAATTCCCCCGAAGAACTGGAAGCCGACGGCTGTACCGTCCGGGAACAGCATATGGCCTTCCGGATTCAGGAAGCAATGCAGAGCTTTCAGAAAATTCTTGTTGTAACAGGAGGCTTTCATTCCTGGGGGCTGTCAGAATTATTGAAATCCAAAGTCAAAGCTGTCAAACTGCATAAATTCCCGGAAGAAATTCAGAACTGCTATCCCATTGCCTATTCTTATCAGGCGGCCGATGCCCTGAGAGGATATGCCTCCGGCATGATGCACCCGTTTTTCTATGACAGCATTTCGCAGAAACTCGAAAACTGTGAAACGCCGGAACAGGTTTATCATGATCTTTGTCTGGATTTTCTCACTAAAACCGCCAAAGAAAGCGCGAAAAAAGATATTCCTGTTTCAATTTCTGATATTACTTCTGCCTATTCGCTGACAGAAGGCCTTGCCGCGCTCCGGAACTCTCCCGAACCGGGCATTGCCGAACTCTATGACGGCGTGACAGGCGCATTCATCAAAGGCGAAAAAACAGCAGCTTCTTCGCTGCCGCTGGAAATTCTCGCCCGTCTGGCCACAGGAGAAGGCATAGGCCATATCGGAGATAAAAATCACGTTCCGCCCCTGATTTCTGATTTTGAAAACCAGTGTAAAAAATTCAGAATCAAAGCCAATACTGCTGTTCCGCAGGATGCCGAAATTTCACTGTTCAGCGGCGAAAAAGAACTGGAGAAAAGCCGTTTCTTCCACAGAATGGATTTTCTGGAGACGGAATTCTGCAAAATGACAAAGGGGCCTGATCTTCATGCCAACAAAGACAGAAGCCGCGTCCGCGAATTGTGGAAATATTGCCGCAGTCCGCAGACTGATGCCGCGCTTGTCGATCATACCACAGACGGCTCTACGCTGGAAGAAGCTTGCAGACATGTTGCTTCCGGAAAAATTCACCAGGAACACAGATGTGAAATTACTGCTCAGGTCAGCGTGGATTGTTTCCTGATGGGCGTTGCCCTTCCGGATGCCGATATTCGCCTGATGGAACAGATTCTCGCAGAAGACGGCGATTTCTTCTCACTCGGAAAAGGCCTGCATTATTTCGATATGCTTCACGAACTCCGGAATTTATATCATTTTGAAGATACGGCCAATCTGCAATATATGCACCAGTGCTTTTCCAAACTGATTGCACTGCTGCCGTCGATGAGTGCAGTACAGCCGGAACAGGCTCCGGATTGTATTAAAATCTGCAAATTATTATATAACGTTTCGGGCAGAGTGTTCCCGGAACGGCAGGAAGAATATAAAGCGGCTCTGCTGTCGCTGGCCGGAAGAGAACAGAAAGAACCTTCTGTCTGCGGCGCGGCCATGGGACTGCTGTACGCTCTGGACGGCAATTATCTGCAAACTGCCGAAAATACAATGCAGGGCTATCTGACCGGTACGCCCGCTATGAAAAAACAGGGTGCGGCTTATCTCAAAGGCCTGTTTGAAACAGCTCGCGATATCGCATTGACAGATAAAAATTTCCTTGCAATGACAGATGTATTATTATCCGATATGGAATATGATGATTTTATGGAAATTCTGCCGTCACTGAGACTCGCCTACAGCTATTTCACGCCGTTTGAAATTCAGGAAATCGCCGGAGAAGCCGCCGCTCTGCACGGCCTGAAAGAAGAGCTGAATCCGGATTCTGCTCTGGATGAGGCACTTGTGGCATTCGGCGCGGAACTCGATGCCGAAATCTTCCGGACACTGAGGAGTGAAGCAGTATGACAGATGCATTTCATATTAAGAACGGCGTTCTGATGCGGTACAAAGGAAAAGGCAGTTCTTCCCGGATACTGAAAAATCTGCACAGTGTTGAGATTCCGGAGGGTGTGACGGCTGTCGGAAAATATGCTTTTTTCAGCTGTAACGGCGTTGGCAGCATTGTCCTTCCGGACAGCGTGAAAAAAATAGACTCCTGTGCTTTCTATAACTGCAAACAGCTGGAATCTGTTTTCATTCCGGAAAGCGTTGTGATGCTGGGCGATAATGTATTCTTTAACTGCGAAAATCTGACACATATCCGGATTCCGGATTCTGTTGTCACGATTGGTGCACCTGTGTTCAGCAAGCCTGTGAATCTGGAAGATTATCCGGATGGATGCATCGTCATGAATCAAAAACTGATTCAGTATGTCGGCAGGGCAAAAACTGTCGTCATTCCGGAACATGTCAGAAAAATTCAGACCTATGCGTTTTATCAGTCTCCGGCAGAAACGATTGTCATTCCGGAAACAGCCGAACCTCCGCAGGAAGATGCATTTTTTCTCTGCAAGCAGCTCCGCTGTCTGGTGATTCATCAGATCCGGATGACTCTGGAGGAAAACAGTCTGTCAGACCTGCGCCGGAAAGTACACATGGCAGACTGCATTCTGAATTTTCTGAACGGAAAAGAAATCAAAAAAAATAAAGATTTTCTCATCCGGAATAAAAAAATGCTGTTCTGTACGGACTCCGGAACGTTCCGGAAAATTCTGGAAACAGGACAGATCTTCAGGCAGGCATCACTGGACGAATTGATTCTTCATGCAATTGAAGTACAGGATTATGAAAAACAGCTTTTGCTGCTGAATTATAAATATCAGCATTGCGGCTTTGAGGACAGAGGAGAAAAATTAAAATTATGAGTGATTTTGAAATTAGCAATAATGTGTTGGTCCGGTACTGCGGCAAAGAAAGTTCTGTCACGATTCCGGAAGGAATTAAAATTATCGGAAAATCTGCTTTTTCGTACTGTAACAGCATCCGGAATGTCATCATTCCGGACAGCGTGATCACTATCGGGCATAGGGCTTTTCGTGGATGCGAAAATCTGGAACGTGCTGTGATTCCGGAAAGTGTCAGAGAAATCAGAAGTTATGCCTTTTATCAATGTCAGAATCTGATTTTCTGTCAGGTTCCGGATAAGGCGGCAACGCTGGGACATTGTATTTTTTCCGGCGCACCCCTGACGGAAAGCTATCCGGATGGCCTGATTCTGCATCATCATGTGCTGATGGAATATGCCGGAAATGAAAAAACTGTCCTCATTCCGGAAACGGTAACCAAAATCCGGAATTTTGTGTTTTGTTTCAGTGATGTAGAAACACTGGTAATTCCGGATACTGTGAAAATAATCAATCCGGAATCGCTTTACGGCTGCCGGAAACTCCGGAAAGTCACTGTGCATGGTATGACATTCTGCTCTGAAAAAGAAACATTTTTCTGGAATTCGATATTTCAGACAATGCGTTTTGTCAGACTTTTGCTGGAAAATCCGGAATCGGCTGATATCGCCTGCCTGAACAAAGAACAAAAGCTGCTGTTCTGTCTGGATGCGGAAACATTCCGGAAAATTCTGGAAACTGGAAGAATCTTCACCAGAGAAAATATAGATCAGGCAATACAGTATGCAATCCGGGAACAGAATTATGAAAAGCAAATTCTGCTGCTGAATTATAAATATCAGCATTTCAGCTTCGCGGACAGAGGAGAAAGTTTGAAATTATGAATTATTTTGAAATCAAAGATCATAAATTAATCCGTTACCGGGGCAAAGGCAGTTCCGCCATGATTCCGGACAGATTGACAGATATCCGCATTCCGGAGGGAGTCACATCAATCGAAAAATCAGCCTTTGCGCTTTGCAGCGGCATCCGGAGTGTCAGCATTCCGGACAGTGTGACAGTCATCGGTCAGGATGCTTTCTATGCCTGCAAAAGTCTGGAACGTGTCGTGATTCCGGACAGTGTGAAGCACATCGGCGGCCAGGCGTTCGCCAATTGCAGAAATCTGCGGTTTTTTAAAATTCCGGAACAGACCGGAAAAGTCGACAGCTGGGCATTCAGAGGCGTTTCCGCTTCGCCGGAATGCTATCCGGACGGATTTATCATACACAATCATGAACTTTTGCAGTATACCGGAACAGCCAGAGAAATTATCATTCCCGATTCAGTGACAAAAGTCCGGGATACCGCTTTTGCAGATGATTCACATGCCGAAACAGTAATCATTCCGGAATCGGTCGAAAAATTTGAACCGTATTCGCTGGACATGCCGGAATTAAAATATATTCTGGTATGCGGCATGAAATTTTCCAGCCGGCAGCCGTATTGGAAGCTTTCATTCCAGCTTTTGCGCTCTGTCTGGAAGTTCCTGAAAAATCCTCAGGATGCCGAAAGCCTGAATTTTCTGCAAACAAACCGGATGCTGCTGTTTCTTCTGGAGATGGAACCGTTCCGGAAAGTTCTGGAAACAGGAAAAATTTTTACCAGAGATGTCATCGATCAGGAAATCCGGTATGCAATCGAACAGCAGGAATATGAGAAACAGCTTCTGCTGACAGAGTATAAATATCAGCATTTCGGTTTTCAGGATATTGCCGGCAATTTAAAACTATAGGAGGAATTATGATATGATAAGTGAATTTGAAATCAAAGACAATGTTCTGATAAAATATCACGGGAAAGATGCTTATATCATGATTCCGGACGGAATTACGCGTATCGGAGAATATGCTTTCTGCAATCGGGAGCAGTACTGCACGGGCATAAGGCAGATAAAAGGAGTCTATATTCCGGAGGGCGTTGTTTCCATCGGACATTCCGCATTCCGGAACTGTAGTCGTCTTGAAAGAGTATCCCTGCCGAAAACTCTTGTCAGAATAGAATCCTTTGCTTTTCGCCATGCTCCGATAAAAGAATTGGAATTTCCGGATAATCTGCGTTATTGCAATGAAGATTTTTATTATTATTCTTTGGAAAAAATTTCTTATCGGGGAGTGACATTTTCCCCGAAATATCAAGTTGAACATCGATATCAAAATCACTGTTATCAATTTGATCGATATATAAACGTATCTCATATGTTGAAACTGCTCCGGACAGATAAAGCACAGGCAATGCAGATTCTGCTCGAAGCCGGACAGGAACAGGCCGTGATGCAGTCTCTGGAAAGATTCATTTCCAGAAAAAATATCGACAGGCTGATTCAGATTGCAATTGAGAAAAAAGCCTATCAATTGCAGATGATTCTGACAGATTATAAATATCAGCATGTCAGGTTCCGGAATATAGGAGAAAATCTGAAATTATGAAATCAGAGTTTAAAATAAAAAAGCATGTTCTGCTTCGCTATCAGGGACAGAATTCTGATATAATCATTCCGGAACATGTCACGCGAATTGAATCGCTTGCCTTCTATGGAAATCAGAATGTGCGTTCGGTTGTGTTTCCGGACAGTGTCAGAACAATCAGTGGGGAAGCGTTTCTGGAATGCAGGAATCTGGAAAGAACAGAGCTGCCGGAACATCTGGAAACAATCGGAAATCAGGCATTTTATCACTGCAATCTGAAAAGAATCGTCATTCCGGACAGTGTTGTTTTTCTGGGTGAACGCGCGTTCTATTGTCCGGAACTGACTTCTGTATCATGGTACGGAATCGAAGTGACAGACAGGATTATTTTGACGAAATATTTTGAACATCTTAAAAATCTGAAAGCTTTTCTGGATCATCCCGAAAATGAAGAGTTTCAGAAAAAAGTCAATTTGCCGTTCCTGTTCCGGATTGATACGGAGCATTTCAAAATTGTGCTGGAATCCGGAAAAATTTTCGATCAGCAGCATATGAAATTCTTCATCCGGTATGCAAACAGCAGGCATTTCTATGAAAAGCAGATTCTGTTAATGGAATATCAGCATCGGCATTTTAACTCGGCTGGAATAGGGGAGGATTTGAAATTATGAGTGATTTTGAAATCAAAAATCAGGTATTAATCAAATATACCGGCAGAGGGAGCAGTGTTGTCGCTCCCAGAAATCTGACTGCCGTCCGCATTCCGGATATGATAAAAGAAATCGGAGAATCCGCTTTTGCCTACTGCCGTGGAATCGAAACAGTCTGGATTCCGGATGGTGTCACAGCAATCGGAAAAAATGCCTTTTTCAGCTGTAGAAATCTAAAATCCATCCGGATTCCGGAATCTGTTGTCAAAATTGATGACTATGCTCTGAAAGATTGTCCTAAACTGACAGATCTCACGCTTCCGGAAGGAATTCAGAAATACGGAACGGAAGTCTTTTCACGCGGAGTGCATCTGAAAAATTATCCCGATGATTTTGTCATTTTAAATCATATTCTGTATCAGTATATCGGCACAAACGGGACAATCGTCATCCCGGAAGGCGTGACTTATGCCGGAATGAATTCGCTCAGCGGCTGGGAAATGGATTATTCTGTCGAACATGTTGTCTTTCCGGCCAGCATGGAAAGCATTGATCTGTATGCTCTGCATCAGGATGAAAAAATGAAAAGCATTACCTGCCATCAGATTCAGGTATTCGTGAACGAGGAAGAAATGAAATGGACAAATGCTATCGAATTAATCCGGAATATCGTGATGTTTTTACGGAATCCTTCCAGAAAAAAAGAACGCTTTCTGAAACAGTACCGGGAAGATATGCTGTTCTGTCTGGAAGATGCCGTATTTCAGAAAATTGTTGATACAGGAAAAATCTATTCCGGCGATGCGCTGGAATATTATCTGAAAATGGCAATCGAGCATCAGCTTTATACAAAACAGATGATATTAATGCATTATCAGTATCAGCATTCTGTCTGCAAGCCCAGAAATTTATTTTTATAAGAAAAGAGGAAATTTTTTATGACTACAGAAGAACAGGTTCTCAACCGCTGGCGGCTGATCCTGGGAAAACAATCAGATCAGAATCTGGATTTCAGCGGCTCGGACAGAGAAATTCGGGGGCTGGAAGATATGGAAAATCTGCTGGAATATCTCTACGAACAGGCCGCCGGAGAGGACGTGCGGCAGGAAGACGGTCAGAACCGGAAAGGCGGTACAGGAAAATCCCGCCTCAATGCCGCAAAATGGATTACCAAAGTAAGAGAACTCTTTCCGAAACAAACTGCCGAAGTCCTCGAAAAACAGGCTCTGGAAGAATTTCATATGACCGAACTGCTGACAGATAAAAAAGTTCTGGAACAGATTCAGCCCGATATGAATTTATTGAAAACCGTTCTGCAATTGAAACATCTCATGAAAGGCGATGTGCTGGAAACTGCAAAAATCATTGCACAGAAAGTCGCTGACCAGCTCCGGGAAAAACTGGAAAATGATATCCGGCGTTCTGTTCTGGGACGAATCGACAGAAACAGCTCCAGTCCCGTGCATTCGGCCAGAAATCTGGATATCAAGAAAACAATCCGGAAAAATCTGAAACATTATGACCCGGATTCCGGTCAGCTGATCTTGCAGGATATTTATTTCAATAACCGGGTGAAAAAATACAGCACATGGCGCGTGATTATCGCAATCGATGAAAGCGGCTCCATGCTGGGTTCTGTGATTTACAGTGCCGTGATGGCACAGATTATCTCAAAACTGCCCTTTGCCGATGTGAAATTGATTATTTTCGATACCAGTATTGTAGATCTGTCCGGTCAGGCCGAAGACCCTGCCGAAATCCTGATGAGTGTACAGCTCGGCGGCGGTACTGATATCGGAAAAGCTCTGGCCTACTGCGAACAGCTGATTGAAACGCCGGCCAGAACCTGCGTTCTGTGCGTGACAGATCTGTATGAAGGTGCGCCGGAAAAATATTTGCTTAATACCAGCCGGAATATTCTGGAATCCGGCGCAAAACTGAATTTCTTAACTGCTCTGGATGAAACTGCCAATCCGGCCTATGACCGTCAGCTCGGACAGAAACTCGCAAATATGGGCGCATTCGTGGGCGCACTCACTCCGGAACAGCTAGGCGATTATATCGGGAGAATGTTCTCATGAAGCCGGAGTTTGAAATTCAGGACGGCGTATTGCTGAAATATCACGGAACAGACAGAAATGTCATTGTTCCGGACAGTGTTACCGGCATCCGGGGCTGTGCGTTTCTGAAAAATATAGCATATACAGATTTTATTCTTCCTAACGGAATCGAATGCCTGACCATTCCGGCAAGTGTCACTTTTGCCGAAATGGATGCCCTGCATGGATGCAGTGAACTGAAAACTCTGATTGTAAATCAGGAGCGTTTTGAAATAGAAAATTTTTTAAATATCCGGCAGAAATCCGGTCTGGAATCAGAAGTGTCACAGTCCGCCTCCGATACAGTTTCCGATACGGCAGACGGAATTCTGAATCTTCTGGTAAATCAGAGTTTCAGATTTGAGAATCTCAGCTATTTGCCGGAATATCGCAATGCAGAATATGAACTTGCTTTCCGGCTTTTAAGATATCCTGTCAAAAATCAGAAATTTTTAAATCTGATCCGGGAACGTCTGCCCCATCTGTTTTTTTATCTGATGCTGAAATCTCCTCTTCCGGACAAAGAAGAACAGATTCGGGTAATGCTCAATCACGGAATTTTTACAGAAGATACTATCAGGCAATATGTTCAGTATGCCATCGACCTGAAAGCCTATGAAATTCAGCTTATGCTGATGAATTATCAGTATCAGCATTTTGAATTTAAATTTCATAAGGAGAAATGGAAATTATGATTCAGAACGATTTTGAAATCAAAGATAGTATTTTAATCAGATATCACGGCTGTGGCGGAGAAGTTGTCATTCCGGACGGCGTGACGGTTATCGGAGAGAATGCATTCTGGGATTGTGAAAACCTGATTCGTGTTATCATTCCGGAAAGCGTGACAGAGATTGCCGACAATGCCTTCCGGAGATGTCTGAATTTAACTGACATTACGATTCCGGAAAGTGTAACAAGCATCGGAGATACTGCATTTTTTGCCTGTATCAGCCTGAAAAGCATTACAATTCCGAAAAGTGTCAGAAGTATCGGGAAAGAAATTTTTGAAAACTGTAAAAATTTAGCCAGTGTCAGCCTTCAGGAAGGACTCGTGACAATTAAAGAACTGGCATTTGCACACTGTGAAAGCCTGACAGAGATTACAATTCCAAAAAGTGTCGAAACACTTGGCTATATTGCATTTTTAGGCTGTCGCAATATGAAGCGTGTTCCGATGACGCTTGTTGACGGAAAACTGTTCTATCAGCCGGAAGATACCAAAAATATTCCGGATTTCAAAATGAATGAAATTATCTTGAACAGAAATTATTCTGTCAGAATAGATTCCGAAGTCAAGTATTATCTGATTTTTCAGATGTTTCTGCTTGATGTGGATTCTGACGGCGTTTCTGAGTATATCAAGAAAAATTTCCCGAAAATGTTCCGCTGGCTGATAGAACATGAAAATATCGAAGTGATTCAAAAAATTCTGGACTCCGGAAATTTTATCACCAAACGAAATATTGATAAATTCATTCAGTATGCAATTGAAAATCAGAAGCATCAGGTACAAATCCTGCTGATAGATTATAAATATCAGCATTTTGAATTCAAGTCAATAGGGGAGAGATTTATATTATGATAATGCATTCAGATGATTTTGAAATAGAAGAGAATAAATTAATCAAATATCACGGAACATTTGAAGAACACGTCATTGTGCCGGACGGCATTACTGTAATCGGAAAAACGGCGTTTCAGTCCTGCCGGAATATCCGGCGCATCACCCTTCCCGAAAGCGTGGAACAAATCGAAGAATCCGCTTTCATGGATTGCTGTGAACTGGAAGAAATCAATCTTCCTGAAAAAATAACAAGACTCGAATTCGGTACATTTTACAACTGCAAGCTCCGGAACATCATTCTGCCGGAACATCTTACCTGTATCGGCAATTCCGCACTGTTCGATTATTACGGAGAGAAAATTCATATTCCGGAATCCGTCACGGAAATCGGCCCTGAAGCATTACGCGGTGCTGCCCGGATTACAGAAATCGAAATTCCGGCATCGGTAACATCCATCGGCGATAGAGCGTTCTGGCAGTGCCAGTGTTTAACCAGAATACATGTTTCCGAACAAAATCAGAATTATGCCAGCCGGGACGGCTGTCTGTATAATAAAGAAATGACAACGCTGATCTGGTGCACGGCCGGAGGAAAAACATTCGAGGTTCCGGACGGTGTGACCCGCATTGAAGCGAATGCATTTCTGGATCGCCGCAATCTGGAACAGATTACGCTCCCGGAAACGATTGTTTCGCTGGGAAGATATGCGTTCTGCGGAAGCAGTATTCGAGAAGTGTATCTTCCGGCAGGTGCAACAGATCTGCATCCGGAAGCACTCCGTGCCATTGACTACATGCAGCAGGTAACCGTTGCGGAACAAAATCCGAAATATGCCAGCCGGGACGGCGTACTCTATGATAAAAATGTTGAAGTATTACTCTATTGTCCGCCAGCCAAACGGGAATTGGTCTTTCCGGATACAGTAAAAGAAATTTCGATTCATGCCGTTGGCTTTAGTATCTATACAGAAAGCATTGTCATCCCGGATGCCCTGAAAGTTCCGAATTTTACGTTCAGCGAGTATTATTGCCTGAAGCATGTCTGCTATCACGGCATACAGTTTACAATCATCAAAAACGAGCTGGATGCGCTCTTTCCGTTTTTCCGTCTGATTGATGAGAAAAATCTGTCCGTCGAAATCCGCCCTGTTGAAAAACTTCCCGTTGTGGCGGAATTATTCCTGAAAAATCCGCAGGATGAAAAATTAAAAGCTTATCTTAAGGAAAACTGCACTGAAACATTCCAGAGCCTGATTGATATGAAAAAGCCTGAAAGTTTTAAAAAATTGCTGGATATGGAAATTTTTATCACAGAGCAAAATATTGACGAACTGATTCGCTATGCCATCGGCAGGAAATGCTATGACATCCAGCTGATGCTGACAGATTATAAATACCGGCATTTTGATATCAATCCCAAAGATCTTAGCTTATAAGAAAGGAGTTTTTTGAATTATGAATCCATTACAGCAGGCACTCGCCGATGCGGATGAAAATTATTTCATCGGCATATCGAATAAAGGCATCTACAAAAGAGCAGTGAAAGATCTGGAAGAAGCCGATCTTTCCGCCGATATCCGGGAGGAATCTGCCGAAATCCAGATCAGCGGAGAAACCTGTAATATTCATACTCCGTTATGGGAGAGTTCCTGTTCCTGTCCGTCGCGGAGTGTGTGCCGGCATCTGATTGCCGCGATGCTGTGGCTGAAAGAAAATTTTCAGTCTGATACGGATGACGAAATGCCGGAACCTGATTTTCCGGATGGAACCGTTCCGGAAGGCCTCCCGGAACTGCTCCGGCAGGAACTTTCAAAAATCACAGCCGCACAGCTGAAAAAAGCACTCGGTACGCAGATAAAACAGCTTCTGCCGGATATCGAAAAGATTCAGCTGGAAGAAAGCAGTATCCTTTCCGGAAGTCTCCCGGACGGGACTGCTGTCAGACTGCTGTATCCGCTGCAGAATTCTACCTGTGCCTGTCACAAAAAAGAACTCTGTCCGCATAAAGCCGCGGTCATTCTGGCATGGCAGAAAAAAGAAAATCTGATTTCTCTGGATGCGTTTCAGGAGCAGGCAAAACAGCTTTCTGAATCTGAAAATGCTGTTATCCAGGAAAGTGCCCGGCAAAGCTGTGCACTTCTGTATGATGTTCTGAAATGGGGGCTTGTCCGGATGCCAGAAAATATGGCCGAACATCTGGAAGCCTCTGCTGTGCGCAGCCATGCGCTCCGAATGGCCGATGCCGAAAAAATGCTCCGCGAACTGGGAAGCCGCCTTACAGACTGCCGCGAACGCCGTGCAGTCTTCCGCGCAGGACAGTTTATGACTAAACTCTGCCGCTGTGCGGAATATCTTCTCAGGTTACAGAATCAGCCCGTTACAGAAGAAATGCTCGGACAGTTCCGCCGGAATTATGAAGTATTAAATCAGAATCTGGAAATTCTGCCGGTCGGTCAGCGGACTGTCAATACAAAAGAATATGCCGGAGAAATGTATTATTTCCTGAATCTTGACGAACAGGCCGAAAACAGATTCCTGACATTTTCAGATATTCGCCCTGTGTTCTACGAAGGCATGGAAAATCCGCACAGACGGGAAGTTGTCATTCCGTGGAATGCCGGCGTTCCGATGAAATCTCTGATGAAATCCAGAATGGTTCTGAAAAATGCCCGTCTCAGTGAAGAAAAATTATCCAGCTCGAAAGAAACGCTTCTTGTCATGAAAGCAGATGCCAATCTGAACTGTACAGAATTGCAGAAGATGATCTATACAGATTTCCGGAAACTCGCAGTCGATGCCGCACAGGAACAGCATAATCCGGAGCATTTATATTTCCTGCATCCGATGGCCTGTGTCAGCAGTCAGTTCGATACACATACACAGAAATATCAAATGGAACTTGCCGACAGTCAGGGAAATATCATCATGATTCAGGTGCGCTATCAGGCAGAAACAAAAGATTTCATCCAGCTGCTGGAACAGATCGGGAAAAATATGCTTGCCCATCCGGAAAAGCAGTACACATGGTTCTGCTCGGCGTATTTTGAAAACGGCCGGTTATCGCTGTTTCCGATTGAAGTTTATGATTTTATCCGGATTCCGGAACAGGAAAATTATGTGCTCCCTGCCGGATACGCCCGGACAAAGCCGCTTTATGCCCAGCAGATTTTGCAGCTGCTGGAAGAAATACAGGAATATCTTTGCAGTCTGCTCCAGAGCGGTTTGCAGTCGGCATCGGAAGTCAGTACGGCGGCATTCGCCGAACAGGCCAGAAAATCCGGGATGCAGGGGCTGTCTGATCTGCTTGTGCAGTTCGGCAGGTCAGCCGAAGCCGCCCGGCATTCCATGCAGGAACAGAAAAACGAAGTCTTGCAGGAATATATCATGATTCAGAATTATATTCAGCTCGGCCTTCAGAAACTGGATTTGTTCTGTGCACTGGAACACATGCGTCCGAAAGGTCTGGAAGAAAATTTTCAAAAAAACCTGAAAAAATTAGAAGAAATTGTGCAGTCATAAAATTTTTGAACATCTGATCTGTTATAATAAAATCAGAAAGCAGGAAACAGCAACATGAAAATTTTATATCTGTAAAGGAGTTATGTTATTATGTTATACGCAAATCAGACCATTCACAGCGGAAGCTTCCCGAATCTGATGCAGGCTCTCGCCGCTTACGGCGTACACAGTGAAACGCTCGAAATCGCTGCCGAATACCTGAATCTTGAAAATCCTCGTAATGATAGCCTGTTGGATCAGATTCAGAAGCAGGATTTCTCCGGCTATTATAATGTCTACAGCCAGAATACCAAAAACCGCGAAAATGCAATCAAGAAAGAAATCAACCGTCATAATTCTGACGAACTGGAAGAAAGATTCTTTCTGCTGATTTATACCATCGGCGGCCTGAGCTGTACTGTTCTGGGGCTGAACGATGTCGGATCGGATTATAATAAGCGCAAAGAAAAAATTCTGAAAGCCTTCCGTTCCCGGTTCGGCGATGAGGCCGATGCCATCTATCTGGCAATCTATTCTGACCGGAATTCCAATCATATTATTCAGAGCTATGGCATGGAAATTACCGAAGCCGCTCCGGAAGTCTGCCTGAAAGCGATTGCTTATCTCTCAAATTATAATGCTAAACTGAAACTTGTAATTTCGGCAATGAATGAACTGGTTCCCCCCGAACAGATGACAATGCTCGATGCAGTCAAGACAATCTTTTCCGGCAAAAAAGCGGAATATCGTCCGAGTCTTCTGATTCCGCAGGCAGTGAAAATCATGGATGAGATTATCATTCCGGGCAGTGTTTCACTTCCTGAAAAAAATGCCTATCTGCTGTCGCTGGCACTGGCATCGGGCTATGATGAGAAATATTTTGTCTTATTCAAATCAGAAATTGCAAATAAGCAGGGGACTTTTACTGAATGGATTCTGAAATCCAATATCGACAAAAACCGTGTGCTGGATGTCGTCGAACGCGCCGAAGTTCCTACGCCGCAGTATATCAGCCATATCGCCCACGCCGATGCGGATGACCGCCGCTACTGGAGAGGTTCGCTCCGGTACAGAGATTCCCGTCTGGAAAATATTGCAAAGAAATATCCGGAAGTGTTCAGACAGCAGATGAATCAGGAAGAGGATATTACAATCGCCAGCCGTATGGAAAAAATTCTGAAATCTGTAGATAAATCCTATCAGGGCGGCACAGATGTGCAGGATAAGGCCAGACGGCAGTGCATTGACATTCTGACATCGGAAAACCCGAATGAAAAAGTTCAGATTGAAAGCTTTCTGACGGGTTCGATGAGTATGGAAGACTTTCTTCCTGTTGCATCAAATCTCAAGCCTTCCAAGGGCAGTTATTACGGCAGCGTGCACTATGTAACAGTATACGGCCTTGACGAATTCGCAGAAAGATGCATCTGCTATCGTACCATGCTGGATTATGATCATTATTATTATCCGCTGACTGCTTTGCCGGGCTATCCGCTGGAAGATCACGAGGAAAAAGTAATCGAAATTCTGAGAAAATATCATGTGCCGATGACTTACATCCTCAACGGCGTTGTCAAAATGGCCGAACAGCATTATCAGAAAGATATCAGAAAAAAAGTCATCAGGAAGCTTTCTGATTTCGCTGACGAAATCGCCGCTCTGGATGTCAAAAGCCTGAATGTCGAAGCAAGATACGCCAGAATTGAAATTCTGGCAAGTCATAATAAATATCAGCATATAGAACGGATTCTGGAAGCCGCACAGGATTCCAGCAAGAAAGTCCGTCAGCTGGTAGCAGAATCGCTTCCCGCTCCCGGAAAAGAGCTGAATCAGAAATATCTCGATCTGCTGACAGGTAAGAAAATCTCACAGCGCGAAATCGCTGTTTCCCTGCTGGAGAAAAATTTCCCGGACTGCTATCAGGATGCCGTACAGAAGGCTTTTGAAGCCGAAAAAAATGAAGCTCTGAAAGCAAGGCTGGCCGCGCTCCTGAATCAGGAAGTCTCTGCTGTTCCGGCTGTGGAAATCAATCTTGTGGACGAGTACAGCAAAGGCAATAAGGCTAAGAAAGTCGCATGGCTGTTCCAGAACCCCTTCACGCCCGTGCATGACAAATCCGGAAACGAAGTCGAGGAAAAATATCTGATTGCAATTACAAACTGCTATGCTTCAATGGATATCTGCAAATTCACCAGAAGCGAAATCGCTGATAAAATCGCCGAAAATCTGAATCAGACAGATGTGGAACGCTTTGCACAGGAAGTTTTCAGCCGCTTTATTGACAGAGGTGCCGAGGCCAAACAGAAATGGGTCATCTATTTCACTGGAATTATGGGCGGTTCGGAAGCTGTTGCTTCTTTGCAGCATTATATCAAAGAATGGTCTGAGAATTCCAGAGGTGCAATCGCATCCGAAGCAGTAAAAGCTCTGGCATTCAGCGGAAGTTCTTCCGCACTGATGGCCGTGGACGGCATGGCACGCAAATTCAAGAATAAACAGGTCCGCAATGCCGCCAATGCCGCGCTTGTACAGGCCGCCGAGGCTCTGCATATCACCCGTGAGGAACTCGCTGACAGAATTGTTCCTGATCTGGGCTTTGATGAAAATTTGTGCAGGATTTTCGATTACGGTCAGAGACAGTTCAAAGTCTATCTGACTCCGGCTCTGGAACTCGAAATTTTCGAGGATGAGAAAAAACTCAAGAATCTCCCTAAGCCCGGCAAAAATGATGACCCCGAAAAATCCGAACAGGCTTCCAGAGATTTCAAAGAAATGAAAAAACAAATGAAAACTGCTGTCCAGAGTCAGAAAGCCCGTCTGGAATATGTACTGCTCTGCGACAGAAAATGGTCACCCGATGCCTGGAAGGAATTATTCATCAAAAAGCCCGTGATGCATTGTTTCGCCATCGGCCTGATCTGGGGCGCGTATGATGAACAGGACCAGCTTCTCCAGACGTTCCGCTATATGGAAGACGGTTCGTTCAATACTTCCGATGAAGATGAATATGAACTCCCCGAACAGTGCAGAATCGGCCTTGTACATCCCGTGGAACTCGATAAAGATCTGATTCAGACCTGGACAGAACAGCTCTCGGATTATGAAATCAGTCAGCCCTTCCCGCAGCTGAACCGCCCTGTGTATACCGTGCTCCCGGAAGAAATCGGCAAAAAGGCACTCCAGAGATTCTCCGGAACAGAACTGACCAATCTTTCGCTGATTAATAAAATGACAAAATTCGGCTGGGAAAAAGGCGCGGCACAGGATGCCGGCTGCTTCTATGAATTCGTAAGAAACGACATCGCCAGACAGGAAAAAATCGGCGATAAAATTCAGAATATCGGCTATTATGCTGAACTGCAATTCAGCGGTTCGTACATCGCCGCCGGATATATGGATGCCGAAGATGTGACAATCGAAGCTCTCAAAATCTGGAAACAGTCCTCTGCTATGTTCAAAGACGAAGACGCGCTGAATCTGGAAGAAGTCAGTCCCAGATATTTCAGCGAAATTGTAGCACAGCTTTCCGAAATGCTCCCCAAAGAGGAAAACAATGCTTGACATTCGTCCGGTTTTCTGCTATGATAAGAACAGAACAGTTCATAAGGAGCAGAAACTATGATGAAATTTAAATTTTTAATATTGCTTTCTGTCGCTGTGCTGACTCTGACCGGATGTTCCGCCGGTCAGAGCGACGGCGTTTCGATTCTGAATCAGGGACAGAGTATCGGCGAAACTTCTCCTGTCGAAGCCACAAAGCCCGAAGTCCCCGAAGGTGCAATTGCAGACGATTCCGGAAATTTTGTCTATCAGGGAAAATTAATGCCCGTCGGCGATGACGAAAACGGCTATATGCAGGTTCCGTTAGGCTATTCGCCGTTTCAGGAAGAAGGAGCCGAAGGCCTGGCACAGTTCGCCGATGCCACAGGTACTAATATCTTCACGCTGGATTATTACGAAAATATGCCTTACGAAACTGCGGCCGAAAGTATGCGCTATTACATGGCAAGTCAGGAAAATATCGAAGGCTTGCAGGGCAGTATCACAACAGTCAACGGCTACAATGCAAGACAGATTTACTGCCATTTTACAGATGTGAATTTATTCTGGATTGTCTGGACAATCGAAGATCCTGACAACACTGCAAACAGCTATCATTTATCCATTCAGTGCGACACGGAGCATCAGAATCTGATTGCATGTTCCTCGACGTTCCAGACCGTCAGCGATTATCATAAGGAGCAGGGCAAATGAAAAACAAGTTCCGTGCAATTCTGATTGCAGGCTTTTGTCTGCTGATTTCCGGCTGTTCGGAAAGCGTTCCGGAAGAAATTCCGGAAACAACTGTTCCCGTCACTGAAACAGAATCGGAAACCATTCCGGAAACAGAATCCGAAACACAGGATTCTGCCGGATACGAGGAAGAACGCAAACTTATGGAAGATTTCTGCACGGAATTTCATGGACAGTTAATAGCACCATATCCCGTTCTGATAGCCGAAAATACACTTTATGATTATGAAAATGAAGCTGTTTTTCTTCTGCATGAAGCCGAAAAATTTCCGGAAAGAATACTCGGTACTATCACTTCCGAAGAAGATTTAATCACAAAAGTCAGACCGCTTTTTATTGAAAAAAAGGGAGAAGACTATATCAATCATATCGAATCGGATTATGTTGATGTCGACGGCGTGAAAATGAAATATGAAAGAATGGATCCGCCGTACGGAACGGAATATTACGAAAAATTTGATATCTGGTATATTCAGACTAACGCGCCGATGGGAACAAGAGAAGACGGCGTACAGTTCGCAACACCTGCACAGCCCCCGTATTTTCTGATTCGGGGCAGTGACGGCAAGATCATGGGATATTCTTAAGAAAGGCGGTTAAGCTATGGAAACTTATCAGGAATTTTTGAACAGAATCAACAGCTTTGAACATGATTTGGATTTAGGCCGTGAGGATTTCACTCCCAATCCCGCCGTGCTTGCCAAAGTCAGCGAAACAAACCGTTTCCTTCCGTTCTATGGAGATACAGCTGTGTTTTCCCTGAGCGATGAAGAATGCAGACAGTTTCTGGATTATACGCATCTGATGTATCATGAAGCAGGGGAATGCTTTGCAGAAAGACTTTATGCAGGAACATTTCATATGACACTCCATGATTTAAGCAATTCGCCGGAAAAATCTGCTGTCAGAAATCAGATGAAATGCAATGAAGAAAAAATCCGGCAGATTGCATTTCCGGGGATGCAGATTTCTATGAAATTCAATGCTGTATTTAATTTAAATCATACTGCGCTCTGTGCCGGGCTGTATCCGGCAGATGAGGGCGAATATCACAAGCTGATGCAGCTGTATGAACTTGTAAATCAGGTGCAAAAGCTATCTTATCCGCTGACACCGCACATCACGCTTGCTTACTATAACCGGAACGGCTTTTCGGCAGAATCCGGAAAGAAACTGAATCAGGTTGTCAGTCAGCTGAATCAGAATCCGCATGATGTGCTTTTAGATACAGGCAGATTATTCTATCAGCATTTCACCAGTATGCGCGAATATCAGAATATTTTCTGCCTGGAAAAATAAATCGGAATTTACAGTATAGAT
>DFJS01000094.1:0-156 GCA_002373165.1 Ruminococcus sp. UBA3665
TCCTCTTTGTGAATTTTAAGTTCTCGATTGTGTTGTTTCTTGTTTGTTCTGTTTCAGTTTGCAGCAAGTGATAAAAAATTTAAAAAAAACACTTGACAAGTAATCGTTTTTATGGTATAATAAAGAAGTGGTTGAAATGCACCATTAGCTCAGTCG
>DFJS01000094.1:289-33455 GCA_002373165.1 Ruminococcus sp. UBA3665
GACTCCGCCCTCTCACGGCGGCAACACCAGTTCGAGTCTGGTACGGGTCACCACAGATGCGTTTTGCACTGTGATAAGTTTTATTCTAATCGGTGTTGATTGCAAAGAGGTCCCACCTGTTCCCATTCCGAACACAGAAGTTAAGCTCTTTTACGTCGAAAATACTTGGCTGGCGACGGCCTGGGAATTTAGAAAGATGCCGGTATAGAATGCTTCCTTAGCTCAGTCGGTAGAGCATTCGGCTGTTAACCGAACGGTCGTTGGTTCGAGTCCAACAGGGAGCGCCATAAATCCCGAAAGTGAATTGCTTTCGGGATTTTTTATGTGATTTTGATGGGAAGAAGCTCAATGACGGATATTAATAAAACTTTAAAAATTTATAGTGAAGATGAGCGGCATGATATTGCAATTTTAACAGTGACACTTGCATCCAGGCTGCATCGGGATGGCTTCTTTGCTGTTGCAAAAGAAAGCGAAGGCACTGTTGTGGTTTTGGACGGCGAAAAGAAATATGCTTTTTTGCTTAGCAAAACTGAAACCAAAATATCTGAAATGAATGAGAAATATGTACTTCCTGCTTGCAGAGGCATAAGTTATCTGGAAGGTGTCATACATTCTGTTGTATTCCGGTCAAGCGAAGTGCGGATTAAAGAAGCCGCAGTGAGTTATGTCAATAAGGCGGGAGTCAAATCTTATTTATCCGGTTATCAAATGCTGGTTACTGCAATTTGTTTTTGCGTAAAAGATCCGCATCTGGTAACTGCCTGCATGAAACGGCTGTACCCTAAAATTGCAGAGATTTATCAGACTTCTGTCAGCAGTGTGGAACGTGATATCCGCCATGCGCTGGAATCGGCATATCGTCTGGATGATAAAAAAATGAATCAGATGTTTTGTTATCCCGTTGCCAAGCCTACTTGTTCTGAATTTATTGCTTTTGTATCTAATAAAATTTGCGAGGAACGCCGTATATTTTGAAAATTCAGTAAAACAGGAATAGATTTTTCATAAAAACTGTCAGATTTTGCTCTGACAGCTTTTTTGTTTCTCGGAAAAATACAAATTTTACAAAAAAGATTGAAATTATTCTGTAAATATGTTATAATATACAGGTATTAAAACGGATGGAAAAGAGGTTCTGCCATGAAAAAGAAATTGATTGCAGTGCTCTGCTGTTTTCTGTTTGGTCTGTGCTCCTGTTCAGAAAATGCGCCGCCGGTACAGGAGGAAAACGCCGAACGCGGTCAGGAATTTGAACCGCTGACCGAAATTAAAAAAGAACAGAAAAATATTTATCTTGTCGTGAAAGCTCTGAATAACAGCTATTGGGATGTTGTCATTGACGGTGCCAGGTCTGCCGGAGAAGCATTCGGCTGCAATATCTGGTACGGCGGTACGTATTCCGAAACAGACTGGCAGTATCAGGCGGATTTGCTGGACCAATGTATGCAGAATCATGCAGATGCTGTTCTGATCTCTCCCGACGATTCTGTCATGCTCGCCCCTAAAATTACACAAACTTATTCTGAGGGAATTCCCGTAATCCTGATTGATACAATTGCCAATACGGACAGCTATGACCTGTGCTATATGACAGATAATCTGATTGCCGGCAGAAATGCCGCCTCTGAAATGCTCCGGCTGATACAGCAGCGGGATTTTCAGGACAGCGATGATGTCAATATCGGTATTATGGTCGGTTCTGTCGCTTCGCAGACAATCAACGAACGCCTGGCAGGCTTTTTCCAGTTCTGGACACAGAATGCTCCCGAAAACTGGAAAATTATCCCGGATATTATCTCTTATGACGGAAATACAGGGCTTGCAGAAGACCTCGCCAGCGAAATGCTCCAAAATCATCCCGAAATTACAGGCGTGTACGGTACCAATAACGGCCCTACTGCCGGATTTGCCAAAACACTCAAAGCACAGAACCGGACTGATATTTCTATTGTCGGGTTTGATTATTCTGAATCTATTGCCGAATTGATTAATTCCCCGGACTTCAGCGCGGCAACCATGCTGCAAAAACAGTTTGATATGAGTTATGAAGGAGTCCGGGCGGCACTGTCCCTGATTGACGGGGAAGAAAATGAAATTAAATTTGTCGATACCGGCGTTGTGACCGTAAACCGGCAGACACTCTCTTCTCCGGAAGTGCAGGAAGTGCTGACACGTAATTGAGGAGCCTGAAAAATGAATCGTACTGCTAAAGAGAAAAAAGAATTATCCTACATGAAAAACGGTACCTCGTTTTATATTATCATTACCATTTTTCTGATGATATTTTCATTTGCTGCTTCGCTTCTGATTGCCGCATTTAACAAATTAATTACCAGCCACGACAAAAGGCTCTCGGAAGAGCTGTGCAGCCTGATTTCTGAAAAAATGAACAACTCTATCCGGTATATGACCGATTCGGCACAGAATGTTGCTTCTGTGCTGTCGGCACAGAATTTTTCCTCGCCGGCGGAAATTTATGAAAGTCTTGCCGCCGAACAAAGCGGAAGCTATGTCAGTATCGGCTTTATCGATGCGGAACAGAAAATTTATGCATCGGAACAGGAACTGAAAGAGTTTGAAAAATGGGATCTGCTCCACGTTGCCGCACTGGCCGACCCCGTAGCTATTTCGGCACCGTACCGTTCCGGAACAACAGGTCAGCCCGTCTTTACAATGTTCAGCAATTTTCAGTACGGCAGCGGACAGAAAGGCTGGCTGTTTGTTACCTATCCTCTGCGGGAAATACAGAACATTGCCTCGTCAGAAGCTCTGAAAGAAGAAATAGAAATCTGGCTGATGAATGCAGAATCGGCTAATATTATCCAGTGTGCAGGCCCTAATGAATATTCCATCGGCAGCTGGGCAAATGCTTATCTTGCCATGCGTGATATCAATCCGGATGATAAGTCTGCCTACGATCAGTGGCGCGGCCGTATGCTCCGGGGAGAAGCCTCCGCTACTTTGACGTACCGCATAGGCAAGGTGAATTATACCCAGGTCTATTCCGATATTACGTATATGCCGGGCTGGTTTGTCGTTGTCCGACTTCCCGGCAGTGCACTGACCGCTACCATGAGTACGTTCCGGAATCAGGTTCTGATTTTTATTGCTGTGCTGCTGACGGTTACTGTATTGATGGTCATCATTATGTATAGGCGCAATGTCCGTGAAAATACCATGCTGAAACAGCTCTCCATTCACGATCCGCTGACTTCTGTCATGAACAGAAGAGCGTTCGATTTTGCCGCAGAACAAAGACTCGGCCGCCCTTCCAGAAAAGAAGCCTGTCTGCTGTTTTTCGATGTGGATTACTTCAAGCAGGTTAACGACAGATTCGGCCATGAAGCCGGAGACAGAATTCTGATTGCTTTTTCTGCGGCACTGAAAAAACAGTTTGAAGACCTGGGCATGATTTCCCGTTACGGCGGAGATGAGTTCGTCGTCCTTCTGGATACGGCCTCTAAAATACAGATTACGGCTCTTCTGGATGCCCTGACAAAAGAAGTGCATCAAATCCGCCCGACGGACAATGAAGAAAAAAATCAGGGCTTTATGCTGAGTTTCAGTGCCGGGGCTGCCTGTTTCCCGGAAGATGCCGAAACGCTCGGCGAACTGGAACAGTGCGCCGATGCCGCTCTTTATATCGTCAAAGAACGCGGCAGAAACGGCTACGAATGGTATCAAAAATCAGACAAAACAGAACAGCAGACTTCATAATAAAAAAATCCGTCCCGGTTGTCCGGGACGGATAAAATAATCAATATCCGATAATAGTAACGTCAGAGCTGCGAATATATCGCGCTGTGCAGTGCAGAGGAATTGCTTTGTGAAGGGTTAAAGGGAATCTTATTCTGATTGGCAAAGAAAATGTGAATCTCGCGGGTACCATACTTTTCACATGATTGCAGGGAAATATTGCAGTTGTTCTGTGTATTGAATGTGTTCAGGATACCTTGCAGCTCGCTTTGCAGTTTTTTAAAATCACCGTAAATGACGATATCTTCAAGGTCAGTCTCATTGAAATTCGTTGAATTATTAAGGCTTTTTCCGATCTCTGTACACAGTTTTTGAATGATATTGGACTGTGCACCGAAGGTGCTGCTGTCAATCTCCCACTCAAAAGCGTCCTCATCCTGCTGAATGCCTGCAAAGCTGCACAGATGGAATTTCTTGTTATTCAGATGCAGCTGCCATTCTTTCTTATTAGACAAATCGAATGCATATTGATAAGAAACAATTACAAGCATATTTCTGCTTGTCTTGGATGCTGAATTCACTGGATCAACACGGATTTCCGGTAAGGACTTGCGCAGATTTACACAGCAGTGGTTAATTGCCTTGTATCCTTTCCGTTCAAAATCCAGACGCAGTACATAGTCAAAGAAATTTCTTTCGTTATACAGATACATTCCGTTCGAATCCTTGCTTACCTTATTATACAGCAAGCTGTCGTAATCGCGGTCCAGTACATAATACAGCCAGTCGGAATGTTTCAGATTTTTTTTGATGTCATTAAGGTAGTCCTGAAGATCAATTGGATTGCCTTTATACAGTGTATCATACAATGCCTTGACCTTCTTAAGCTCCTTTATCTTCTCGTCTTCCGGTGCATTCTTATTCCAGAGCAGCACTTCTGTATGCCAATAGGTCTGCGCTCCCTTGGAGGCAAGCTGATAGCTGCCTCCCTGACTGTTCAGTGACTGGATGTAGTAGGCCTTTTTCCACATCATATTCGCATTCTGCGGGCTGCACTGTTCATCCGCTTTGGCATACATCTCAAATGCATTCCACCGTTCATCCGCTTTGGCATACATCTCAAATGCATTCCACCAGTTCCCCGTTCCTGACCAGTACCCACTGATATACAGAAGATAGCGGATCTTGTAGCCGTGTCTTTTTCCTGTTTGTTCAAGAAAATCGTATCTTGTCTGGTCTTCAACGCAGATTCCGGCTTTGATCTTTTCTTCCATAAGCGTTGCAAGCGAAATGACAGATTTGATTTCTTCCTGATTCACAATCACTGCGGGATCCATGGATGCAAGGAACTCAAGCAGATTTTCCAGTTTTTTATTCTGTGCAGCACCTTCGGCAATCGTTTCCACAAACCTGTACTGGCATTTCAGATAATTGTGATTCGCAAGAGTTTCACCTTCTGAAGCCACCACACCCATGTGCCTGCACAGGGTATCCCAATCCATAGCACACGGCTTGAATTCGATACGGAAATCATACCAGAAGGCATGGAAGAAATCATATTTGCTATGATATGTTAGCTTCTCTGTGCAGTAGTCATAAACGATTGTCTGGAGATTATCGTTATTATTACACTGTTCCATGACAAAGTCAATCAGCTCGAAGTAATACTTCGGAAAAGGCTTTTTCTCGCGTATGCTGCTCATCAGGTCATAGATCGAGTTCTGTGTGGCAGTTTTGGGATCCTGAAGCATCTGGAGATCGTTGTAAAGACACAGCAGAAGGCCCTGGGTAATCTCGTCCATATGCTTTATTTTTGCTTCAAGGGTCTTCGGATTCTTATTTTTTTCGACAAGATTCAGGAATATGTTGATATAGGTACTCTCATAATTTTGGACAAACTTCTTTGCAGCGGGGGCGGGATGACTGCAAATCAGTGCTTTGAGATTTTCAAAGTCATTGAGTTCCTTGCCTCTGGCATTCATGTTGATATAAGTAAGAGCTGCCCGGTTCTCAGCGGCAAAGAGTTCATCGCTTTTCTGATTCTGGCAGAAATACACAAATTGAAGCGGGCAGTTAGGGCTAAGAAAACTTTCTGTGAAGGAAACTGATTTGTCAGCAGCTTGTTTCTGAAATGTTTTCCAATATAGTTCTCTGACTTTGTTCAGAAAGGTCACGGCACCTGAAACTGTCGGGTCATAGCTCCACAGCGGCTTATACCAGCCGAAATTCTCCATTTCTGCTTTTTTGTTGACATAGTTTTCAAAATCTTCCTTGTGATTATCAAATTCTCTGAGTGTCGTGAAGAAGGCGGTGGATGACCGACGTATCTGATAATCAAAGGCTTTTACATTGCTGCGGAATTCGTCAATCTTTCCCTCTGCAACAGCACAGAACCAGCAGATCAGATACAGACTGGTGAGGCGCTGCTGACCGTCTATGGGCAAAAATTCTTCGTCATTTTGGTTTTCGATTCCATAGATAAAGTTCAGATCCAGTTTTTCATGATTCAGCAGACTCTGGAATACATCCTTGATGAGATCTTCCCGGATAATTGTGACATTCTCTTCCTCACGACCTTGCGCATAGTCTCTCTGAATCAGAGGTATTGTTACCTTGCGCTGCTTCATAAGTTCAGAAAACCGATCAATTCCCATTTTTATTCACCTCCAAATATTGTTCAATATGGCAGATCAGCTGTTTCAAATAATTCAATCGGTGACACGGATACCAGTAATCTGCTGAAAATTCGTTCGTACAATACCATCCGGTGAACACATTGACCGCATTCATGGGAATAAATTTCCCTTTTTCTATATATTCTCTGATAGTTTTCTTTTTTTCCGGATAGGTTCCGTTTCCTACTCCTGTATTATCAGGCATTGACAGGATTGACATATTCCCCATCGAATTATCTTTTAGAAATTCCGATGCAGAAGCATACTCCGGCGACTCCTCGTGTTCGAGGACTGTATCTGTATCTGCTGATTCATAAAAAGCTTTTGAAGGTGCCAGAAGTGCATCTATTGTTTTGTCCCAGTCCGCAGGCTTCTGGGATTCCAGGTCAAGAACGTCCCGTATTTTTCGCAGATACTGTTCCTTGACCGTCTTCAGCTGTTCGATTTGCTCCGGAGTAAGAATATCTTTATACTTGTATTCCAGATACTCCTTCCAGCCACAGCCATTTAAGTTTTTCAGGAAGTCCGTCTTAGCCTGCATGTTGTCTTTCAAGTCTTCACTGAAATTCGTGCCTCTTGCAAAAATATGCTCTTTAACCCAGCAGTCTGACTTTTTCTCATTCTTCTTTGTGAATTCATAAAAATCAAATCTCGACAGTGAACTGCCTGATTGTTCAAGGCTGTACAGGCTGTCCATCAACAGGAAGGACGTGATCAGATAATTGTCGGAGCTGTAAACCAGAGCACGGATCTTCTTTTCCAGTGAATCGCACTTTTCCTTTACCGCCTGCTGATTTGCAAACTTAGCAGAAAATACCGTGATGTGTGTGCTGTTCTCAAAGACATTACTTACCATTTCCTGAATCTTTTTGTTGAGTTCTTTTCTGATTTCAGTTTTGGGAGTGTGTTCAAGCAGATCAATCAGATCAATGCACAGATCGACCTGTTCAAAATAACTCTTCGCTTCTTCCGAGCCTTTTTTGCTAACATACTTGTAATGGTAAGCTGTCATCAATTGCAGCAGGGCAATGCGGTGATAGATCTCAAATGGTTTGCCGCCGCTGAGATGTTGCAGAGAGTAGATCATATAAAACCATTCATACACATCGCAGATTTCATCCCACCACTTCTTCATAATATCCGATTTATTATCTGGATGCTTCTCAAGATCATCCGTGATCCATTTCTCCAGTTTATTATAGATAAAACGATCCTTGTTTATGAACTGATCACTGAATTGTGATTGATTGAATTTTGTCCCCATGATTTCTTTTTCTTTTTTATAAACAAACAAATCTATGACAGCATCAAAATGCGTGCTTTGGTGTATTTTTTCTAAGTGAGGGAAGAAATGCCAGAAATTCACATCGTGCAGCTGTCTTTCAATATCGTCCCAATGGGACCCGATATTGACCTGGCGCACTTTAATGGTCTCTTTTGATAAATCATTGCCATTCTCGCTGATATATTTTTCAGGATTCATAAACAATGCCTTGACCAGTTCCGACTTGGTAAGCCTGATATTTCTGGCGTTGAGATTCTCAAAGATCTTCTGCTCGTCGTTCTGGTCCGGTTCATACCAGATTACTGTTGTGGCTTTTGTAAACATCGTCCCAAACAAAGAAAGCTTTAGCGTTGAAAATACATCTAAAAACCGAAAATAATCAGAAAAAAACCGAAAATAATCAGAAGACTCTGCTGCCTTTTCTTGAAAGAAAAAGTAGCAATCCAGATACACATTCAGTATAAACTGCTGATCAATGGATAATTTCTTTTCGGAAAATTTGCTTGCAATTTTTTCTTTTTCACTATCTTTAGAAATTTTAATAACATCTGATATTTCTTGGCAAAAGTTTCCAATATTCAGATCACCGCGTTCGTAACCTATGTTAATCTCATAATTTGTAGTGCCCTGACTCAGTGCATTCAAAGCATAAAAAAAGATTGCCAGAGTTGTAAGCCGCTGCTGACCATCAATGACATTATACTTGGTGTAAACAGTGCCATTCAGAATTACCTGTTCCTGTGTATCCTTCACCACCAGCGGCTGAATACAATATCCGGTATTCCGATGTACGTTTATATCTTCTTGATTGTGAACGAAATTATCAAAGTTCCTTTTAAAATTGGCATATATATCGTTGATCAGCGTTCTTGACTGTTCTGTTGTCCAGCGATAACCTCTCTGATACAATGGGATAAAATAGTAATTTTTTGCTGTAATTATCTCGTCGATTGTCTTGATGACGTTGTTGGTTGATGCCGGGCTCTGATTACTCATATACAATACCTCCTTCTTATCAGATATTCATACTGTTCTGTCCCAGTATGTTTCGCAGTTTTTATTATAGCATAATTCGCACAAAAAGTCAAGCGTATAGCAAAAGCCCCGAAACATCGAGCTTCGGGGCGAATTTGTATTGTATTGAGACAGCAGAAATTTTATCTCTTGGAAAACTGCGGTGCACGACGGGCAGCTTTGAGACCATATTTCTTTCTTTCCTTCATTCTGGGGTCACGGGTCAGGAAACCTGCGCTCTTAAGAGCCGGACGAAGTTCGGCATCATACTGAAGCAGTGCACGGGCAATACCGTGACGGATTGCGCCGGCCTGGCCGGTTACGCCGCCGCCTGCTACTGTGCAGATGACATCAAACTTTTCAAGTGTATCTGTCAGATTCAGAGGCTGACGAACGATTAATTTCAGTGTTTCCAGGCCGAAATAATCATCAATTGTTCTGCCGTTGATTGTGATATTGCCGCTGCCGGGAACTAATCTGACTCTGGAAACAGAGTGTTTTCTTCTGCCTGTACCGTAATGGTATGCAACTTTCGGTTCGTACATTTATGTTTCCCTCCTTTGATTAAAATTCGTAAACTTCGGGCTTCTGTGCAGCGTGCTTGTGTTCTGCACCCTTTACTGTGCGCAGACGCTTAAGCTGATTTGCGCCCTGGGTATTATGCGGAAGCATTCCGGTCACAGCAATGGTCATAGCTTTTTCCGGATTTTCAGCCATCAGTTTTTTATAAGAAACTTCTTTCAGGCCGCCGATCCAGCCGGTATGCCAGTAGAATTTTTTCTGTTCCAGCTTTTTGCCGGTCAGGATAGCTTTTTCGCAGTTGATGATAATTACATGATCGCCGCAGTCAGTGTGCGGTGCAAAAATCGGCTTGTGCTTGCCGCGGAGCAGAACAGCAGCCTGAGCAGCCACACGGCCGAGGGGCTTGTCTGTTGCATCTAAAATATACCATTTGCGGCTGATTCCATTTGCCTTTGGCATTGTAGTAGACATGAAACTTTCCTCCATTTTATTTTTGTTTTTTTGAAAGATAATACATGTTTGCTTCCATTGGTTCAGGCACGGGGATACCCGACACAACAAACACGAGCATTAGCAGTCGGTTACTCTGCAATGCCATACAACTTATATTATACTTGTTTTTCCTGTACTTGTCAAGAGGTTTTGGAAAAAATAAAATAAAAAAATTTTTGAAAAAACACTTGACAAAATAAAAAAAATATGCTATGATATAAAAGTCGATGGATTGCCATCGTTACCCCATAAGGGTCTGGGTGTGGCGCAGTTGGTAGCGCGCTACCTTGGGGTGGTAGAGGCCGTGGGTTCAAGTCCCGTCACTCAGACCATGCAATTGAAAACCGTCTGCTGTTTGGCAGACGGTTTTTTTAATTTTCTGTGCAGTCTTTTTCTTCTGGCAGAACTCGTTGATTCCAGCATTCGACAGCATCCAGTTTGTTTTTAAAATGCACTGTGCTGCATCCGCAGACGGTACATTGAATATTTTTGGTTTTGTCCCATGATTCGCCCAGATAGGCTTCTCCGCCGCAGAAGGGGCAGGGCTTGAGCTGATCTGATTTCATTGAAATGCATTCTCCTTTGTAGATTGTAACAGGTTTTGTGATATACGCTTTAGTCTGATTTGACAATGCTGATTCCGTCATCCTGCAAAGCGGCAGCAATGGTATCGTATGCTTTTTTAGAGGCTTTCTGGTTTACGAGCTTGACAGCCGGCAGTTCCTGACTGCGGTGCAGGATTGTCAAAAGATCGTCCAGGTCATAGATCTGATTTCCGTAAAGATATTCGTTTCCGACAACGGTAATGACAACATAGCCGCCGCGTTCGGTAACGGGTTCTGTTTCCGGAATGGTTTCAGATTCTGTTTCTGTGACTGCAATCATTTCCATTGTTTCCGGAATTTCTTCCGGAGAAATATTTTCATTGGCCTGGATGGCAATGTCAGTTCCATTGCCCAGGCCGCCGGAATTCAGTCTCATGTACAGATACATTCCGCCGGCTCCTACGGCCACGCTGACGGCAACTACAAGCAGGACAGGAAACAAGGCCAGCCCTTTCACTGATTTTTTCATGCTGCATCAACCTCCGAAATCTGAAATATCCAGTTCGATACAGTAAAAATGCGGATAAGTCCGCCGTACCTCCCGGAACGCTTCATGAATAGTATTAAATGCCGTTTCCGAGCCGATTTCTGTACCGTCATAAAAAAACAAAAACGGAATTTTATCTTCCTGTTCATAGCCTTGTTTTTGCAGGATGATTATAATTTTCTGACTGATTTCCTGACGTGCATCCTGTTCCAGTACGGCAATCTGATTTTCCTGCCCGGAGGCTTCTTCCTTGCGGCGGAATTCCAGTGTCCAGAAATCGCCGGAAGCTTCCATGATTAATTTGCTTTGAATCAGCGTTCCGCGGCTGAGTTCCATCAATGCCGTAAGATCTACGGCTTTTCCGTGACTGACTTCTTCCAGAACAGAAAGCTCTTCTTCTGCCTGTTCTATCAGGGCTTCCGCAGTTTCAGAGAGTGCGGCGGCATCCTGCATAGCCTGATCGGCGGTATTTTTGGCTTCTTCTACTTCAAAATGACTGAACAGAATAAAAAAGAACAGAATCAGCATAAAAACGTCCAGCAGAGAGGTGAAATCCAGAATGATTTCTCGGAGTTTCATGATAATTCGCCTTCTTTTTCTTTTTTGCTGATTTTTTCAACCGAAACTTTTTTCATTCTGGATTCCGGGGGCGGTTCCGGGCGGTTCAGCAGGGATTCCATCCAGGACTGAACCAGCGCATGAATAATTTTAAAAATAACAGAAAAAATAATTCCCCATGCAGTAGAAGTCAGCGCGTTGAAGAATTTCAGCTTGATGACTTCCAGGTCGCCGGACAAATCCAGTTCCAGCAGTGCCTTGACCGTTCCGAACATTCCCAGCAGGGGAAACAGCGAAATAAATGTAACAAATAAAGTATAAAACACGCCGAGCATCTGATGAATTCGTTTAATTGGCTGGTTATTTTTCAAATCTTTTTCTATCATCCGGGCAAGCCAGACGGATGTCGCCAGAAATACCAGTGCCAGTACCGCAAAAATTAAAATATAACTGTCGCTGGTATGAATACTGCTGAATAATTTTTTCAGGAAATCTTCTTCCATAGTAATTCCTCCGACTGCAAACGACATTTTTTATATTATAACTCATATTTCCCGTTCTGTCAAGATTCCGGATTTAAAATCTATTGACAAACCGCCCCTGCTGTGCTATAATTAAAATAATATTTATCTTTCGCACAAATTCCATAAACGGAGGAATCAGTATCATGAATCAGAATCCAGTGCTGTATCTTGTCATCCCCTGCTATAATGAAGAAGAGGCACTTCCCGAGACTGCAAAACAGCTGAAACAAAAAATGAATACCCTGATTAACCAGCAGAAAATCAGCCCTCAAAGCCGGATTGTATTCGTGAATGACGGCTCCAAAGATAAAACATGGCAGCTGATTGAGAATTATCACAGGGAAGACAAGCTCTTTCAGGGGGTCAATCTTTCCAGAAACAAAGGCCATCAGAACGCCTTGCTTGCCGGACTTATGACTGTCAAGGACTGCTGTGATATTACCATCTCACTCGATGCCGATTTGCAGGACGATATTGATGCTATTGACGGTATGGTGGAAAAATATGGCCAGGGCTGCGAAATTGTCTACGGAGTCAGAAATTCCCGCGAAACAGATACGTTCTTCAAGAAAACAACTGCCGAGGGGTATTATAAACTGATGAAAATGCTGGGGGCAGATATTGTCTTCAATCATGCCGATTACCGCCTGATGAGCCGCAAAGCTCTGGAAGGTCTGGAACAGTTTCAGGAATCCAACCTGTTTCTGCGCGGCATTGTCCCTATGATCGGCTACCAGACAGGCGAAGTCTACTATGCACGCAAAGAACGTATGGCCGGAGAATCCAAATATCCGCTGAAAAAAATGCTGGCGTTCGCCTGGGAGGGGCTGACCTCTCTGACCGTCAAACCGATTAAAATGATTACCGGATGCGGAGCAGTTATTTTCCTGATCAGTATTATTATGCTGGTCTATTCGCTGATCCGGCACCTGACAGGTGCTACTATTACCGGATGGACTTCTATGATGTTTTCCATCTGGGCAATCGGCGGCCTGCAATTATTAAGCATTGGCATTATCGGCGAATATATCGGCAAAGTGTATCTGGAATCCAAACACAGGCCGAAATTCATCGTCAAAGATTATCTGAACGATGAAATATAAAAAAATCCCAATACTGAAAAAATAAGTAAAACCGGCTTTATTTCGCCGGCGTGTAGATTCTGACCGGAGCGTCGCTCTGCGCGAGGACAGCCAGCTTTTCAGTATCTGACGGATGAGGAATATAAATCTTGACAGGCGGTTCGGCATTACTCACAGAACATCTCTCCTTTGGCAGTTTTTATAAATACGGCGTGATTCTGTCCAGATATTCCCGTTCGTGAGAAAGAATTTTCTTTCCCTGCTGACGGATTTCATCAGGAATATCAGGATTTTCATTTATTACCTGATGCAGCTGAATCATTCCCATGTTGGTGCCTTCTGCCATGAGTCTGGCCGCCTGGTGAACATCAATTCCCTTCAGCTTTCTCATGCGGATGGTAAAATCTGTCCAGAACTTCGCCATTGTGCCCTGTTTGACGGGCAGCTGATAATATTCAGCCAGCTGGGAAGTAAGATTCTGCTTTTGATGTTCGTAATATTCCCGCTGATAAAACAGTTCTTTCCGGAAATTTTTATCTGTGACCGTATCCAGCAGACTGTCAATTGCCGATGCGCCCACGGCGGCATTTTTATAATAGCCGTTGAGTACGTTTCCGACAGGGCTGGTAATTTCTTCTTCCATATACAGCACTCCTTTTCTGATTGATTTCAGAATTAGTATACCACAGAAAGGAGCATTTATGAAATCTGTCCTGAAAATTTTCGGTTTGCTGATTCTTGCCGAAATTCTGACGCTGTTTATCAATCTGACATTATCATTTTCGGGTCATCTGCTGCTGCGGCTGCTGTGCGGCATCTGCACTTGCAGCATTCTGGCCGGGCTGTGCGGTCAGGCAGGATACAGCATTGCCGAAACGCACAGAAAACAGCATAGAAAAATCAATACTTTCCGGATTTTCGGCTTAGGCTTTGTCAGCAGCCTGCCGTTTTTGATTTGCTGGATTCTTCTGTTCTGTGCAAGACAGAATCTCATCAGTCCGGAATTCTACAGGAGTTATAAACTGCTGTGTGCGCCGTTCCTGAATATCTGCAATCTGTTCAGTGCCGATGTATCGGCGTTAAGTCTGCCTGTTTCGGGGCTGATTACTCTGCTGATTCTTAGTTTTCTGCCGATGGCGGCATTCTGCATTGCCTTCTGTGCTGACCGGGACGGAAAAACACTCGAACAGATTTTATATCACAAATCTTAAAAACAGTTATGCAGCCGGTTCGGTCAGTTTTACGGACGAGCGGCTGTGTTTTGTTTTTTTCTCTGCATACATCTTAGAGTCCATCTGGTTCAGGAAAACATCTGCCGAACTCTCGGCCTGATACATGCTGTGCCCCAGCGAAAACGACAGCAGATACTGTTTTTTCTGTTCCTGATTGAATGCTTTGACAGCTTTCCGGAGTTCTTCTTCGATAGTCAGCATGTCTTCTTCCTGTTCCGTCCGCAGAAGAATGATAAATTCATCCCCGGCAAAACGGATGGGCAGTGCTCTGGCCGGAATGGAACGGCGTATGATTTTTGCCGCTTCGATTAAGGCATCATCCCCCACAGTATGGCCGTATTTGTCATTGATAATCTTGAAATAATCCAGGTCAATCATAATTCCCCCGGCGGAAAGATGCTTCCGGCTGATACGGGTCAGAATATGCTCCAGATAATTCCTGTTATAAAGCTTTGTCAAAGGATCGATATAAGAAAGCTCGTTTTGCAGACTCATATAAATTCCCACCAGTCCCAGAGCCGTACAGCACCAGCCGACTGAAATTCCGTAGAAAATATACTGTGCCGTCGCGCCAAGCACAATCGGCACAATAAACATATAAATCGGGAAAAAATGATCTTTCCCGTATTTTTTTCTGTACTGCATCCGCAGAATCATGCTGTAGACCAGATAACCAAACGTAACCAGATAATAACAATATCCGGCCGGCTGACGGTAATAAAAATTCTCTTCGTCTATACTGAACAGAAACTCGAATTTCAGATTCAGCACAATCCCGGCCGCGCCGATTATGGCCGGAATACAGACTCTGGGATATAATTTCCGGATTCTTTTCTCATCATGATATAATCTTAAATCCACATAGATACACCATACTGACGAAACAAACAGGTTTGCCAGATACAGATAAGTATCCCCCAGCATATGCATCATGCGCACGCCGGGAAAAAATTTTCCGTCAATCAGGAATGTGAACATTTCTGCCATGCACGATACGGCTGTAATCACAATCATGACAGTAAATAAATTATCACTCAGCTGCTGACGCTGCCGGACAAGATGACTGCTTATCAGGAGAATGACAAGCAGGGCAAAGCCGATACAGTTTGTCAGAATAATTGCTTGTAAGTTCATAGAAGCCGCCATGCCTCCTGTTAAAAAAGAATACTCTTATTATAGCACAAACCTGAAAAATTTTCAATATGATGAATAAAAATTCACAAAAATTTACAAATTTCACATAATTTTTCCGGAAAGAATAATCTGCTCCCGCCGGATTCAGTCCGGCAGAAGCAGATATTTCTTATACATTTTCCTGTACAATCATGAACACTGCCGCTCCGATATGACATAACAGCACACCCATCAGCAGAGGACTTGTCAGAGCGATTCTTACGCCGCGCTCGGCCTGTTCCGGCGTACTTCTGGGGAAGCGTTCTGTAATCAGCAGTTTCAGCAGCAGAACTGCTCCGGCAATGACAAGAAGCGTGTAGAAAATATTGAATATATCTCCGGCCATATCCCAGCGGTACGTATCGCAGAGGTCGAAAACGGTCGCGCACAGATTCACGGCCATATGTGCAATGATGGACGGAATCAGAGAATTATGCTTGACTGTGATATATCCGAAGAAACAGCCTGCCGCAAATGCAAGCACAAACTGTGCAATGTTCTCATGCCATACGCCGAAATAAAATGCACTCATGATAATGCCGAACCGCTGGCTGACCCGGCTGAGGTTCTTCATGACGAACCCTCTGACCATAAGTTCTTCCGTAATCGGTGCCACAATGACCCCATAGATAAAATCAATCATGACATTTTTAATATCTGCCGAACCTGACAAATCCGGCTGATAGGAAGCAATGCCGACTCCTTCCATCAGAGTTTCAATGCCAAGGGCAAGCCAGCCGGTCACTGTCTGAATCAGCAGGGCAATTGCAATATAACTGAATGCCTGCCAGACGGTAAAATCTTTAGTCTGGAACAGATTGGAAACCGGAATTTTCGTTGCCATGCATCCTATCCAGGTTACGGCAATGCTGCACCCGGCAATGCAGAGCATCATAATTGCCGTATAAGAAGCAGTATCCTGAAAATATTCCCATGCCAGAGAATGATAATTTTCCGGCAGCTGTCCGGCTGCACTGTCTGCCATAGAGACAAAGAAAATAAATGCCTCACCCAGTATCAGGAATAAAATATTCATCAGTGCAAAATGCCCCAGCAGAAAGCCGCCTACGATATTTTCATAGCGGCGGATTCTGTTCCGTTCTCTCAGATTCGGAAATAAAGGAATTTTACAGCCTTCCATTCTGATCTGGGGAACAATTTCGCCGTAGTCGGAATTATAATCCGTAAATTCTGTCTGATTCTGAAACGGATTTTTCGGATCAATTTCAGAAATTTCAGTATGTTCCTGTTCGTTCATACACAGCACCCTTTCTTTTTTATTTATTATTATAGCATAAAAATGCGCCCGCGTAAACAGTTTTATGAAAATTTTTTCAGAACTGACAAAAAAGATATAGACAAAATAGATAAAATATGCTATAATATTCATAACAAATAATTACAAACTGCCCGGCAGTCAAGAAAGGAACGTGTATTTCATGCGGCATGAAAAGTCGTGCGGTGCCATTGTCTACAGAAAACATCATGGGAATATTGAAATTTTATTAATCCGGCATATCAACAGCGGCCACTGGTCGTTCCCCAAAGGCCATATCGAACCAGGTGAAACAGAAATTGAAACAGCTGTCCGGGAAATCAAAGAAGAAACTGCAATTGATGTGATGATTGACCCCACCTTCCGGGAGACAGTTTCCTATTCGCCAAAACGGGATACACAAAAAATTGTAGTATATTTTATCGGCAGAGCAAAAAATTATAATTTTGCGCCGCAGGAAGAGGAAATTTCTGAAATCCGCTGGGTTGATATCGGCTATGCTTCACATATTCTGACTTATGAAAACGACAAGAATATCGTCATCAAGGCGAAAAATGCAATTAAAAACGGCAGTGCTTTGTGTTAAGCCTGCCGTTTGCTGTATTAAAGCGTATAGCCCCTGTCGCGGAGCCTGTCGATCAGTTCGCCGAGAATCTGTGCATTGGTGGAAGAAACAGAATGCAGCAGCAGAATTTCGCCGCCGTGTGCCTGGGCAGTCAGTTTTTCCAGTGCCTGCGCCGGGTCGGGCTGTTTGTCCGTCAGCCAGTCTACATGTGCGCCGCTCCAGAAAATTGTCCGGTAGCCGCAGGACTGCGCAAGTTTAAGAGCCTGTTCTGAATATTCGCCGCAAGGACAGCGGAAATATTGCATCGTATAATCATAATTCTGCATGACATACTCGTGCAGACTCATCAGTTCTTTGCGTGCGTCGGCATCTTCCAGCAGGGGAAGGCTGGCATGTGTCATGCCGTGATTGCCCAGCATATGACCTTCTGCAATCATGCGCCGGACAAGTTCTGTTTCTTTTTTGGCATAGTCGCCTGTCAGGAAAAAGACAGCCGTCACATGCTTTTCTTTGAGTGTATCCAGAATCTGTGCAGTATAGCCGTTTTCGTAACCCTGATCGAAAGTGATGATAATTCTGTTTCTGTCCGGCGTGGTAGCATAGGCACCATACTGCCGGAATTGTGCATCGAAATCCAGTGCACCCAGCGGAATATTTTCCTCATTGACCTGTGTGCCCTGTCCGTAGCCGATGGCAGACCCGGCGGCAGAAGCTTCCAGACAACCGGCCGGAGCTGTCAACAATACAAGGCAGACCGCCGCAGAAAGCAGACTGTTATAATACTTCATGGCATTCTCTCTTTTCTTTTGCATGGAATTCCGCGGTTTTGGCCGCAGCATTATCCTATGCACAATGCCGTGAAATATACGCTGTTTAATTTTTCAGGTAAGATCTGACAAGTACCTGCAATAATTCATCGCGGTCAATATGGCGGATCAGATTTCTGGCGTTGTTGTGTGTGGTTATGTAAGTCGGGTCCTCCGACAGAATATAACCCACAATCTGATTGATCGGATTATAGCCTTTTTGCACAAGTGCATCATAAATAATCGTCAGTGTTTGTTTCAGTTCCAGTTCTTTTTCCTGATCCATTGAGAAAATCATTGTTTTATCTGACATAGCAATACCCCTCCTTATATGATGAAACAGAATCCGGTCAGGATAAACATTACCCTATTATATTATAACGTATTTCCGGAAGGTTCACAATAGTTTTACAGAAATTCGCGGATTCTTTCTCTGTTTTGCTTTCTTTCAAGATAGCTTTTTTGTGCAGTATTTACAAAAAACAAAAGCTGTTCCTCAGCAGAATGCGAAGGAACAGCTTTTTCCTGATGCTGTCAGTCCATAATGCCGTCAGTTCTTCTGACAAAAGAATTACAGTCTACACATTCCGGTACAGTCGGGTCAGTTTCGTGAGTGCCGACGTGGATGCAGTCAAGACAGCAGTAGTCTTCTGTCACCAGATTGTTTTTGCACTGAGACACTGTACATTTGATATTGGAATTTTTCTTCATTTCGTTCATCGCAGCAGATACCCCTTTTTTCAAAATTTGTTCCGGAACAAAGATAGTATATCCTGTATCTGTGAAATGATGCATGAAATTTTTTAAAAAAATTTTTTCAGTCTGTTACCTGATAGCCGGCATCGGCAACAGCTTTTTTCAGACTGTCCAGTTCCTGGGCGGTCAGTTCTGCATTGAGCTTCAGAACTGCCTGATTCTCCGTATGACTGGCAGAAGCTTCTTCTACTTTAGGAAAAGCTTCCAGTGTTTTTTTGACACTGGCTTCGCAGTGGGGGCACATCATGCCGCTGATGTGCAGAGTAAGTTCCTGCATGGGATATTCCTCCTTTCTGAAATTCAAGAATCCGGATTGCTGTAGCGTTCCAGCACGGAAAAAAGCTCTTCTTCTGTGATAGCTCCGATATGCTGGTATGTAATTTCGCCGCTGGCATTGACAAACACTGTCAGCGGAATGGAAAGCAGCCGGTAGGCACGGGAGCCTTCGCCTTTGGCATCGAAAAAAACAGGAAATGTATAGCCGTTATCTTCATAGAATTTTCCGGCAGAAGCAATTGTATCCCGTACGCCGTCCGTTACATTCAGCATCAGGAACTGCACCTGACCGCCGTACTGTGCATAAGCTTTTTCAAAATAGGGGAGTTCGCCGCAGCAGGGCGGACACCAGGTCGCCCAGAAATTGAGAATTAAAGGCGTTCCGGTCAGGTCAGAAAAGCGTATTTCTTCGCCGTCAGCATTTAAAAATACAAAATCCGGCGCAGTTTCCGCCTCGGGCAGATTTGTCTCTTCCTGCAAAGCAGGCACTGTTTCAGATAAATTTTCCGGAATTGTTTCCGGAACAGTCTGTCTGCTCAGAGCTGAATAGGCAAAGCCTGCACCGCCCAGCAGAACCAGCATCAGCAGAGATAATAGCAAAAAAATCCGGCTTTGTTTCATGACAGTTCACCTCGTGGGAAAAATCATAACAGCGATTCCGGCAATCAGCAGAAAAATCCCGGAAATCCGGCTGATGCCTGCATAATGCTGCCTGATCAGATCAAACATGCTTTCCAGCTCGTGAATCAGCACTGCCGAAAGCAGAAACGGAATGCCAAGCCCCAGCGAATACAGCAGCAGCAGGACAGCTCCCTTTGCGGCACTTGCCGAAACAGATGCCAGCATCAGCGCAGAACCCAGAAACACTCCGATGCAGGGGGTCAGGCTGACGGCATAAATCATTCCGAATACAAGCGACGAGAACAATCCGGTAATTTTTACTTCTCCGGAATAGCCTTTCAGAAAATTCAGCCGGAAAACGCCCAGATAACTCAGTCCCAGCAAAATAATCACACTTCCGCAGAAAATCCTGACTGCCAGTGCGTGCGCCGTCAGAAGACTGCCCAGCGTTCCGGCAAACAGTCCGAGAGCTGTAAAAATCAGCATGAACCCAAGCACGAACATGCCGGCATTGGCAAGCGTATGCGCCCGGCTTTTCTGATTTCCGGAAAAATACATCACATAGACCGGAAGCATCGGCAGCATACACGGCGAAATGAATGAAATAATCCCTTCTAAAAACGTAACCAGATACTGCATGGCATGTCCTCCTGTTTGTATTATATTATAACATAAAACTGACGGTTTGTCAAATCATAAAATTAATCGCTTATTCCGGTTTTAAGCAGAAATAAGCGATTGATTCAGGATTATGCAGTTTTTTTGTCATCTTTGTCAAACAGCTTCATGCACAGCGGAATCAGCATTCCGCCTGCTGCGTTGCCTGCTGCAACTGTCAGAAGATAGCCGATGCCTGGCAGAAGCCTCTCCGGCGAATCGACCGCCGCAAAGAAATAAAAACAGTCCGCAACGGAATGATTAAATCCGCAGAAAATAAATACCATGACAGGCATGACCGTGCCGAACACAAAGGACATATCCCGGTTTTCGGCCTTGCACCGGTTCCCGTTATCCACGGCAATGAACATCAGCAGACCGCAGAAAAATCCCAGAATCAGACGGCTTGCAAATCCGTCGCCCATTTTGGTATGCATGGCATTCAGCGCATTTTCATGAACGAGTGCCCCCGTCCGGGAAAGCCGTATCAGGACAGCCGCTATGGCCGTTCCCAGCATATTCCCCAGCAGTGTGATGCCGACTTCACGCAGATAAATCGGCTTGCGTTCCGGAATATAGCCTACTTTTCCCGTATACAGGGCGAAGCCGTAGCGCAGAATCGTAAACAGCCCCAGACTGAACAGCATTCCGCCAAGATATTTGTTTTCTACTGCCAGATAAACCGTACCGCCCAGCCCGATCAGAATACCGGAAAGTACAGCTTTTGACAGAATGCTTTTGAAAGTTTCCTGTTTCATGTAAAAAATCTCCTTGTTAAAAAAATAACATGCAAGCTTTATTATAGCACAGCTTTCCTGTTTTGTCAAATTCTGCCTGTAATCCAGGCTAACAAAAATATTATGCTGAATTTTATCATAAAATGCTTGCAATATTTAAATATCTATGGTAAAATAATAAAAAGATAATCAGCCGAAAAGAGAATAAAACAGAAAAGGAGTTTTTTATATGATGCAGAAATTCACAAAACCAACCGCTTTTCTGACCGCTGTGCTGCTTGCCTGTGCCGCGGCTGTTCCTGTGCCCGCTGCTGCAAAATTCGATATAACTGTGTCGATTGATCAGAAAGATGTCAGCCTGACAGAATTACAGAATCTGAATTATCAGGTGCCCGTGTTTGTCCGGCTTTCCCAGAACGTCAACCTGAATGCAATAGAATTCGGCATTGATGTGGACAGCCGCTGCCGCTTTGATGCTGTGACAAAAAGCAATTATGCCGCACTGTACGGCGAAGGCCTCGGTCTGGAAATGGCTTCCTCGTCTCCCGGAACGGATACTTATATATGGCTCTCCTGGGCAAGCACTGTTGTATATTATTCCGAAGACAGCTCCAATTTGCTGATGCTGCTGGTGACAGTGCCGCAGTCGGCACAGGCGGATGATACTTATCAGATTCATTATCTGACACAATCGCCTTCTAATGCGGCAAAAAATCACGTATGGTATAATTTCGGCCTGAATACAGATTATGTCAAAACAGGATCGATTTTCTGGGATGACGGCTGGATTCATATTACAGAGGCAGAACCGGAACCCGAATATACCCCCGGCGATGTCACACTGGACGGAAAAGTCAATATTCTGGATGTCATATCCGTGAACAGAGCCGTACTCGGCAAGGAAACACTGACTTCCGTTCAGGAAAAAGCCGCAGATATGAACGGCAACGGCGTACCGGATTCTGTTGATTCCCTGACTATCATGAAAATGATTGTCGGACTGCTGTAGGCAATAAAAATGCACCGGAATCAGATCCGGTGCATAATTTTTTTTTTTAGCATCAGCCGAATGCACCGGTCTTGGTGTACTTGACTGTTTCGGCATCTACGAAGAAATACTGCCAGTAATCGCCGTTTTTGCCCTGATTTCCGGTTTCGATATAATATCTGGTACCGTTGATGTTTGCTTCTGTCCAGTAATGCTGTACAGAGTTGGTAGGCGGATTTGTCCAGCCCTTTACCATGTAGACATCAAAGCCGTAATAAGCCATCACAGCGGCCATTGCGCCGTTATACTGCACGCACTGTCCCAGCTTGTAATTGAAAATGGCATCCGGATAGGATTTCGATTCAATCGTATTCCACTTTGTGCCGGCATAAGCGTAATCTACATTGCAGTGAATCCACCACCATGTTTCATAGAGACGTTCTGAAAGCGTCATATCCGGGCTGAAATGTTCAGCAGCGAATTTTTCAATAATCTGGTAATCTCTGTCAGAAAGCTTGATTGTAAATTCTACAGGAGTGCCGTTTTTAGGATACTGTCTGTCATAAACCGTGATATTGCGCTTGCCGGGGTTCAGCGTGGCATTATCCAGCATATTTCTGACAGCAACAGGAATATCATACTTGCTCTTGGTGAATACACCGTTCTGGTCATATCTGCCGTTGCTTACCTGCTTATTAGTAATCATCAGGCCGTCTTCGCCGAAGCCGTAAATTTTGCCGTTATATTCCAGGAAGCCGAAATGGCGTTTGCCGTCTTCATCCAGATAATATTTGCCTTCCGGCATTGTCAGCCAGCCGGTCTGCATGGTGAAGTCCTGGGGTGAGAAATAATAATAATATTTTTCAGAAGACAGGTCACCCCACCGCCATTCATAATATTTATCCCACTCTTCGTCCGTCCAGTTCTCCTGGTTATCGAAATCGGGTTCCCACTCATCAGCGGGCAGAAGTTCCTGCCAGCCGGAGAGACGTTCGCCGGTAGTATCATCCAGATAGTAAGTCTTGCCGTTATCGGTCAGCCATCCGGTATGTTTTTCGCCGCTTTCGTCGATATAGTAAGTTTTATTATCTTCCGTTACCCAGCCGACAGTAATCATTTTGCCTGTTTCCGGGGAGAAATAATACTGTTTGCCGTTGACGGTTTTCCAGCCGTACTGACAAAGACCGGCAGAGCTGAAATAATACGTATCGCCTTCGATTTCCTGCAAACCTGTCTGGAGAACGCCTTCCGGACTGAAATAATATTTGCTGCCGTTGCTTTCCAGCCAGCCGGTATGAACAGCACCTTCCGGAGCATAATAAGTCTTGCCGCTCTGCATGAACCAGCCTGTGCGGAGTACGCCGGCATCATCAAGAGAATATTTCTGACCGTCCACAGTCAGCCATCCGGTCTGCATGGCACCTGTTTCGGGATTGAAATAATATTTTTTCGCATCGATTGTTGTCCAGCCGCGGGCGGATTCGCCTGTTTCAGTGATATAATATTTCTGTCCGTCGGCTTCGCGCCAGCCGCTGGCAAGCTGATGCTGTTCGTCAAAATAATAGCCTTTGCCGTCGATTGTCTGCGAACCTGCGGCCGCTGTGCCGTCGGGGTTGAAATAATAACGCTGCTGCTGATAATCCAGCCAGCCGGTGTACATTTTGCCGTCAGCATTGAAATAATACAGCTGACTGCCGATCTCTGTCATGCCGGTTGTCATGACGCAGCTGCTGTCGAAATAATAATCGCCGTCTTCCTGAAGCCATCCGTCCCGGAGTGCAGAACCGTCTTCCTGAATATAATAATTTTTATTGCCGTCCTTCAGCCAGCCCTGCTTGCTGAGTTCGCCGTCCGGGCTGAAATGATAGCGTTTGCTGTTGATATCATGCCAGCCGGTATATAATGCATAATTCTGGTCGGCATAGTAAGTTTCGCCTGTTGCGCTGTCGGAAATAAAGCCGGTTTGCAGAATGCCGTCCTGATTGGCATAATAATATGTGAATCCCAGAGGTTTTGCAGTGCCTGTGCCTGCGCCGGCGGCATAAGTCAGAACCGAGGCGGCATCAGATGCATTGATATTCTGGTCGTTGTCAATATCGCCGAACTGAAAAGCCTGTTCTTCGTCATCGCAGATATTCAGAGAAACAAGAGCCTTGGAAGCACGGGTTCCGGCACCGGCCTGTGCAGAAGCAAGCAGAATCGAAGCGGCATCCTGGGCATTGACAGTGCCGTCAGAATCGATATCGCCCAGCTTATAATCCGGCTGAAGACTGAATTTTCCGGTTTTGGTCTGATTGTTTTCTGTGCAGTAGGGATTGCCGTCAGCATCATACTGGATATAATCCGAAGCACGGAGATGAGACGTTTCGGCCGCATTTGCCGCAACAGCACCTGTTCCGATCATGCAGGATGCCGCACAGGCTGCCAGTGCGCTTAAGATACGAGCTTTTTTCTTATTCTTCATGAAAGCCTCCTTTTTTCATACAGCGGAAAAATAATTTAACTGTTTTCTATAGATACGCCCTTATTATACTATATTAATAAAGCCATGTCAAGGGATTATTTTCTATTTTGGTGTAATTCACAAAAACACGGAAGATTTTTTACCATTTTTCACAGTAATTAAAGATTGCAGATTTTTTAAAATCATGCTATAATAAGCATAACTCAAAAAGAAAGGCAGATGTCAGCTTATGCAGTATATCACACAGGAAATGCTGGATTTTCTGGAAGGAATCCGGAGTCATAACCAGAAAGAATGGTTCGAGGCACATAAAGAAATCTATCTTGCCTCTGTCCAGGAACCGCTGAAAGCAATGAGTGAGATTTTATATCAGCCCTATGCGGAATATCAGATGATGCATAAAACCGCAAGAATTTATAAAGATGCCAATTTTCCGCCGTATCTGCATTATCGGGATACGTTCTGGATTTATATCCGGCACGAGGCCGTATGGTGGAGTCAGACCCCTACGCTGTTTTTTGAAATTTCGCCGGAAGGCGCGGCGTTCGGCTTCCGGATTGCCAGCCCCGAACCTAAGTTTATGGAATTCTTCCGGAAACAGATTGCACAGTCTCCGGAAGCGTTTTTGAGTCTTGTTTCAGACCTGGAGAAAAAACAGATTCCTGTTTCCGGAGAAGAATATAAACGCCCCAAACCCTGCAAAGAAGAGCGGCTTCTGCCGTATTTCCGGAAAAAAAGTCTCGCCGCCGAAAAAAAAATTGCCGACAGGACTGTTCTGTGCAGTGATACTCTGCTGCCGGAAGTGCAGAATGCGCTCTCTGATGTATTTCCGTTTTATCAGTACTGCTATGCTGTGATGCAGGACTATGAAAAAACAAAAACGGTTCCGGAACAGAAAAAGACGGAACAGGAAGTCTTTATGCCGCAGGCTCCGGAACAGGATTTTATGTGGTGAAAAATATTTCAGAAAACTATTGACAAGTTCTGATAAAATCCTGTATAATATTACTAACTACTGTTTTATTAAAAAAATCTGATCATAAGGAACGTGAATTGTATGGAAAAAATATATCAGCTGCATATGGGTGCCGCTCCGTGCGCCGTTGACCTGGGCGACGGAAGCGAACGCGGCGAATATGTCAATCAGGATTATATTCTGCATACCCTCGGCAGACCTCACAGAAGCATCAGCCTGATGTACTGTTATTACCCTCTCGATGAAGGCTTTCCCGGACGTGCCAGCGTGGTACATGCCAGCCCGGATGTCAAGTTTGCATGGGATTTCCCCTATGATGATTACTTCACTTACAAAGGCGGCCTGAACGGTACGCTCGATGACGAGCCGTTTACCTATATGCGCGATATCCGCGCACACGGCCAGGATGTCACTCTGACCCTGACAATAGACCCTCATCTTCCGGATGAATATCTTGCCGCCATCGGAAAAGATCTCAGAAAATTCGGCCGTGTATTTCTTCGGATTAATCACGAGGCAACAGGCAACTGGTTCAGCTTCAACAAACGCGCCGGTTATCAGGAAGTTGCCGATTTCTTTGTCCGTGCCTCCCGGATTATCAAGGAAAATGCCCCCAATGTGCAGACTATCATCTGCATTGGCGGCGTGGAAAATCCCGAAACAGGCCGGATCGAAAAAGAAAAAGAATTCGCTCAGACCATTCCGGCCGCAGATATCTGGTCAGTTGACAAATATATGGCTCTGCACTGGGGCTGGCCTTATGATGTGGCCGAACACGGCGGTTCTTCCCACAGCCGCAGCAAAGTGATGGATATCTATGATATGACTAAGGCAAGTTTCCGGCGGTTCTGCGAACTCAACGGCGGACAGCCCAAGCCGATGATTATGTCAGAATTCAATGCCGACGGCGATGTTACCGGCGCATATGATCAGGCCTCTATGGTGCAGGAATTCTGCGATATTCTGGAAGAAGATTCCGCCGACTGGTTCAAGGCCTTTACATTCTACCAGTTCCGCGACAGAGGCCGCCTTGGACTGGAAATCGAAGACCCCAATCATCCGGATGTCGGCATTGCACAGCCTGTTTTGCAGACTTATAAAAATATCATTCATCAGAAGCGTTTTCTGCCGGCTATGACGCAGGGCGAAGCCGTACAGCTTCCTGTACCGTTGCGCTGGGGCAATTCCGAAGATGCCGACGGCATCGCCATTCCGCTGTATTTTGAAAAAAATCCTGTTTTCTGCGAAATCTATTTCGAAGATCAGGGCAATTATATCATGGAACTCAATGGCAAATGGTTCTATAAATCCCCCAAGGCCAGCTGTATTGACCTGATGTCCGCTTTCTATGAAAAGCCGCTGCATCATGCTGCCGAGTTAACCCTGAAACTGTTTGCTCCTCCGGCTTCCGGCGAAAATGAAGAATCTGACCTCTTCAATACTTATGCTGTACTTGAAAAAATGCCGAAAATCCGCATTCGCTTTGCGCCCGTGGAAGAATAATCATTCCGTCCTGTTGTATGAAGCATAAAAATTTCTTAAAATCTCTTGACAACTATTGTGATTTATGATAAAATAGAAGTAATAACAATCCTGCATTTCATATCAGGCCAAATTAAAATTTTTTATAGGAGTGAGTATTATGCCTAATATTTTCGAGACTCTGGGCGGAGTGTTCGATAACGCTACCCGCGGTGTGAGCGAAAATGCAAAAAATGCTGCCGAGGTGAATAACCTCAAGCGGAAAATTCTTTACGAGGAAGAACGTATTGTAGAAGTTTTCGCAGATATCGGCAAAAAATATTATAAAAATCCCGAAGAAGACCCTGCTGTTCTCAAAGTCCTCTGCGATGACGTGGATACCAGAAGAAAAAGAATCATGCAGATGAGAAAAGAACTCAACAGCATCCGCGGCTGTAAAATCTGCCCCAAGTGTGATGCCGAAGTGGATCAGAAATTCCAGTATTGCAGTGTCTGCGGCGCAAAACTTCTGGATGACGACGAGGAAGACGAATACGGCAACTCGATGGAAACAAATGATTATTTCACAGAGAGCGACAGCTTCTTCAGTGCCGATACAATCAAGAATTATTAATTCTGATATGATTAAAAATCCCCTGTTTTCAGGGGATTTTTTCTTGACAAATGCCGCAAACTGTGCTACAATCAAGATAATAGATCAATAAAGGAGTTAATGCTATGAAAACTTGCAAAAAAATCTGTGCGGCTGTCATAGCCGTTCTGCTGGTTCCAACCGCCGGATATCTGTACCGGGAGAATCAGACAGAAGAAATATCCGTTTCGGCATGGGGCGTAAATACTGACTATGTCAAAACTAATTACGCCCAGCTGACATGGGAAGTTTCTACAGAACCTTCAGAGACAGCAGAGCCGACAGAGCCAACAGAGCCAACAGAAACAGAAGTTCCACCCACAGAACAGGAAATTCCAACGGAGGAACCTGCAAAGGAAACTACCGAACCGCTGCCTTCTGAAATAGAGTGGGAAACTCTGAAATTTACGGCCTATGCACAGTCTGTCACGGTTGATATAGCTTACCGGAAACAAATGACCTGGACTTCCAGCGACCGCTCTGTTGCAGAGGTAAAAGACGGCGTTATCACGGCAATGGGCAACGGTTCGGCTGTTATTTATGCCGATAATGGTTCACAGCATATGATATTCCCGGTAGAAGTCAGCTATGACTGCGAACTGAATCAGACACGGCTTTCTCTTTATCAGGATGAACATTATCAGCTGGAAGTGTATTCTTCTGACGGCTATAAAACATATACCCCTTTTGCTTCCTGGAGCTCTTCTGATGAAAGAGTCGCAAAAATAAATGAAAACGGCGTTGTGACAGCAGTCTCTTCCGGAACGGCTCAGATTACTGCCAATGTGGGGAATGTTTCTGCTGTCTGCACAGTCCTGGTGGAAGAAATACCCGAAACAGCATGTCCTCCGGAAACAGAGCCCGAAAAACAAATTCTGAAATTAACGGAATATACAGAATCTGCTTCACTCAAAATAGATTACAGCGGCGACATCATCTGGCTTTCCAGTGATACATCTGTCGCGACTGTCAAAGACGGCGTAGTGACAGCTGCGGGCAACGGCACTGCAACCATCTATGCCATCTGCGGCGAACAGCGCGTTGAAGTGCCCGTGCAGGTCACGTTTGATTATTACCTGAATCAGACAGAGCTTTCGATAAATGCCGGAGAACAATATCAGCTGGAATTCCATTCTGCCAATAATAAAGAAATTTATAACCAGCTTGCCGTCTGGACTTCTTCCGATGAAAGCATTGTCAAAGTCGACAGCGAAGGCATCCTCACAGCTGTTTCCGAAGGAACTGCCGAAATCACTGCTAAGGCCGGAGATGTTTCTGCTGTGTGCCGGGTGACAGTCAGCCGTGTGGCAAACCCGGAAATTTCTGCCGTAAGCAGAACAATCAAGGCAGGCGATTCGCTTGCCCTGGAAGTAACGGATTATCAGGGCACTGTCACATGGATTTCTTCCGATACGTCTGTTGCAAAAATTTCCGCAGACGGTACGCTGACCGGCATCAAGGCCGGAGAAGCCGCTGTATTCGCTATGCTGGACAACGGAAAAACCCTGACAGTCAATATCACCGTCACGGAAGAAACTAATATTCTGCCGGGTGATGTCACACTGGACGGAAAAGTCAATATTCTGGATGTAATTTCCGTCAATAAGGCCGCCCTCGGAAAAGAAACCCTGACTGCCGAACAGGTACAGGCCGCGGATATCAATCATAACAGCGTTCCCGATGCTGTAGATTCCCTGACGATTATGAAATTCATCGTCGGACTGATTCCAAGCCTGAATGCCTGAACTGTACCCGAAAAGCCCTGCCCTTGCAGGGTTTTTCTTGACAAATGCCGCAAACTGTGCTACAATCAAAATAGATAGATTGATTTTTTAGAAAGGGGCTTGTGCATGAAACAAAACAGCGGCGGCTATAAAACCAAACAGAAAGAAAAAATTCTGCAATATCTGATTTCGCATCCCAGCCAGCACATCACAGCACAGGAAATTTCGCATCATCTGAACCAGAACGGCACAACAGTCGGCACGGCGACAATTTACAGACAGCTGGACCAGCTTGTCAACGACGGCACAATCCGAAAATATACAATCGACAGCCGGACAGGCGCATGTTATGAATATCTGCCAGATTCTGAAGAATGCCACAGGCATTTTCATCTTAAATGTATGCAGTGCGAAAAATTATATCATGTAACATGCGAACATCTGTGCGAACTGGAAGCACATATTCTGGAGCATCACGGTTTTCAGATTGATCAGTCGAAAACTGTGCTTTACGGCATCTGTGAGGCCTGCCGGAAAGAAAAACAGAAAACAGAAAACTAACATAAATCGGAATTTACTGGAGGGGTAAAAAATGACTATAACAACGATTGAGAAAAATGGTATAACTTGTGCTGTTATAAATAGTGAGAAGATTGTAATAACTGATGCTCAGTCTGCATTGGATTTGCTTATGTCAGCGAAATACGAAACCGGAACCAAGAATATTGTAATCAGCAAAGAACTTATTGTCGAAGATTTCTTTATCCTTAGCAGCGGGCTTGCTGGTGATATTTTACAGAAGTATGTCAACTACGAAGGACGTATAGCCATTTATGGTGATTATTCGCATTATACCAGCAAGCCGCTCCACGATTTCATTTATGAAAGCAATAAAGGCAAGGATGTGTTTTTTGCCACAACTGAAGATGAAGCGATTGAAATGCTTACTCGATAAATTCTGATTTGCTGCATTGGAAAAGCCTTCTCTACCTGCGGTTGAATGCAAGCAATATCGCCGTTTTTTGAAACTCAACCGCCGGTATGTTTACTTTCTGCCGGATTTGTGATAAAATCATACTCAGAAAGGAGGTGTTCTCCGTGAACCAACAGAAAATCGGAAAATTCATTGCTTCATGCAGAAAAGAAAAAGGACTGACTCAGGCAGTGCTTGCCGAACAGCTCGGCATTACTGACAGAGCCGTCTCCAAATGGGAAACAGGCAAATGTATGCCGGATATTTCCCTCATCCCCGAACTCTGCGAAGCACTGGAAATCAATATCAATGAGCTTCTGAGCGGAGAACGACTGAATATGATGAACTATCAGAAAATGGCAGAGGAAAATTTAATGCAGTTGCAGAAACAGGAAGAACTCAATAATAAAAAGCTCCTGCATCTGGAAATTGTGCTCGGCATTTTCAGCTGTGTATTTTATTTCCTGATGATTTTTGCACTGAACTGGGATAAGCTCTCCCAAGGTGAAACACATCTTTCCTTCTCCGATATGGAAGGCTGGAAAATTGTATTTTTCATCATCAGCAGTGTGATTTTCCTGATCGGCATCTTTTACTGTGTCAAGCTGGAACATGATACCGGCTATTATGAATGCCCCAACTGTAAGAAAGTCTATGTTCCGACTATGAAAGCTGTCTTTTTCGCTCCGCATATCGGCTTTAGCAGAAATATGAGATGCCCTTACTGCAATCACAGAGGCTATCACAAGAAAGTCCTCTACAAGGAAAATACAAATGAGAAAACAACTGACTGAACTGATTCGGCTCGGAAAAATTCCGGATGATGCTTTATTATCTGATGAACTCTTTCAGAAATATGAAGATTTATTTTCCGGTTTTGATACTCCTGTTACCTGGGAGGAAGCCGAAATTCTTATCACGCTCTTTTCGGAAAAAAATCTCGAATTCAACTGGAATCTGGACTGGGGACTGCTCCATCTGATTGAAACGGTCTTTATCCGGAATTCTCAGGAAATCCAAAAATACAGAAATCTGATTTCAAAATGTCCGAATCCGGAATTCCGTGAAACACTCGGAATCAGACTCAATAACTGGCTGAAACAGCAGACGAAGTAATTCTCCGTCTGCTGTTGAAATTAATAATTGACAAATGCCGAAAAATATGCTATGATAATACTATCACTAAGTTACTAAAATCAGAAAGGAATACGGCTATGGCACATCAGTTAGTCATTGTTCTCGACTTCGGCGGCCAGTATAACCAGTTGATTGCACGGCGTGTCCGTGAATGCGGTGTCTACTGCGAAGTCCGGAGCTATAAAACCCCTATCGAAGAATTAAAAGCCCTGAACCCCAAAGGCATCATCTTTACCGGCGGACCCAACAGCGTCTATGACGAAAAATCCCCTCATATCACAAAAGATATTTTTGATTTGAATATCCCCATTCTGGGCATCTGCTACGGCGCACAGCTGATGGCGTATACCCTCGGCGGTGAAGTTTCTGCCTGTCAGACTTCCGAATACGGCAAAACCGATACGCATTATGACAATTCCAGCATTCTGTTCGGCGGCATCCATCTGCCGGAAACAGCTCCTTCCTGGATGAGTCATACAGATTATGTCTCCAGAGTGCCGGACGGTTTCCGGATTACGGCATATACTGATGACTGTCCTGCTGCGGCATTCGAGAACGCCGAACGGAAACTCTATGCTGTCCAGTTCCATCCGGAAGTGAATCATACCTTCGCCGGACAGGGCATGATCGACAGCTTTGTCAAGAATGTCTGCGGATGTGTCGGCGACTGGTCTATGGCCGGTTATGCAAAAACTGCTATTGCCGATATCCGCGAAAAAGTCGGCGATGGAAAAGTCCTGTTAGCCCTCTCCGGCGGCGTGGACAGCTCTGTAGCAGCCGCTCTGCTTGCAAAGGCTGTCGGCAGTCAGCTGACCTGCATCTTTGTCGACCATGGATTCATGCGCAAGAACGAAGGCGACGAAGTCGAGGCCGCTTTTAAAAATTCCGGCATGAATTTTATCAGAGTCAATGCCAAAGAACAATTTATGAATAAGCTCCGCGGCGTTTCCGATCCCGAAACCAAACGCAAGGCCATCGGCGAGGAATTTATCCGCGTTTTCGAGCAGGAAGCAAAAAAAATCGGCAAAGTTGATTATCTTGTGCAGGGGACAATCTATCCGGATGTCATCGAAAGCGGTCTTGGCGATGCCGCAGTCATCAAATCACATCATAATGTCGGCGGCCTGCCGGATTATGTCGATTTTAAAGAAATTATCGAACCGCTCCGGATGCTTTTTAAAGACGAAGTCAGAAAACTCGGCACAGAGCTGGGCTTGTCGCCTGTTCTGGTCTGGAGACAGCCGTTCCCCGGCCCCGGTCTTGCGATTCGTATCATTGGCGAAATCACAGACGAAAAACTCGAAATTTTACAGGATGCCGATTTCATTTTCCGTCAGGAGATCGCCAAAGCGCGGCTTGATAAAGAAATCAACCAGTATTTTGCCGTTCTGACAAATATGCGCTCTGTGGGCGTTATGGGTGATGCCAGAACGTATGATTATACCATTGCGCTCCGTGCCGTGACGACCAGCGACTTCATGACAGCGGATTTTGCTAAAATCCCTTATGATGTGCTTGCGGTAGCCGCGAACAGAATCGTCAACGAGGTAAAAAGCGTCAACAGAATCGTTTATGACATCACGACAAAACCCCCTGCCACAATAGAATGGGAATAATAAACGCCCCGAAAAATAGGGCGTAAACACGCCAAAAGCCGTTATCAGATCGTTATCATGGCAACGATTTGGCAACATTTCTCTATCATTGGCAACAGTATAAAAATAATTGTCTGAAAAGATAAGAGCTATC
>DFJS01000077.1 GCA_002373165.1 Ruminococcus sp. UBA3665
CTCGCTGCTCTCGGTACTGAGAACAGCCTTGATACTGAAGTCATGATTGAAACGGTAAGATCTGCTATGCAGAAATCCGTACAGCGCATGTACCCGGAATGCAAAGAATCTATCCGGGTGGATATCAATCCCGAAAAAAAAATATTTGATGTGTACCTGCTTCAGCATGTTGTGGATGACGAACCCATCAACCACACAGAAATCAATATTGACCAGGCACGGACCATTGATCCTGATACTTATGTCGGAGCAGTGATCGAACACAGGCTTGATATTTCCAAATTCAGCCGCGCTTCTGCACAGTCGGCCAAACAGTCCATCAAGGGCGATCTGCGCGATATCAACCGTGACAGAATTCTGGATAAATTTTTATGTAAGGAAAATGATATTATCACGGCAACGGTTATGCAGGTAGAACCCGGCAGAGGTTCGGCTACTTTGATGTATGACAAGACAGAATTATATCTGCTCCGGCAGGAACAGATTCCCGGCGAAGAACTCAAAGAGGGAATGCAGATTAAAGTCTATGTAACAGGCATTGTCAACAGAAATAAAAAGCCGATTATCAAGCTTTCCAGAATTCACAGAGATCTGGTCAAGCGGCTGTTTGAACTGGAAGTGCCGGAAATTTTTGACGGCACTGTCGAGGTAAAGGCCATTTCCCGCGAGGCCGGTTCCCGTTCCAAAATTGCTGTTGTGTCCCACGATGCCAATGTCGATGCCATCGGTGCCTGCATCGGCGCAAAGCATTCCAGAATTTCGGCTATTGTGAAAGAACTCAACGGCGAAAAAATTGATATTATCCCTTACAGCGAAAATCCTGCGGAATTTATTGCCAATGCACTTTCTCCGGCAAAAGTTCTGAAAGTGGATATTCTTGACGAAGAAGAACGCACCTGCGTTGCAGTGGTTCCGGCAGACCAGCTTTCGCTTGCTATCGGCAATAAAGGCCAGAATGCCAAGCTTGCCGCAAAACTGACCAATTTCAAGATTGATATCAAATCCGATGCCGGAGAACCGGCTGCCGAAACGCCGGAACCGGTTCCGGAAGCTCCTGAGGAATAATCTTTATGCAGAAAAAAATTCCTATGCGGATGTGTATCGGCTGCCATGAAAGCAAGCCCAAAAAAGAACTGATCCGGATTGTCAAGTCTCCCGAAGGAGAAATTTCACTGGATTTTACAGGAAAAAAAGCCGGAAGAGGTGCCTATCTCTGTCATAATCCTGCCTGTCTGGAGCTGGCGTTCCGGCAGCACAGAATTGAAAAAAGCTTTTCCTGCAAAGTCAGCCCCGAAGTATATGAGGTGATGAAGAATGCCTTATCAGAAACTGACCGGAATTCTTAGTATCTGCCGCAAGGCCGGGAAACTGGTGCTCGGTTTTGATCCTATGAAAGAATCGCTGGAAAAAAATAAAGCTGCCGGCGTACTCACTGCTGCGGATATTTCACCCAAAACTTACAAAGAAGTATGTTATTTCTGTCAGAAAAAAAAGATTCCTGTCTGCCCCGTGCCGCTGACAATGGCACAGATTGGCAGTATTGTCGGCAGAAAAGCGGCTGTTGCTGCTGTGACCGATCAGGGCTTTTTCGACAGAATCCACCTGCTGTGTTCTGCATTACCAGAACAGACACAGAACGACTAAGAGGAGGGATTTGCCTATGGCAAACAAGAACAAAATCAAACTGACAGATGCTGCAAGAGACTTGCAGGTTTCTGCCAAGGAACTGGCCGCTTTTATTGAAGATCATACCGGAGAAAAAAAATCAACAGGTTCTTCTATTACAGAACATGATATGAATCTTGCCCTGGAATTCTATACCCAGCAAAAGGCCAGTGTGTCCAGTTTTGAGACGTATTTTGCAACTAAAAATCAGCCCAGGCCCGAAATCAAGGAAGAAAAAAAACAGCATATGCCTAAAAAAATACATGCCGATAAAATGACAAAGGCAGAGAAAAAATCAGAAAAAAATCCGCAGAAAACTGAGAAAAAACCGGAAAAGCCACTGGATATCAGACCGGAAGAAAAAAAACCAGAAATTCCGGCTGTTTCCAAGCCCGAAACTACAGCTAAACCTCATGAAGAGAAAAAACGCACTAAAAATCAGCACGGCGAAAAAACCCGCCTCGGCGGCGTGATGAGTGCAGAACGCAGCGTAGTCAGCTCCGAACGTGTGGAATCCAACGAAAAACGCCGCACCGTCGATACCAGAGGCAGCTATATCGAACTGGATAAATATAACGAACGCTATGAACAGATTGCTCCTGCCGACAGAAGAAAAGATAATTATTCTACTAAAAAACAGAAAATTAATCAGAAATCTGCACAGAAAAATAAAAAAACCAGCAGCAGAAAACAGGAAACCGAAGCCCAGAGACTCAGCCGTCTGGAACTGGAACGCGCCAGAAAACAGCAGCTCCGTGTCAAAATTCCGGATACAATCCAGGTCGGCGAACTTGCTACCCGTCTGAAAGTCAATGTTTCCAAAGTCATCGGCAAGCTGATGGGACTCGGCGTTATGGCAAGCATCAATGAAGAAATTGATTTCGATACGGCTTCTCTTGTTGCAGAAGAACTCGGCGCAAAAGTCGAGAAAGAAGTGATCATGACAATTGAAGAACGTCTGATCGAATCCGAAGAAGCTGACGAGGAAAATCAGCAGCCGCGTCCGCCCGTAGTTGTCGTTATGGGTCACGTTGACCACGGAAAAACTTCTATTCTGGATAAAATCCGCCATGCCAATGTCACAGCTTCCGAAGCCGGCGGCATTACACAGCATATCGGTGCTTATCAGGTAAAGCATAACGGTCAGGTGATTACTTTCTTAGATACGCCCGGTCATGAAGCATTTACTTCTATGCGTGCCAGAGGTGCCAATATTACTGATATTGCCGTGCTGGTTGTCGCTGCGGATGACGGCATCATGCCCCAGACTGTGGAATCTATCAACCATGCCAAAGCCGCTGGTGTTTCTGTGATTGTCGCAATTAACAAGATGGACAAAGAAGCTGCAAATCCTGACAGAGTGCTCCAGCAGCTGACAGAATACGGCCTTGTCTGCGAAGAATGGGGCGGCGATACAATCTGCATCCCTGTTTCTGCCAAAACAGGCCAGGGTATTGATGACCTGCTGGAAAATATCCTGCTTGTTGCAGAAGTCAAAGAACTGACTGCCAATCCCGACAGACTCGCCAAAGGTACTGTCATCGAAGCAAGACTCGATAAGGGCAGAGGCCCTATCGCTACACTGCTGGTACAAAAAGGCACACTCCATACAGGCGATATCATCATTGCCGGTACCACAGTCGGAAAAGTCCGCGTGATGACAAATTATAAAGGCTCTGTCGTCAAGGAAGCCGGCCCTTCTGTTCCGGTAGAAATTACAGGCCTTGACGAAGTCCCCAGCGCAGGCGATATTTTCGATGCTGTAGAAGATGAACGCCTTGCCAAAGAACTTGTGGAACAGAGAAAACATGAGGCCAAAGAAGCTCTCTTCCAGAACAGCGGCCATAAGCTGACACTGGATAATCTGTTCAGCCAGATCGAAGAAGGCGAAACAAAAGAACTCCCCATTATCGTCAAGGCAGACGTGCAGGGCAGTGCCGAAGCTGTCAAGACTTCTCTCGAAAAGCTCTCCAATGATGAAGTCCGCGTCAGAGTCATTCACAGTGCTGTCGGCGCAGTCAAGGAAAGCGATGTCATGCTTGCCAATGCTTCCAATGCAATTATTGTCGGCTTCAATGTCAGACCCGATAACGGCGCGGCCGAAAGTGCCGCAAGAGACGGCGTGGATATCCGCCTTTACAGAATTATCTACGATGCGATTGAAGAAATTTCTACTGCCATGAAAGGTATGCTTGCGCCCAAATTCCGCGAAGTCATCCTCGGCAAGGCCGAAGTCCGCGAAGTATTCAAGATTTCCAGTGTCGGTACCGTTGCCGGAAGCTATATCCTCGAAGGCAAGCTTACCAGACAGTGCCAGATCAGAATTGTCCGCGACGGTATTATCATCGCAGATGACCATATCGCCGGACTGCAAAGATTCAAAGATGCTGTCAAGGAAGTGGCCAGCGGTTACGAATGCGGCATCAGTCTTGAAAAATTCAATGATATCAAGTCCGGAGATATTTTTGAAGCCTATATCATGGAGGAATATCAGCCGGAATAATCTCCAAAAACCCATGAAGGGGGAATACAGTCATGGAATATACCAGAATGAGTACAAAAGATATGCTTCAGTATTGCGATGAAGCACTTGCATGGGAAGAATTCGGCCCCGTGGATATTTTCTTTTTTGAATCCGTCAAAAGAATCCTGCTGGGACAGTGCTCCGCTGTGGAAAAGCCCGAAGAACCCGAAGAACCTGACGAATTCGCCGAAGTGACAGTGCCCATTCCTGCCGAAGAAATGCTGACTTATGAAAAAAGCAGTGAGGAACTGGAAGAAGCAATCGAGGGAGGAACATTCTTTGCATCTGATAATGCAGATTATATAATTTCAGATTCTGAAACAGACGGAAAGGATGATGTGTAATGCCAAGTTTTAAAAACAGCCGCATGTCCGAAGATATTCACAGAGAACTGACAGATATTCTGCGCCAGGTGAAAGACCCCAGAGTCAGCAGTATGCTTTCTGTTGTCCGCGTGGAGCTCGCCGGAGACGGTTCGCACTGCAAAGTGTACGTCTCCAGCCTGCTGGGAATGGAAGATACCAGACAATCCGTCAAAGGTCTGCGCAGTGCGGCCGGATTTATCCGGCGCGAACTGTTCGCCAGACTGAAAATGCGCAAAAGTCCCGAACTGACTTTTATTGCCGATGATTCTATCGCAAGAGGCGCAGAAGTCACCAGAAAACTCAGCCAGATAGAAACACACAAGGAGGATGCCAATGTCGAAGCTGATTGATATCCCGGCTGCTGCCGAATTTCTTAAAAACTGCCGCGATGTGCATATTTTGATTCATATGAATCCTGATGGCGACTGCATCGGATCCGGCTATTCGCTCCAGGCTGTGCTGAAACTGCTGGGCAAACGCGCCAAAGTTGTCTGCATGGATCCCATCCCGGAACGCTTTCAGTTTCTTCTGCCGGAAGAACAGGAAGAGGAATTCCCGGCCGGAAATATTATCTCTGTTGACTGCGCCGATGAAAGCCGCTTTGGTACGTTCCGGGAAACTTACGCCGGAAAAGTGGAACTCTGCATTGATCATCATATCTCCAATGACGGCTATGCACATCAGGCATATGTGGAACCGGATGCTTCTTCTGCCTGCGAAGTGCTGTATAAAATCTATCGCGAACTTGGCGTGACGTTCAATGAACAGATTGCAAAATGCCTCTATACAGGCATTGCGACGGATACAGGCTGTTTTAAATTCAGCTGCACAGGGGCAGACACACATCTGATCGTTTCGGAAATTATGCGGGAATTTCCGCAGATCCGGTATGACCTGATTAACAGAAAGATGTTCGATGTCAAAACACCTTCCAGAATCCGCGCAGAAATGCTGATGCTCAGTCAGATGGAATATCATCTTGACGGAAAATGCACGATGATCTGGGAAACTAAGGCTATCTGCAAGGAAAATCATATCAATCAGAAAGATATGGAAGGCCTGACCAGTCTGCCGCTCCAGCCCGACGGCGTGGAAGTCGGCATTACCCTCCGGGAACAGGACGATAACTGGTACAGAATTTCCCTGCGGTCTACAGATCAGGTGAACGTTTCGGAAATCTGTGCTAAATTCGGCGGCGGCGGCCATGTCAGAGCGGCCGGCTGTCAGATGCAGGGCACAGCAGATGAAATCCGTACAACACTCCTGAACGCTGTCGCAAAGGCTCTGGCATGATGAACGGCATTCTCTGTGTTGACAAGCCGCAAGGCTACACATCATTTGATGTCATTGCCAGACTCCGGGGAATTCTGAAAATGCGCCGTCTCGGCCATGCCGGAACACTCGACCCGATGGCAACCGGCGTTCTGCCGGTATTCGTCGGTTATGCCACGAAGGCCTGCGGCATTCTGCCAAATGAAGATAAAATCTATACTGCCGGGTTCCGCCTGGGACAAATCAGCGATACCCAGGATGTGACAGGCAGAATTCTGGAAACACATGATTTTTCGCATATTCTGGACAGAGAACAGATTCAGGCAGTATGCCCCGAAGGCGAAATTATGCAGATTCCCCCTATGTATTCGGCAGTTTCGGTAAACGGAAAACGGCTTTATGAACTCGCCAGAGAAGGGAAAGAAATCGCCCGTCAGGCAAGACCGGTAACGATTATCCGGATGCAGTGCGAAGAATATCATCCGGAATCCGGCGAAGGCGTGCTGCTGGTGCACTGCGGAAAAGGCACTTATGTCCGGACGCTGATTCATGATATGGGGCAGGCTCTCGGCTGCGGTGCTGTCATGACAAGCCTGAAACGCACGATGGCAAGCGGTTTTGTTATCGATCATGCATTGACACTGGAACAGATTCAGGAATTCGCCGGGAAAAATATGCTGGATTCTGTCCTGCTTCCTGTTGAAAAAGCATTTGATACTCTTCCCAGAATACTACTCAGCCCACAGCAGACGATTCATTACAGAAACGGCGTGAAATTAGGCCTTTCACAGCTGAATTCCCAATTGCAGGAAAATCAGAAACGTTATGCTGTCTGCGGAATGCCGGACGGATTTCTCGGCACAGCTGTGACGGATTCTGAAAACGATTGCCTTAGAATAGAACGCAATCTCTGTGAACCGAGAGGAGCAGAATCATGAGAGAATACACAAGACCAGCCGCCATTGCATTAGGTGTGTTTGACGGCGTACATCTCGGACACAGAGCCGTTCTGAATGCTGTATATGATTTATATCAAAAAAAAGGACGGCTTGCCTGTGCATTTGCCTTCCGGGCGGAAGATATGATTTCTGTAAAAAACAGTTCCGGGTATTTATATCCGTCTGCTGTCCGGAGAAGAATTATATATCAGGCCGGAATACGGCATGTTTATGCGCCGGCGTTTTCCAGTATCAGAAGCATGGACGGCAGAACGTTTGCAAAAGAAATTCTGTACAGAAAACTGTATGCCAAAGATGTCTGCTGCGGTGAAAATTTTCGTTTCGGGGAACATGCCGCCTGTGATGTGCATGATCTGGAACAGTTCGGAAAATGGTTCGGTTTCCGTGTGCATGTGATTCAAGATGTCATGAAAGAAAATATAAAAATTTCTTCTACTGAAATCCGGAAATTATTATTAAACGGCGAAATTGAAAAAGCAAATCTCTTTTTAGGACAGCCCTACCAGATCTGGCAGGAAGTCACCCACGGCGCACAGCTTGGCAGAACTATCGGATTTCCGACAATCAATCAGCTGTTCTGTGAAAATCAGCTTGTCCCGAAGTTCGGCGTGTATGCTTCTGAAACAGAACTCCCGAACGGTCAGAAATTTAAATCTTTAACCAATATCGGCATGAAACCAACTGTAAATTATCAGGGACTGCCATTGGCAGAAACTTATCTGGAAGGCTTTTCCGGCGATTTGTACGGAAATTTTCTGACTGTCAGATTATTGAGATTTATCCGGCCGGAAATGAAATTTTCTTCTGTTGAAGCTCTCACAGAACAAATGACAAAAGATTTACAATCCTGAATTTTCTGCTTTCTGTCACAAAACTGACACATAGCTATAGTATAGTAGATTCTAGAAATAATAAGGAGAGGAGAATTTCTCATGATTGAAGTCAGAAATCTGACAAAACATTATGGAGACAAAAAAGCCGTCAATGACATCAGTTTTACCGTTCATGACGGCGAAATTTTAGGCTTTCTGGGGCCTAACGGTGCCGGAAAATCCACTACGATGAATATGCTGACAGGTTATATTTCTTCTACTTCCGGTCAGGCACTCATCAACGGCGTGGATATTCTGGAAGATCCCGTCAAAGCAAAATCCTATATCGGCTATCTGCCGGAAATTCCTCCGCTGTATGTGGATATGACAGTGCATTCGTACCTGAATTTTGTGTTTGACCTGAAAAAATGCAGGCTTCCCAGAAGATCGCATTTAAAAGATGTACTGACACTTTGTAAAATTGCCGATGTTGAAAACAGAATTATCAAGAATTTATCCAAAGGCTATAAACAGCGCGTGGGGCTGGCACAGGCACTGATCGGCAATCCGCCGGTTTTAATTCTGGATGAACCTACTGTCGGCCTTGACCCGAAACAAATGGTCGAAATCAGGACTCTAATCAAAAGACTGGGGAAAAATCATACTGTAATTCTTTCTTCGCATATTCTTTCTGAAATTCAGGCCGTATGCGACAGAGTCATTATTATCAATCACGGCGTTGTCGCCGCGGATGATACGGCAACCAATCTTTCCAATAAAGTCACAACAGACCATAGAATCATGGCAAGAATTGACGGCCAGCGCGCCGAAATCCTTCAGGCTGTCCGCGCTCTGCCCGGCATTAAATACATCCGCGCCGATATGGAACGCGAACCTGGTATTTATGAATACGAAATCGAGGCAGACCCCGGCATTGATATCCGCCGCGATATCAACCGCATTGCACGGGAGCATGAATGGGATATTCTTACTCTGAAAACAATGGAAATGACTCTGGAAGATATCTTCCTGAAAATTACAATGGGCGAAAATATTCAGCTTGCCCAGAAAGGAGACGAAAAATAATGGGTGCTATTTATCGCAGAGAAATCGGCGCATTTTTTTCGTCGAGCATTGCCTATATTTTTCTGGCAGTGTTTTATATTTTCTCCGGTTTGTTTTTTTCGCTGGATAATATTACAGTAGGTTCGACAAATTTATCCGGCGTTTTTTCCACTTTATTTTTCATCAGCATTTTTCTGATTCCCATTCTGACAATGCGTCTGTTCAGTGAAGAGAAAAAACAAAGAACCGAACAGGGACTTCTGACAGCTCCTGTTTCGCTGACAGGCATTGTGCTGGGAAAGTATTTTGCAGCCCTGACCATGTTTCTGATTGCTGTCAGCATTGTGTTTCTGTACGGGCTGATTCTGAGTTTATACGGTTCTGTGGCATGGCTGACGCTGATTGCCAATTATCTGGCTGTAATTCTTGTCGGCGCGGCATTTATTGCCATCGGATTGTTTGTTTCATCCCTGACCGAAAATCAGGTCGTGGCGGCAGTCGGCGGCATTGTCTGCCTTGCCATGCTGTTCCTGATTGATGTAGTAGCATCGTTTGTAAAAATCGGCTGGCTTCAGAGTCTGCTGTACGATTTGTCTTTCTATACCAGATATTATGAATTTACCTGCGGCATTTTTAATCTTTCCAGTGTGCTGTTCTATCTTAGTACGGCAGTATTATTCAATTTCTTCACTGTGAGAGTATTCGAGAAACGCCGCTGGAGCTAAGGAGGCAGATGTCATGGCAGATTTGGAAAAAAATCCGGAAACACAGCCGGAAGAAAAAAAATCCCCCGAAAAACCAAAAAAAGAAAAGAAAAAATTAAGTGCCGCCAAATTAAAAAAACTCAAATACGGCGGCATTGCTACGGCAATTACCTGTGCCGTTGTGGCAGCAGTGATTCTGCTGAATGTTCTTGTCAGCGTTCTGGTTGAAAAATATCCGCTGAAACTGGATCTTACCGAAGATGCAAAATATGAAATTTCCGAAGAAAGCATCAGCTATCTGAAATCTCTGAATCAGGATGTCAATTTTACTGTCCTGATGGCAGAAAGCAATTTTCAGACAAGCGGCGAATCCCTCAAGATGGTATCGGAACTGCTGGAAAGATATACACAGTATTCCGGTAAAATTCATCTGAGTTATATTGACCCTTCTACCAATCCGGATATTGTCAATCAATATCAGGCAAATTATTCCGCATCTCTCACAGAAGGCGATATTATTATCTCCAACGCTGCCGATGAGTCTAAATTAAGAGTTGTCAAAATAGGCAATCTGTTTGATTACGATCAGCAGAAATATATGCAGTATTATTACGGTCAGGGAACGCTGGAAGATGCCATCACGGGCTTTTCCGGCGAACAGAATCTGACTTCGGCACTCATGAATGTAACTGATGCCGACCCCGTTACTGTCGGCGTGATTTCCATGGCAAACGGTCAGCCGATTTATAATACCCAGTTCAGCGGCAGTCCGCTGAATGCGCTGGCTAATACACTCTATAAAAACGGCTATAATATCGAAGAAATTGACCTGTATACTGATGAATTCGATACTGAAAAATTCGATATGCTGCTGCTGCCCGCGCCGGTCAATGACCTGACCGCAAACGGAATTGACAAGCTTTCTGCTTTTCTGTATAATCAGGGCAATTATGACAGAGATCTGGTCTATATTCCCGGATTTATCCGTGCAGATACGCCTAATCTTGACGAATTTCTGGAAACATGGGGCATTCAGGTGACAAATAATCTGGTGCTGGAAGGCGATTCCAGTGCCGCACAGCAGGTTGCGCTGTCTGTCAGCACAGGTGCTGTATCCGTCCCGGTTGCAGTAATCGCCGAGGAAACTTACAGTGCCGGTCTGCCGAATACCGCTCTGCCGATTGCCGCGCCGCTGTGCCGTTCCATCAATTTGTTATGGGATTCCAAAACAAGCGGTATTACTACGGCTCTGCTGAAAAGTTCCGATTCTGTCTATTTCAGCGAAATGGGCAAAGATACCAGTGAGGCAGATAAAACTCCGGTCGGTTCGCAGATTATTGCCGCAGTCACTTCCAGAAAAAATATTGAAAATAATATCACACATGACAGCAATATCCTGGTACTTGGTTCTATGATGCTGTGTGATGCCAATCTGATGCAGGATGCTTCTTATAATAATGCACAGTATCTGGTTACTGTGATGAACCATCTGGCCGGAAAAGATAATAATCTTGTCATTGCCTCTAAAAATCTGACCAAACAGACTATTACCATTACAACAGCAGGTGTGCGGGGCATTCATTTCTTTGTATTTGCAATTCCTTCCGCTGTGGCCGCTGTCGGCGTTCTGGTATTCTTAAGGAGAAGAAACAAATGAGTGAGAAAAAGTTTTCACAGCAGCAGGATACAGAAGACAGTCAGGCCGGTATGGATACGTTCTTTGCAGATGCCCCTGTGACAGTCAGCGAAAATCCTGAAAAAAAAGGACTTTCTAAAAATATCAGAACTCTGATCGCCGCCGTTGCGGCACTCGTGATTCTGGGCGGTGCACTGACGGCTGTCCTGCTCCTGAATCCCGGTCCGGAAGAAGAAACTGATTCTGTCGATGTCAGTTCGCTGGCCAATCAGCTGCTCGATGACGAAGACAAAGCCATTCTGCTGAATGACGAATCAGCTGACGATCTGACTGAAATTCAGATCTCCAATACAGACCAGTTCCGTGTCTACCAGATGGCCGACAAAACTGAGGATACAGATGCTGTCTATACGATAGAAGGCTATGAATCCATTCCGTTGGATAAAGACTATCTTTCCACGCTTGTCAAGAATGCAAGCAGTCTTTCCGCCGATCAGCTGATTGAAGAAAATCCGGAAGATCTCGCAAAATACGGACTGAGCACTCCTGCGGCCGATGTTGTCATGCATTATCGTGACGGTACGGATTTTGCATTTTCTGTCGGCAGTGTTTCGCCAATGGACAGCACCAAAACTTACTGCGCCGTCAACGGCAGTGTCTATCTGATTAAAACTTCCCTGATGGCAAATTATCAGAAAAATATCAACTTTTTCTTTTCTACTGTCATTCTGGAAAAGCCGGCGGATGATCAGTATCCGATTGTGGAATCCCTGAGAGTACAGAGAAAAAATCTGGATTATGATCTCTATATGGAATATGCTTATGAAAATGTAGAAGATACTTCTGTCGGGGGCACTGCTGCAACACATGTGCTAAGAGAACCCGTATTTGCATATCTGAATGTAGAAAAATCTTCTGATATCACAAACGGCATGTTCGGACTGACTGCTGCCGAAATCGCGGCAATTCATCCTTCTGAAGAAGAAATTGAAAATGCCGGGCTGAATGACCCGTTCTGTACTGTGACAATGTCCTGTGATGACGGAAATACCTATGTTTTAAAATTCGGAAATACCTATACAACGGCATCCGGTTCGACTGCATATTATACACTTCTGGAGGGTACAGATATTCTGTATGGGGTCGCCGATACCCGCGCCGTCTGGACAACGGTTCAGCCGGGAGATATTACTTCTGCTAATATTTTCGGCACATATGTCTGGAATATCGCCCGGCTGGATGTCACTGCCGGAGATGAAAAACTCGCTTTTGCCGGCCAGGGTACAAATCAGGATGATTATATCGTCACCAAAAACGGACAGGAATGCGATACGGAACGCTTCCGGCTGTTCTATAAATTCCTGCTGTATATCTACGGCGAAGAATTATTCCTGGATATGGAGCTTCCTGATCATGCGCCGGATGCCGAAGTGCACCTTGCAACCCAGAACGGAAGGGAAGATTATACAATTTCTTTCTACCGGCTGTCGGGGCTGACTTCTATGATTGCAGTGGATGGTGTGCCCACTTATAAAATACGTTCCTCCTGTGTAGATACGGTTCTGCACAATATTGAAATATTCGATAATCCCGATGAAGATTTTATCATGACATGGCAGTGATTTTTTCTGCTGTGCCGTACAGAAAGGAGTTAATTTATTATGATGATGTATAAGAATTACCCCATTGTCCGCAAAGAAAATGAAATTTATTTCGGCTATATGAGTGACCCCTATGTGGTGTACCTCAAAATAGAACAAGCACAGAAACAGCAGGATCTTATCGTTTCCAAAAGCATTAAAATCTATCAGATGTCTACCGATCTGGAACATCCTGATATTAAAAAACAGGCGGAACGTGATAATCTCTATGAAGCACTGGATGTCGCTCTTGCATGGCTGAACCGTGCGAACCATTCCTGAAAGGAGTTTTTATCTGCTATGAAGAAAAAATTACTCATTTGTGCACTTATGACCCTCGCATTGTTCACAGGATGCGGACAGTCTACAGAAAATAATTCCGCTGAAACTTCTCCGGCCGCTGCGGAAGCGGCTCCTGCACAGGATAACAGCACGGCAGGCGAAAATTCTGCCCCCGTTTCTGATGATAATATCATCGTCATGACACTTTATCCCGATGTTGCTCCCATTACCTGCGAAAATTTTGAATCGCTTGTTTCTCAGGGCTTTTATAACGGTCTGACATTCCACAGAGTTATCAACGACTTTATGGCACAGGGCGGCGACCCCCTGGGAACAGGCACAGGCGGCAGTGAACAGAAAATCAAAGGCGAATTCTCTTCCAATGGCGTGGAAAATACGCTTTCCCATCAGAGAGGCGTTGTCTCTATGGCCAGAAGTTCCGACCCTGACAGCGCATCCTGCCAGTTCTTTATCTGCTATACGGACTGCGCATTCCTGGACGGCAATTATGCCGCATTCGGCGAAGTCACACAGGGAATGGAAGTTGTGGATAACTTCCTGAATGTGCCGCGCTCAATGGGCAATGACGGAGCGATTTCTGCACCCGATACGCCGATTGTCATGCAGGAAGTCAAAATGCTCGACCCTGACGAAAACGGCAATCCCAGAGTTCAGATTACAATGGCGGATTTCCTGAATCAGTAAGCAGGCATGATGCTGTCATAAATACCGCCCGGAGCAAAAGTTCCGGGCGGCGTTTTTTTATTTGATAATCGCGGAAAAAATTATAATTTCTGGAACATGGTTGTCAAAGCAGTCTTGTCAAACGTTCCCACGGCTCCGCCGGCGAAACGGATTTTGATAATATTCAGATTCTGGCACTGATAAAACACATTTTCACCGATTTTGATATTCTGGGGAAGAGTAATTTCTTTCAGATTATTGCAGCAGGCGAAGGCACAGTCACGGATTGCCTCGACGCTGTCAGGAATTTCGATTGAAATCAGTTCTGTGCATCTTGCAAAAGCAGATTCTCCGATGATTTTTACCTGATCGGGAATGATAAATGTTTTTTCGCCTCCCAGGAAAGTTTGCAGTATTCCTTCATGCAGAATAAAACTGGCATTGATTACTCTGGAACCGGAAGCGGAATTTACATTTCTGTCTTTTTCGCTAAGAGACGGATTTTTTTTGTCTCTGTAAGTAATTCGAGTATCCGGAGGAAAGGCACTTGTTCCGAGTTTAATACCCTTTGGCAGAGAGACTTCTTTTAAACTGGAACATCCCCAAAAAGCTGAATTATCGATAACTGTTACACTGTCCGGAATAGTTACAGTCGTAAGATCAAGACAGAAGGAAAAGGCACCGCCTTGGATTTCTGTTACACTGTCCGGAATTTGCACAGAAGAAATCGAATGTTCACTGAATGCAAATTTTCCTATTACAGTAACCCAGGCCGGAATCACAACGTTGTTATTGCTTCCGATATATCTGATTAATACATTGTATTCTATCTGAAATTCTTCATTTAGATTTTCTGAAAGTACCGAAGCTATTGAGCCCAAATAAGGATAATTGTTTTTGCTTTTACCCATTTTTAACCGCCTTTCTGAATTTAAATTTTTGTAATATCAATTAATTCTACATCATTCATGGTTCTGCCGGATAACAGCACATTCGCAAGAGCATTTGCAGTATCAACAGCCGTCAGCGAACAGATGGAACGCTCTACGGATTTCCGGCGCATTCTCACGCTGTCACGGGCAGGCATACGGCCTTTGGCAGAAGTCGAAATCATATAGTGAATCTTTCCGGATTCCAGCAAATCAATTGTATTAGGCGAGCCTTCCGAAATTTTTCTGACCGTGTTGGTTGCAATCATGTTTCTGTTCAGATAGCTTGCCGTTCCGCTGGTGGCATAGAGTTCAAAGCCCATACGGGAAAATTTTTCGGCAATGCGAATCATTTCTTTCTTTTCGCTGTCACGGACGGAAATCAGTACGCCGCCCTCTTTCTTGAGATCATATCCGGCGGCAACAAGGCCTTTCAGAAGAGCATCTTCAAAATTTTTGCCAATGCCTAAACATTCGCCTGTCGATTTCATTTCAGGCCCCAGCATAGTATCCACATCCTGGAGCTTCTCAAAACTGAATACAGGCACTTTGACAGCAACATAATCTCCGGCAGGATGAAGGCCTGTTTCATAGCCGAGTTCTTTCAGTGTTGCGCCGAACATGATTTTTGTCGCAATATCTACCATGGGGATTCCCGTTACTTTGCTGATATACGGCACGGTTCTGGAAGAACGCGGATTGACTTCGATGACATAGACTTCTCCCCGGTAGACAACGTACTGAATATTCACCAGCCCGGAAACATGCAGGGCAAGGGCAAGGCGTTTGGTATATTCTATAATTGTCTCTGTGATTTTCTTAGAGAGATTCTGCGCCGGATAAATCGAAATTGAGTCGCCGGAATGTACCCCGGCGCGTTCGACGTGTTCCATAATGCCGGGAATCAGGAAATCCTTTCCGTCGCAGATGGCATCTACTTCAACTTCCGTACCCATCATGTATTTATCAATCAGAACGGGATTTTCAATCATATGGGAAGTGA
>DFJS01000074.1:0-279 GCA_002373165.1 Ruminococcus sp. UBA3665
CGATTGCTTCCCACTGCATCGCTGTAGACCTCAAACCCGGCGAAACAAGAGAATTAATCTTCATTCTGGGCTATGTGGAAAATCCTAAGAGTGAAAAATTCCTCTCCGACGGCAAGAGCCTTAATAAATCCCGTGCTTATGAAATGATTCAGCAGTATAATACAACTGAAAAAGTAGAAGAAGGCCTGGCTGAACTCAAAGCTATGTGGAATGCCCTGCTCTCCAAGTATACTGTCAAGACTCCGGATGACAAAATGAACAGAATGGTCAATATCTGGA
>DFJS01000074.1:412-17152 GCA_002373165.1 Ruminococcus sp. UBA3665
GGCATGGGCTTCCGCGATTCCAATCAGGATTTGCTGGGCTTTGTGCATCAGATTCCTGACCGTGCAAGAGAACGTCTGATTGACCTGGCTTCTACACAGTTCGAGGACGGCGGATGCTATCATCAGTATCAGCCCCTGACGAAGAAGGGCAATGACGAAATCGGCGGCGACTTCTCTGACGACCCGCTGTGGATGATTCTTTCTGTAGCTGCCTATATCAAAGAATCCGGCGATTACGGCATTCTGGATGAAATGGTTCCGTATGATAACGATGCTTCCAAGGCACAGACTATGATGCATCACCTGAAGCAGAGCTTCTATCATGTAGCACAGAATGTAGGCCCTCACGGTCTGCCGCTGGCTATGCGCGCTGACTGGAACGACTGCATCAATCTTTCCTGCTGGAGCGAAGAACCCGGCGAATCCTTCCAGACTTCCACTTCTCCCAAATACGGCGAGGACAAGTATTCTAAAATTGCAGAATCCCTCATGGTTGCAGGTCTGTTCACATATGCCGGCCCTGCTTATGTAGATCTCTGCAAATATAAGGGCGATGAAGAAGGCGCAAAGGCTGCTCAGGCTGAAATCGACAAGATGAAAGATAATATCATGAAATACGGCTGGGACGGCGAATGGTTCTTAAGAGCCTATGACGATACCGGCGCAAAAATGGGCTCCAAAGAATGCGAAGAAGGCAAAATCTTCATCGAACCGCAGGGCTTTATGGTCATGTCCGAAGTCGGCAAGGAGCAGGGCGCAGATATCAAGGCTCTGAATTCTATCGATAAATATCTGAATTCTGAACACGGTCTTGTTCTGAACAATCCGGCATTTACAAAATATTATGTACAATACGGCGAAATTTCTACTTATCCGGCAGGCTATAAAGAAAATGCTGGTATCTTCTGCCATAACAATGCATGGATTATCTGCGCCGAAGCGTATGCCGGCCGCGGTGACAAGGCATTTGAATATTATTCCAAGATTGCCCCGGCTTACAGAGAAGAAAAATATTCCGACCTGCACAGAACTGAACCCTATGTTTATGCACAGATGATCGCCGGAAAAGATGCTGCCCGTCACGGCGAAGCTAAAAACAGCTGGCTGACTGGTACGGCTGCATGGAATTTCGTTGCAGTTTCTCAGTATATTCTGGGAATTATGCCCGACTGGAACGGCCTGAAAGTAGATCCTTCTATTCCTCACGAATGGGACGGCTTTACCGCTGCACGTCAGTTCCGCGGCGCAACTTATAATATCACGGTCAAGAATCCTGACCACGTTTGCAAGGGCGTTGTTTCCATGACCGTGGACGGCAAGGCTGTGGACGGCAATGTCATTCCTGCACAGGCTGACGGCGTTCACGAAGTTGTTGTCACCCTCGGCTAAACTGAATTGAATCAATAATCCCCGTTTTCTCAGAGAACGGGGATTTTTTTATGCATATCTGACCCCTGTCCGGCATAAGCTTTCACAGAAACTAACTGAAAGCGAGGTTGTCAGCATGTCAGATTCTGTTTCTGAACTTGCCCGGAAATATCGTGAAGAAATGATGCGCATGTATACCACGCGCCGGCCGCCTGTGCCGCCTCCTCCGCCGCCCCGGCCGCCGGAACCGCCTATCTGTCCGCCCTGCCCTCCTCCTCCGCCGCCCCAGCCGCCGCGCCCTCCCAGACCGCCCCGGCCTCAGCCGCGAATGGCTCTCCCTGCAAATGCGGAATTTTCTGAACCTGAACTTCCCGAACCCATCGAGGAAGAAATTCCCGAACCTGAACTCCCTGAACCTATCGAAGAAGAAATTCCTGAACCCGAACTCCCCGAACCCATCGAGGAAGAAATCCCTGAACCTGAACTCCCCGAACCTATCGTGGAAGAAATTCCGGAAGAAGATTATGAAGACCCCGTTCTTCCGGAATATATTCAGCCGGAAATACCTTCTCTGCCAAGCGAATGGCAGGCACAGGCTGAATATGATAAGCGCAATACTGCCGAAGGTGAATTGTATATTGTTGCGGCTTCCGCAGACAGTGCCTATCCCGTGCCCGGCGCAAGAGTGACGGTCTATACCAGAATCGGCGACAGTTTGCAGCTGAATTATCTGCTTGTGACTGACGAAAGCGGCAGAACGCCCGTTGTAAAGCTCCCTGCTCCGCCGGCTTCACTGTCACAGGATCCGGATAATCCTACACCTTATGCCGTTTGTGATATCAAAATCTATGCTTCCGGCTATTTCAGGGAAGAAGCCCGCGATGTGCCTATTTTTGCCGGAGTCACTTCCCGGCAGGAATTCCAGATGATTCCTCTGCCGCTGGCTGTGGATGAGGATGCCGAAACAATTGTCTTTCCGTCCGAGGCAGGAGGTGTCTGAATGCTGACAGGTGAACCGTTTATTCCGCAGAATATTACTGTACATCTGGGCGCACCGGATGAAAATGCCGCCAATGTGACACTTCCGTTTCCGGATTATATCAAGAATGTGGCATCCAGCGAAATTTATCCTACCTGGCCGGAAACATCGCTCCGGGCAAATATTTATGCAATTACATCGTTTGCACTGAACAGAATCTATACAGAATGGTACCGGTCACGGGGCTATCCGTTTGATATTACTGCCGTTACGCAGTATGACCAGAAATTCATAGAAGGCCGCGAAATTTATGATAATATCTCCCGGCTGGTCGATGAACTGTTTGATGACTATATCCGCCGGGAAGACAGAGTGGAACCGCTGTTTGCTGCTTTCTGCAATGGTACAACCGTCACATGCAGCGGCCTTTCACAGTGGGGAACTGTCGATCTGGCTAAACAGGGCCTTCTACCATATGAGATTCTGCAATATTACTACGGAGATGATATTACTATTGTGAAAAATGCTCCTGTCCGGACTAATACGCCCTCTTATCCGGGGACTGTGCTTGTTCCGGGAAATTCCAGCCCTTCTGTCCAGACGGCACAGATTCAGCTGAACCGTATCTCCAGAAATTATCCTGCTGTTCCGAAAATTCCGGATGCCAACGGCTATTACGATTCTGCTACAGAAAATACTGTCAGAGTATTCCAGCGCGTGTTCAACCTGCCGGAGACAGGGACAATCGATAAGGCAACCTGGTATAAAATAGAATATATCTATACCAGTGTAAAACGCCTTGCCGAACTGGATTCTGAAGGCATTTCCCCGGGTGAATTTCCTACACAGTTCCAGGAAACACTCAGCGAAGATATGAAAAACGAACAGGTGCGGGGCTTGCAGTATTTTCTTGCAGTCATCGGCGCATATTATGAAGCCGTCCCGCCGCTTAGAATTACAGGTGTGTTCGATGATCAGACACAGATTTCTGTCCGGGCGTTTCAGCGGCTGTTCGGTCTGCCGCAGACCGGCGTGGTGGATGAACGCACCTGGGATGATATCTACCGTGCCTATGCCGGAATTGTCGAGTCTATCCCCACGGAAGATGCCGAATATATTCCCCTGCCTTATCCGGGAACAGTGCTCCAGGAGGGCGTGACAAGCGATTATGTCAGAATTTTGCAGGAATATCTCAGCTTTATTCATGAGACGATACCGGAAATTCCGGCTGTACGGAATACAGGATATTTCGGCCCCCTGACAAGAGCCGCTGTTACGGCTTTTCAGCGATATTCCGGCCTTCCGGAAAACGGAGCTGTCGGCGTTGTGACATGGGATGCTGTCAGCGGATTGTATTCTGATCTGAAATTCGGCTACGATAAACGGCCTTATCAGGCACCGGGCTATGTAATCCGGAGCGAGGGGTGATGCTATGGCTTATACACAGGCGCAGAAAAAAGCGCATATTCTGGAATTGCAGAAATATCTCAATGCAATTTCTTATGATCATCCGGAAATTCCCTGCGTGATTCCGACAGGAGTTTATGACCAGAAAACACAGGATGCTGTCCGGGCATTCCAGAAATTCTGCCACCTGACTGAGACAGGGGAGACTAATCAGGCTACATGGGATAAAATCGTCTCTGTCTACAGGGAAGATCTGGATATGCCGCCGCAGCCTCTGGAGGCGTTTCCGGTTAAGAAAAATACAGTTCTGCGGCCGGGCGCACACTGCTTTACAATTTCGGTCATTCAGGCAATATTATTTGCGCTCTCGCAGAAATACAGCAATCTTCCTACAGTACGCCTGACAGGCAGTTATGATGCCGATACGGTCAGGGCTGTACAGCTGTTTCAGAAAATGTGCGCTCTGCCTGTCACAGGCGATGTGGACTGCGCTACCTGGAATATGCTTGCGCAGGCCGGGTGTGACCTGCGATGAAAAAAATCCCCTCTCGGTTTTCAGAGAGGGGATTTGTTCAATCTTAGAAATAATTGCTGTTGGGATCCGGATATACACGGTAAATCGGGCCGTTTTCTGCTTTATAGCCGTCGCCTGCCCAGATTTCTACATCGTCAGTATCCAGACGGCGGACAATCAGCCAGCGCACCAGCGGAAGATAGCCGTCATCTGCACGGTCGTTGTACGGCATTTTGACCGGGAACTCTTTTCCGCCCCGGACACTCGGCGTGCGGTCTACAACAGCTGACATTTTATCTACAAATACTTTGTATCTGGCATCAGAATAGTCCCATGTATTGAAGGTTCTTGTAATATGAGTAGGATCTGCCCCTGTGGCCCCTGTAGGATGAGATTTTCCATCCACACGGGCGATTACGGTAATAGGATAGTTGCCTTTTCTGATTTTGAAGTCGCTGATTTTGGAGATATTCTTTTCACATCTGGGAATGATATATTCTTTATTATTGTATTTGTAAGTTGTGCTGACGGTTTTTCCTTCCGGAGTAGCCTCATAGACTGTCCACTGGCTCTGCGGCGTGCGGAACGATGTGGTTGCTTCGTCATCGGTCACAAGTGTCAGCGTGCAGGCTTCGTAAATAATGCGGGCATTGGAAATGGTTGCCTTTTTCTTGGAAAGATTGATATAGCCCCAGATGGACGGCGCAAGAATTGCAAGAAGAATGGAGATAATTGCAATTACAATTACCAGTTCTATCAATGTAAGTCCCTTTTGTTTGATCTTGTTGCTCATAAATATACACCCTTTCTGTCAATTGCTGTACTAGATGTAAAATTGAAATTCCGTTCTATTTTAAACTTATTATAGCCTTTTTGATTTAAAAAATCAATGGTATTTCGTTGAAATATTTTTAAATTATTTGTGAACATTAAACCGATAGTATATTATCAGAACAGATTAACCGGACGCATAGTGCCGGAAATCACCTGCTCTCAGGAAAAAAAGCAGAATCGCAGCAGGATTGTTAAAAAAATAACAAAGATCATAGTGTATTTCACCAAAATACAATTGTCTTTTTATTGCAGATGTGACAAAATAAATCCACGTTATCAAATAATTACTGCAAATCGCTTGACTTATCCGGTAAAAAATAGTATAATAATTACTGTTAAGTCTGTAACCAGACAGCGTTAATTTTTTATTCTAAATCACGAAAAGGAGTTTTTTGCAATGGCAAGAGTTTACAATTTCAGCGCAGGCCCTGCTGTCCTGCCCGAAGCAGTCCTCAAGGAAGCCGCAGAAGAAATGATGGATTACAGAGGCTGCGGCATGTCCGTGATGGAAATGTCCCACCGTTCCAAAATGTTCGACCAGATTATCAAGGAAGCCGAACAGGACCTGAGAGACCTGATGAATATTCCGGATAATTACAAAGTAATCTTCCTTCAGGGCGGCGCATCCCTGGTATTCGCAGAAGTGCCGATGAACCTGATGAAGAACGGCAAGGCCGCTTATATCATCACTGGCCAGTGGGCTAAAAAAGCTGCTGCCGAAGCCGAAAAATACGGCGAAGTGGTAAGAGTTGCTTCTTCTGCTGACAAAACATTCTCTTATATTCCGGACTGCTCTGACCTGGATATTCCGGAAGATGCCGATTATGTATATATCTGCGAAAATAATACGATCTATGGCACAAAATACTGGGAACTGCCAAATACAAAGGGTCATGTGCTGGTATCCGATGTTTCTTCCTGCTTCCTGTCCGAGCCGATTGATGTTACCAAATACGGCGTGGTTTACGGCGGCGTGCAGAAGAACGTAGGCCCTTCCGGCGTGCAGATTGTCATCGTTCGCGAAGACCTGATTGCTGACGGCCCTGCTTTCAAGCAGACTCCTACTATGATGGACTGGAAAATTCAGGCTGACAATGGTTCTCTGTATAACACTCCGCCCTGCTATGGCATTTACATCTGCGGCAAAGTATTCAAGTGGATTAAGAACATGGGCGGCCTGGAAGGCATGAAGGCCCATAACGAAAAGAAAGCTAAAATCCTGTACGATTTCCTTGACCAGAGCGAACTCTTCAAGGGCACTGTTGAGAAAAAAGACCGCTCTATCATGAACGTTCCGTTCGTAACAGGCAACGAAGAACTGGATAAGAAATTTGTTGCAGAAGCTAAGGCAGCAGGTTTCGAGAACCTCAAGGGTCACAGAACTGTCGGCGGTATGAGAGCTTCTATCTATAATGCTATGCCCATCGAAGGCGTTGAAAAGCTGGTTGCTTTCATGGCCGAATTTGAAAAAAATAACAAGTAATTCTGTTTGCTTATTCCAGATTTCCCTGTCTGCACAGGCAGGGAAATTCTGATATATATTTTTTATTGGAGGTAATTCAACATGTATAATATTCTGACTCTGAATAAAATTGCTGCCTGCGGTACAGATCTGTTTGATAAATCCAGATATACTGTCGGCGATGCTGTCGAAAATCCGACCGGTATTCTGGTGCGTTCTGCTAAAATGCACGATTTTGCATTCGGTTCTGAACTGCTGGCAATCGGCCGTGCCGGTGCCGGAACTAATAATATCCCTGTTGATAAATGCGCAGAACAGGGCATTGTTGTTTTCAATTCTCCCGGTGCAAATGCCAACGCTGTAAAAGAACTCGTGATTGCCGGTATTTTCCTGGCATCCCGTAAAGTAACCAAGGCTGTGACATGGGCTGCTGACCTCAAGGACGGCGAAACAAATGTTGCTGCTCAGGTGGAAAAAGGCAAAAGTCAGTTCGGCGGTATCGAAGCAATGGGCAAAACTCTGGGTATCATTGGACTGGGTGCGATCGGTAAGAAAGTCGCTCAGGCTGCTAATGCACTCGGCATGACAGTTGTCGGCACTGACCCGTTCCTCAGCGAAGAGGCCGCCAAAGAAATGGCCGATTACTGCAAAGTGGTTGCTACTAAAGAAGAAGTTTATGCTGTTTCTGATTATATCACTCTGCATGTTCCCTGCAATGACCAGACAAAGGGCTTTGTCAATGCTGATGTCATCAATCAGATGAAGGACGGCGTAAGAATCCTGAACTTCGCAAGAGCTGAACTCGTGAACGATGCCGACCTGAAAGCCGCTCTTGCTTCCGGAAAAGTAACTGTTTATGTAACTGACTTCCCGAATGCCGATACTGTCAACGTGGACGGCATTGTGGCAATTCCGCATCTGGGTGCTTCTACAGAAGAATCCGAAGATAACTGCGCAATCATGGCCGCTAACGAACTGATTGATTATATCGACAACGGCAATATCAAGAATTCTGTCAATTTCCCGAACGTTTCCGCCGATGCTGACAAGAAAGTCTGCGTACTCCACAAAGAAGGCGTGGAACTCAAAGGCACCGTTCTTGCAACAGGCACGAAAAAAGGCTATGGCTATACCATTCTTGCCGGCGATGCTGATGCTGATGCCAACAAGGCTATCGAAGGCGTAATCCGTGTAAGAGTCATCGGCTGAGTCTGACTATTCTGTTTTTTGAAAATGATAAGCCCCTGTCTGTTCCAGATAGGGGCTTTTGCTGTAGGTGATATCAATGCATTGGTTTTATCATTTTTTTGATTCTGATTTTAAATTTTCAGATGATGAGTTATTAATCGAATTTTCTGTAGACAATGGCTGGCTGTGCCGTCCGCTGTGCTGTCAGTTTTTTCAAAAAGAATATGATATTTTTCTTTACTGGAATTATGCCGTCGATTGGGATGAATTCTTGAAAATCGCCAAAAATTTTTTCGGCGAAGAAAATCCGCCGTCTTATACAGAAATAGTAAAATCAAGAAAATTTTATGATTATTTGAATCAGATTGCTCCGCTGAAATTTCAAAAACTCACAGACGTACAGGCGCAGGCTGTCAGAAAATTATATCAGAAAAAACTTCCGGCTGTGGAAAATATCCCCATAGGCTGTGACGGATTTTCCTATCGTATCAAGATTTATGGCGAATCTGTTCAGAAATATTCTGCCTGGTGCATCATGCCCGTACAATGGAAAGAACTGGCAGAAATTATTGAATTTTCTATGAAAATCATTCAGCCCCGGCCTTTGGAACAGTATACCGTACGCGGATTAGAATAAATTAATTTTTCAACAATTAAACTGTTGAATGTTGAAAACTGAAATTTTTCCTTGACAAAATACTGTCAAATATGCTATGATAATAAAAACATCCAGAAATCAGGTGAATTCTATGCAGATCAACTTAACCAGTGCCGAAGCACTCGTATTATTTGAACGGCTTTTCAGAATTCTGCATGATAACGGGTCAGCAGAATTTCAGAATCAGGCCGAAGAATTAACTGCCGCTTCTGTACTCTGTCAGCTGGAAAGTGCCCTGACAGAGCCGCTTGCAGAGAATTATCACGAACTCCTCCAAAAAGCGGAACAGGATGCTGTTCAAAATTATAGTGCTTGAATTTCTGAAATCTGCGGAGAAAAATCATCAGGAAAGGAGTGAATTCTATGCAGGCAGGCGTTTCGACAGCATGTATGTATCCGGAACTTACGGAAGAAGTATTGTATAATTATGCAGTCAACGGAATTTCCCATGTCGAGATATTTTTTAATTCCGACTGCGAACTGCATCCTGCATTTGTCGCAAATCTGAAAGATATCATGAACCGCTATGATATGACCTGCCGGAGTGTGCATCCGTTCACCTGTCCCATCGAACCAATGATGCTCTTTTCCCGGTATGAACGCCGCGTTTCTGATATGCTGGAATATTATCAGAAAACATTCGAGGCCGCACAGATGCTCGGCGCAGAATTCTTTGTCCTGCATGGAAATTATCAAAGCCTTGCTGTCGAACCGGAACGCTACTGCGAACGCTTTGCAAGACTGGCAGATGCTGCAAAAGCGTATCATGTCACCGTTGCACAGGAGAACGTCTGCCGCTGTCAGTCCGGTTCCCTGCGGTTTATGCGCGAGATGATCAAAATTCTTGGAAATCAGGTAAAATTCGTCCTGGATATCAAACAGGCCGTCCGCGCTCAGGAATCGCCCGTCAATATTCTGCATATGCTGGGAAGCCATACTGCACATGTACATATCAGCGATCACAGCGAAAAAGGCGACTGCCTTCTTCTGGGAACAGGTGATTTCAGAATCCGGAGCTTTCTGGAAATTTTATATAATTATAATCCGGACTGCTCTGTCATGCTGGAACTGTACCGGGAAAATTTCCGGGGTATTTCCGATTTGGTCAGCAATTACAGAATGCTTGACAGAATGATTTCCGGGATTGAGAAAAATGCCGGAAAATCAGCATCTTCTTGACAAAGCCGGAAGACTCTGCTATAATAAAACAGGGGTGAAATTATGCGCTGTCCATATTGTCAGTACGAGGAATCCAAAGTAATCGATTCCCGTCCCGCAGAAGAACGAAAACGCCGCCGCAGAGAATGCCTCAGATGCGGCAGAAGATTTACTACTTATGAATCTGTCGAAATTCCCATGAGAGTTGTTGTCAAGCGTGACAGCTCGCTCGAACCGTATGACAGAAACAAACTGCTGAACGGCATTTATCACGCAATCAAGAAACGGCCGGTTTCTTATACACAGGTCAACGAAATTGCCGATAAAGTGGAAGAAACTTATACCGGAAGCTGGCACAGTCAGCTGACTTCTGCCCAGATTGGTGCTGTGGTACTGGAGCAGCTCCGGGAAATTGATGAAATTGCCTATATCCGTTTTGCATCGGTTTATCAGGATTTTCGGGATGCTTCCAGCTTTATTTCTGCCATTGCCGATCTTGGCGAACATAAAAAAGAAAAAGAAAAGTAATTTTTTTAATCTCCGGATAAAAATTCCGGACTGCTTTCGAGAGGAGAAGGGTTTTTATGAATTTTAATGAAATTTTAAATCAGATTCAGCATCCCGAAGAGGTAACAGATCAGTTTGCGCCGGAAGATATCCAGACCAATCAGGTATCCGGCATACTGGCAAGTTTTCCTGTTTTATTCTGGGTGCCGCTGCTGATTGCAGGCGATTCGCCGTATGCGAAATTCTGTGCCAATCAGGGATTAATCTATTTTGTAACAAATCTTGTGCTGGGTGCTGTGGGCGGTTTTCTGGGCTGGTTTCCGCTGATTGGCTGGCTGATCAGACTTCTGGCAAGCCTGATTTCTCTGGCATGTTTTGTGCTTCTGCTGGTGAGTGCCTGCCAGAGAAAAGCAAGAAAAATTCCGGTGCTTGGCAATCTGTTCCAGGCGTTTAACTGATATTTCTGCCATGCAGATCCAGTGTGCGGCCTTCGCCGGGCTGATAGCACTGTGCTCCGATCAGGATGCCGTCAGCAGTAAGCAGTTCGGCATACAGACCGGAATCTTCCAGCTGATATGTATAGACAATGCCATGCTTTCCGGCATACTGCATCAGCGGCAGACGCTGGCGTGTCTGGAGCGCGGCATACTCTGCATAAATTTCTGTAATTTCATAAGGAATTGTCACGGCACGGGACTGCAATAATTCCCCGTGCCAGCCTTGCAGCATCAGCCATGCACTGCGGTCGGATTCTGTGGCCGCACGGATTAGATCGGCGGCAGGTGCTTTCTTCTGGTGACTTAAAATAACAGCAATACAGCACAGCAGGGCGGGCGGTAGAATCAGCAAATATCGGATAAGGCGTTTCATATCATTTCCTCCTGACGACAGTTTCTTGAATTTAATTTACTCTATGCCGGACAGGTTCGTTTTAGAATGCTTTAGAAAAAATGAGGGATGCATGTGGAATTTCTACGCGAGTGCGAACTGATTCTAATCGGTTTTTGCGCTTCTATTACTTTTTATGGACTTTTTTCAAAAATAGAAAAAATCAAGAAAAAAATTCTTTTTTTCATGGAAATTGCTTCTTTATTGCTGCTGATGTCTGATTATCAGGTGTATATGTTCAGGGATGTGCAGGGAGAACACGCTTTTTGGATTCTGAGAATCTGTAAATTTATTGTATTTTTCATGTCGATTTTCATCGTGCATATGTTTAACAGATATCTGGTGAATTTTTATCTGAATGAAGTAAAACTGCTTTCTGTTCCAAAACGGCTTAAAGCCGGAGAAATTATGGCGTTTACCGGAGAAGCACTGGTCATTGTCTCACAGTTTACAGGACTGTATTATACGTTTGATGAAGCAAATCATTATCACAGGGAAAAGCTTTATGTAATCTGCTATCTGATTCCTGTTATAATCTGGCTTCTGCAATTTTCTGTCATTTTTCAGTACCGCAAAAAATGTGACAGTGAATTGTCCGATGCTCTGATGCTGGTGCCGACTCTGCCTACAATCGCGGCCGGAGTACAGCTTTTTATGCAGGGTATGCCGCTGATTAATCTTACAATTGTCGGGCTGGTTATTACACTGCGCGTGTTTGAAGTCAGAAATACAAACCAGAAGATTATTCTCTCCAATCAGCGCGAAAAAAAACTCCTGAAAGAAGAACAGGAAACTATGCGCTCTATGATGGAAGAAACTTCTTATGCTCTTGCAGAAGCAATCGAGGCAAAAGACAGATATACACACGGGCATTCTTTCAGAGTGGCACAGTATTCTGAAATGATTGCCCAGCTTGCCGGAAAAGATGAAAAAGAACGGCAGAATATCTATCTTGCAGGCTTGCTCCATGATGTCGGAAAAATCGGCATTCCCGAAGGCATTATCAATAAAGACAGCAAGCTGACAGATGAAGAATATGCAATTATTAAAACGCACCCTGTCATAGGCAATCAGATTCTTCAGAAAATCAAGAAAAATCCTGATTTAAGCATCGGGGCACATTATCATCATGAACGCTATGACGGCAGAGGCTACCCCGAAGGCCTGAAAGCAGAGGAAATCCCTGAAATTGCCCGTATTATCGCTGTCGCTGATGCCTATGATGCCATGACTTCAAAAAGAAGCTACAGAGACCCCCTGCCGCAGCAGGTTGTCAGGGATGAAATCGTAAAAGGCAAAGGCACGCAGTTTGACCCCCGGTTTGCAGAAATCATGCTTGCTATGATAGATCACGATACGGAATATACTATGAAAGAAAAATAAACAGGATGTGTGTGTGATGACAGAAATCAGAATTGATAAATTCTTAGCCGACAGGACAAATTATTCCCGGAATGCTGTCAGACTGCTCCTGAAACAGGGGGCTGTCTGTGCAGACGGCGTGAGAATGACTGATGCAAAACAGAAAATTAATCCCGATACACAGGAAATTACTCTGCACGGCAAAAAAATTCACAGCGGTTCACAGCTGTATATCATCATCAATAAGCCAAAAGACTATCTCTGCGCAACAGAAGACAAATATCACAAAACTGTGCTGGAACTGCTCCCCGATGACCTAAGGCATAAAGACCTGTTCCCGGCCGGAAGACTGGATCTCGACAGCACAGGCCTTGTTCTGCTGACAACAGACGGTCAGCTGGCACATCAGATGCTTTCCCCGAAACATCATGTGCCGAAATATTATCTTGTCACACTGGCAAGAAATTTTGAAGATTCTTACCCGGAACAGCTTGCAGCCGGAATGACACTCTCTGACGGAACAGAATGCCTTCCGGCACAGGTGCAGAAAATTTCTGAAAAAATCTGCCTTGTCTGTCTGCATGAAGGAAAGTACCATCAGGTCAAACGCATGTTTGCGGCTGTGGGAAATCATGTGGAACATCTGCACCGCACAGCTGTCGGAGGCATGATTCTGCCGCCTGATTTGCCCCTGGGAGGGCATTTGGAAATTTTCCACAAAGATATTTTGAAATTGTTGAAACCTGAATCTTTTCAGGCCGTGTATGAACAAATTATGTCTGACTTTTCGTCATATTCGATAAATGACGGGCAATAAGTTTAGTCATTCAGCGACTTGAAAAATCTTTCAGAATTTGGTATGATAATAATAGACAGACTTTGCAACGGCATCATTTTGTATTTTTTCATATTACATATGACGGCATGGTCTGAAAAAATTTTTTTAGTAATGGAGGACTGGAATAAATGGCTGGTTTATCACTTAGAGGTATCTACAAAAAGTATCCCGGCGGATTTGTTGCCGTAACTGACGTAAACCTCGAAATCAGAGACAAAGAATTTATTATCCTGGTAGGCCCTTCCGGCTGCGGAAAATCTACCACACTGCGCATGATTGCAGGTCTGGAGGAAATCTCCGAAGGCGAACTGTATATCGGCGACAGACTTGTAAACGATATTGCACCGAAAGACAGAGATATTGCGATGGTGTTCCAGAACTATGCGCTGTATCCTCATATGACTGTATTTGATAATATGGCATTTGGTCTGAAACTGCGTAAAGTTCCTAAGGACGAAATTGCCAGAAAAGTAGAAGAAGCTGCAAAAATCCTCGACCTGTCCCACCTGCTTGACAGAAAGCCGAAGGCTATGTCCGGCGGTCAGCGTCAGCGTGTTGCGCTCGGCCGTGCAATTGTACGTTCCCCGAAAGTGTTCCTGCTTGACGAGCCGCTGTCCAACCTGGATGCAAAGCTCCGTGCACAGATGAGAACTGAAATCTCTAAACTGCATAAAAAACTGGGTACTACTTTTATCTATGTAACACATGACCAGACAGAGGCTATGACCATGGGTGACCGTATTGTGGTTATGAAAGACGGCTTTATCCAGCAGGTAGATACGCCTCAGGTTCTGTACGAGGCACCCGTTAACAAGTTTGTTGCCGGATTCCTGGGTTCTCCGCAGATGAACTTTATCGATGCTTATCTCAGAAAAGACGAATATAACAGATATTATGTAGAATTCGGTTCTGAAGACAGCAAGTCTTCCAGAGGCACTAAATTCAGCATTCTGGTTCCGGAATCCAAAGTAATTCCTGACCTGGCAAAATATGTTGACCGTGAAGTAACACTGGGCATCCGTCCGGAAAGCGTACATGATGAACCTGTCTTCACACAGAATGCAACAACAGGCCTGGTAGACTGCGATGTAGAAATTACAGAAATGATGGGTGCAGAAACTTATCTGTATCTCAAGTGCGCAGGCAATTCTATCACAGCAAGAGTTTCCCCGAACTCTACTGCACGCCCCGGCGATACGATTAAAGTAGCTCTTGACCCGAACAGAATTCATTTGTTTGATAAAGAAACAGAAAAGACAATTGTCAACTGATTTTGAATATCTCATGATATGCGCCCTGTTCGTCCGGAACAGGGTGCGTTTTTTTGTATAAAATATAAAAATTAAGATTATTAAATTTATAAAAAATGCTGAAAATCTGAAAGATGCTTGACATTTTAGTGAAATCGTGGTACACTAAACTTAGCACTCGAAGAGTGAGAGTGCTAAGTTTCAGAATATGGTAATTCTGATGTAAGGTGTGTGAATCATGAACGAACGGAAGCTGAAAATACTGGCTGCCGTGGTGGAGGAATATGTCAGAACCGGCGAGCCGGTCGGATCCAAGATACTTGCTGCTCTGCCGGGAATCAATGTTTCTGCTGCAACTGTCCGGAACGATATGGCAGCTCTGGAACAGCTGGGCTATCTGGAACAGCCCCACACTTCCGCAGGCAGAATACCTACCATCAGCGGCTACAGGCTGTATATTGAACAACTGATGAAGCCGCCGGGCATGTCCCCGGAAGAAAAACAAAGACTGGACAGTATGCTTGCCATTCACGGTTCTGTGACGGAAGAGCTGGTTATCCAGAATGCTACAGCTGCACTGGCAGAACTGACACAGTGCGCCGCTGTGGTTTCGGATTTTTCTCCGCAGTTTTCTGTCATTTCCAAAGTAGAAGTAATCCCTACAGGCAGAAAAATTTATATGATTCTGCTGATTACCTCTGCCGGAAGCATTAAAAACAAGGCCTGCCGCCTGGAATTTGATCTGACAAACGAACAGCTGAACTGGTTTTCCGGCTATTTGTCCGAAAATCTGGAAGGAATTTCGGTTGCCGATCTTTCTGACGAACTGATGGCCGATCTTATCGCGGCATTAAGTGCCTATATGATGGCTATTTCGCCGCTGGTGCAGGGCATTTGCGAACTTTCCAGAGATCTGAGACAACATGCGCTGACTTTTAAGGGCGAAAAAAATCTGTTCTCTTATCAGGATCTGGACAGAATGGAAATTATCCGCTTTATTGAACACAAGGACGAACTTTCCAGACTGCTGGACGATTCGTTCAGCGGAATCCGGGTTCTGTTTCAGGAAGACAAGAACAGTTTTGTCATTGGCAATTCCAGCATGATTGTCTCGAAATACCGCAAAAGCGGAAAAAATGTCGGTTCTCTTGGCGTGATTGGCCCTATGCGGCTGGATTACGCTAAAGTGATTCCCTATATTGAGTATTTCTCACAAAAAATTACTGACCTGATTTCGGAAAACCCGGAAGAAGGACACATAAAGAAAGAGGGTGACTCCCATGACTGATATGGAAAATCAGGAAAAAGATGAAATTCTTGACGAAACAGCAGAAGAAACGGAGCCGGAACATCAGGAAGAACTGGAGAACGCCGCAAGCGAACTCGACGAAATTGAAGGTTCTGATGAACTGGAGGCAGAAAAAGACAGATATCTGAGACTGCTTGCCGATTATGAAAACTTCCGCCGCAGAACCGAAAAAGAAAAACTGACTCTGTTCGGGGATGCTACTGCCAAATGTATCGAACAGCTGCTTCCGATTATTGATAATTTTGAAAGAGCCATTGATGCACCGTGCAGTGATGAAGAATATCATAAAGGCATGAACATGATTCTGGAACAGCTGCGGGCATTTCTGGAAAAGCAGGGCGTAACAGCTGTTGTTCCGCTTGGCGAGGCGTTTGACCCGAATATCCATCAGGCAATCAAACGGGAAGAAGCAACAGAGGAATTTCCGGAAAATACAGTCTGCGAAGTATTCCAGAAAGGTTATATGCTCAAAGAGCGTTTAATCCGTCCGGCTATGGTTGCAGTAGCCAACTGAAATTTTGCATTTTTACAAAACTAGTAAGCATTGAAGGGAAGCGTTTATTATGGGAAAAATTATCGGTATCGACTTAGGTACAACAAACTCTTGCGTTGCAGTGGTAGAAGGCGGTAACGCTGTTGTCATTGCCAATGCAGAAGGTGCAAGAACAACACCTTCTGTTGTTGCATTCTCCAAAACAGGCGAACGTCTGGTCGGAAAAGTTGCCAAAAACCAGGCTATTACTAACCCGGATAAGACAATTTCTTCTATCAAGCGTCATATGGGCTCTAATTACAAAGTAGATATTGACGGCAAAAAATATACACCGCAGGAAATTTCTGCTATGATTCTCCAGAAGCTGAAAGCTGATGCAGAAGCTTATCTTGGCGAAACTGTCAACGAAGCTGTCATCACAGTTCCGGCTTATTTTACAGATGCCCAGCGTCAGGCTACGAAAGATGCCGGTCAGATTGCCGGCCTGGTAGTCAAGAGAATCATCAACGAACCGACAGCTGCTGC
>DFJS01000074.1:17271-25262 GCA_002373165.1 Ruminococcus sp. UBA3665
ATGGTCTATGACCTCGGCGGCGGTACGTTCGATGTTTCTATTATCGAGATGGGCGAAGGCTTCCAGCAGGTTGTCGCTACTGCCGGCAATAACAGACTCGGCGGCGATGACTTCGACCAGAGAATCATCGACTGGATGGTAACAGAATTCAAGAACGAACAGGGCATTGACCTTTCTCAGGACAGAATGGTAATGCAGAGACTGAAAGATGCTGCCGAAGCTGCCAAGATTGAACTGTCTGCGACACCGACAACTAATATTAACCTGCCGTTTATTACTGCGGATGCAACAGGCCCGAAACACCTGAATCTGACTCTGACACAGGCTAAGTTCAATGAACTGACTTCTGACCTGGTACAGGCAACGATGGAACCCGTTCGTCAGGCTCTGTCCGACAGCGGCCTGAGTGCTTCTGACCTGGATAAAGTCCTGATGGTCGGCGGTTCTTCCAGAATTCCCGCAGTGCAGGAAGCTGTCAAGAAACTGATCGGCAAAGATCCCTTCAAGGGCATTAACCCCGATGAATGCGTTGCACTCGGCGCAGCTTTGCAGGGCGGCGTACTCGGCGGCGATGTCAAAGAAGGCCTGATGCTTCTGGACGTTACTCCGCTTTCTCTTGGCATTGAAACAGCCGGCGGCGTTTGTACGGTTATGATTCCCAGAAATACAACGATCCCGACTAAGAAATCCGAAGTGTTCTCCACTTATGCCGATAATCAGCCCGCTGTTGATATTAACGTCCTCCAGGGTGAACGCCAGTTCGCAAGAGATAACAAGCAGCTGGGCACCTTCCGCCTGGACGGCATCGCTCCGGCAATGAGAGGCGTTCCGCGTATTGAAGTCACATTCGATATCGACAGAAACGGTATTGTGCATGTCACTGCCAAAGACCAGGGCACCGGAAAAGAACAGAATATCTCTATCACAGCTTCTACCAACATGTCCAAAGATGACATTGACAGAGCTGTTAAAGAGGCTGAACAGTACGCCGAAGAAGACAAGAAACGCCGCGACGAAGTGGATACTAAAAATAATGCCGAAAATATGATTCTTCAGGCAGAGGGCACTCTCAAAGAACTCGGCGATAAAGTTTCTGCGGATGACCAGTCGGCTGTCCGTGCTAAAATTTCTGAATTGCAGTCCGCAGTCGATGCCAATAATACAGATTCTATGAAGACCAAAATGGATGAACTCCAGAAAGTTCTGATGGATATCGGTTCTAAAATTTATCAGCAGCCCGGCGCAGGTGCTGCCGGTTTTAATCCGAATATGGGCGGCACTCAGGATTTCAGCGAACAGCCTGATGATGCTCATAACGGCGATGACGATGTCATTGATGCTGATTTTACAGAAACCTGATGATAAAAAATATTACCGTTCGGGGCAGAAATTCAAACTCTCTGCCCCGTAACTGAATTCCATTTTTGAAAGGAGTGCCGCAGGGCGGCGGATTAGTATGGCTGAAAAACGTGATTATTACGATGTTCTGGGAATCCAGAAAGGGGCAACCGAGGATGAGATTAAAAAAGCTTACCGGAAAATGGCAAGAGAAAATCATCCCGACCTTCACCCCGAAAAAGCAGATGAGTGCGAAGAAAAAATGAAGGAAATCAACGAGGCTTATGCTGTGCTGTCCGACCCCGAAAAACGCCGGAAATATGATCAGTTCGGTCACGGCGGACTGGAAGGCGGTATGGGCGGCATGGACGGCTTCGGCGGCTTTACAGGCAGCTACGGCGGCGATATGAGTGATATTTTCGAGAGCGTGTTCGGCGGTATTTTCGGCGGCGGCGGCGGCGCATTCCGCAGCAGCGGCAGTTCGGCCAATGCGCCAAGGCGCGGCAGAGATATCACTTCCAGTATTAATATCAGCTTTATGGATGCCTGCCGGGGCACTGTGCAGGACCTGACAATTGCACACCAGGAAACTTGTACATCCTGCAACGGAAGCGGCGCAGAACCCGGCTCTAAGCCGGAAACCTGCCCTAAATGCCAGGGACGAGGTACCATCAGGGTAACTCAGCAGACTTTTCTGGGGACAATGTCCTCGACAAATCCGTGCCCCGACTGCGGCGGCAAGGGAACTATCATTAAAAATCCCTGCTCTAAATGCAAGGGCATGGGGCGTGTCCGCGTACAGAAGCGCGTTTCGCTGAATATTCCTGCCGGAATTGACAACGGTCAGACTTTGCGCGTTTCCGGCGAAGGCGACTGCGGTACCAACGGCGGCCCTGCCGGTAACCTGAACGTGGAAGTCAATGTACGGCCGCATCCTATTTTCCACAGAACAGGCTTCGATGTGAATTGCGATGTCATGATTACATTTGCACAGGCTGTGCTGGGCGATACAATTGAAGTTCCTACCATTGACGGCAATGTCAAGCTGAATGTTCCGGAAGGTACGCAGTCCGGCACTAAACAGCGGCTGAAAGGCAAGGGCATCAGACGTTTGCAGAGAGAAGGCCGCGGCGATCAGTACGTCACATTCAAAGTGGAAGTGCCTAAAAATCTTACCAAAAAACAAAAAGATCTTCTGAAAGAATTTGAAAATTCCCTCGAAGAAAAGAATTATCCCAAGAAAAAAAGCTTTAAAGATAAACTGAAAGATCTGTTCAGCGATATTAAATAATGCTGCTGCCTTTTCTGCCATATCCGCAGAAAAGGCTTTTTTTCAAATACTACTTGTATTTTGCAGAAAGATATGCTATAATTAAGCTATTGATATTTATCAGACCAGCGAAAGGCGGAAAAGATATGTTATATATGGAAAACCATATCGGCAGAATTACATTTTCAGACCATTACCTCCGGCAGCTGACCGAACAGACAGTGCTGCAATGCTTCGGCGTGGCAGGATTCGCTCAGGTAACCGCTGCTGACAGACTGTTTGAAAGAAGAAACAGCCCTATTGTAATTACTGCCAGAAATGAAACTCTGGAAATCGATGTGCATGTGCGTGTGATCTATGGCGTGAATATCCCCGTTGTTGTCCGGGCTTTGATGCATAAAGTGGAATTTGTTATAGAAGATGCTGTCAGAATTCCCGTTTCCCATGTGCGCGTATATGTCGACGAGATTGTAGAACCATAACAGAAGGAGTATGATTTATGAATGGTAAGCTTTTGAAAGACGCACTGTGCAGTGCGGCTGTCACCATTGAACAAAACAGAAAAAAAATCGATGAACTGAATGTATATCCCGTGCCGGACGGCGATACAGGCACTAATATGTCTATGACTATGACCGCCGCCAGACGTGCACTCAGCGTTCTGCCGGAAGATGCTTCTGTCGGAGAAGTCGCTGAAAAAGCTGCATCTGCTATGCTGAGAGGTGCCAGAGGCAATTCCGGTGTCATTCTTTCCCTGCTGTTCCGCGGCTTCGCCAAAGGTCTGGCAGAAACAGAAGATGCTCAGGGGCAGGATATTGCAAACGCTGTGGAAATCGGCGTACAGGCCGCTTATAAATCTGTCATGAAGCCTACAGAGGGCACTATCCTGACCGTTGCCAGAATGGGCGCACAGCAGGCACAGGTCACGGCAAGAGAAAATAACGACCCCGTTGCGGTATGGGAGGAAATCTGCCGCGCTGCCGCAGAAGCCCTCGCTAATACCCCCGAACAGCTGCCTATCCTCAAAAAGGCCGGCGTGGTCGATGCTGGCGGCAAAGGTCTGCTGACAATCTGGGAGGCTATGCTTGCTGTGTTCCACGGCGAAACACCTGCCGAACCCGTTCAGGAAATCCGCAGAAAACCCGAAACAATCGCCATCGGCCGGGAAGATCTGGAAGAAGAAATCAAGTTTACTTATTGTACTGAATTTATCGTGGAAAAGAAAAAAGACTGCCCCGACCCCTTCAAGCTCCGCGCTTATCTTGAAACAATCGGCGACTGTGTCGTTGTTGTGGATGATGACGAAATTATCAAAGTGCATGTGCATACCGACAACCCCGGAAAAGCTCTCCAGAAAGCTCTGGAATTCGGCCAGTTTGTCAATGAACCTAAGCCTAAGATAGAAAATATGCGCATCCAGCACGCCGGACGTATCCGCGAAGCCCATAACGCCGCCCAGGATGAAACTTATGTCCGCGCAGAACCTGAAAAACAGTTCGGCTTTGTCGCTGTGGCCGCCGGAGACGGTCTGGAAGCTATGTTCAGGGACCTGGGTGCTGACTGTGTCGTCCGCGGAGGACAGACAATGAATCCTTCTACAGAAGATATCCTCCGGGCAATTCATGCTACTCCGGCAAAGAATGTCTTTGTTCTGCCTAATAATAAAAATATCATCATGGCCGCTGAACAGGCTGTCAGCCTCGCCGACAGAAATGTCTGCGTACTCCAGACAAGAACTATTCCTCAGGGGCTTTCTGCACTGATGGCGTTTGACGATTCGCTCGATGCCGAAGGCAACAGAATCGCTATGACCAGAGCTTTTGAAAAAGTCCAGACAGGACAGATTACGTTCGCTGCCCGTGATTCCGAACTGGAAGGCCATAGAATCAGACAGGGCGAAGTGCTCGCGCTCGAAAACGGCAAACTCGCCTTTACTGATAAAGACCTGAATCATGCTGCCTATAAGCTGACGAAAAAGCTCGTCCACAGCGAAACAGGCTTTATTACTGTCACTTACGGCGAAAATGTGGAAGAAGCTACTGCCGAACAGCTCTATGAAAGATTACAGGAAAAATTCGGCGAAAAGGCAGAAGTCATGCTCGTCAACGGCGGTCAGCCCGTGTATTATTATATCATCGCTGCCGAATAAACGGAGAAAATCAGCATGAAAGCAAAAATTTATGTATACCTTAAAAGAAATGTTGCCTTTTTGGAAAACGGAAACTTGTTCCACTTGATATTAAAGTATATCTTCTGAACCAGGAGGCAGGAGAAAAAAGATTTGTCTGCCGTTCCTGCCAGAGTACGGATTATTTCTATCACAAAGATGAAGATAATCTCTGCCCGGCCTGCCGCAAAAAATACAATGGTTCCGCCCCGGACAGAACAGACAGAACACTCTGGAGCAACAGTGCCGAAGATGACAGAAAATTCTGTGAGGAAAAATTCGGAAAAATCAAGTATGAATATGGACCTGCAATCAGAGATAATATTGCTGAATATTTTTTGGGAGATCCTTATGAAAGAGCCTCTCTCATTGAACCTTTGACGGATGAACAGATGAAACAGTACCTGATTCCGAAAAATACCATCCCCGGAATCGGCGAGGTAAACGGCTTTACAATCCACCGTGCCGCCGGACAGCTGTATTATCTCAAAGACGGCATCGTGTGGCGGAATACAGCTTCTGACCCCGTCAGATTATGCGCTGTCGGAAACGCTGTTAAACTGCTTGCCGCGTATCAATGGCTTTTTGTTTCTGAAGTTACTAAAGTTTCTTCATGTGGCTATGTTGACAGAGAATGGAATATGGGCGATTACGGCGAACGCTGTCAGCAATATCGCCTTGATTTCTGCCTTCGCGTGATAGAACTGGATACAGGTCAGCTGCTGGGTACAGAACAGAATTTCGACAGCATTGTCATCAAGGCAGAACCTTCTTCTGACGGCCTGATTCTGCACTGCTCCAATGAAAAACAGTATGAATTTATCCCGGCACAGTCATCATTCAGAATTATAAAAAAATAAACAGCCCCAGGCAGGAGGTACGGCATGACAAGATTATTCCAATCCATCGAAAATCTGAAAAGTGTCAGCAAAACAAGATTTAAAATCTATCAGAAAATCGGCATACTGACTCCCTATGATCTGCTGTATTACCTCCCCAGAGCTTATAAAGACTACCGCGAACCCGTGCCCGTTGCCGATGCTGTGCCCGATGTGCAGAACGTTGTGAAAGTTACTGTTACCAGAAAAAAAAATCCGGTCTGCACCAGCCGCGGCTTGCAGATCTTTCAGGCTGATGCTGTCGATGACCAGAATACAGAACTGGGAATTGTCATCTTTAATCAAAGATTTACCTTTCATGCTCTGGAAGTCGGCAAAAGCTATATCATGTACGGAAAAATTGTCATCAATCAGCGCGATAACAGGCTGGATATCCAGAATCCGCAGCTTCTCAAAGATATGGAAAATCCTATTGAAGCTGTCTATCCTCAGACAACCGGTCTCACCAGCCCTATGATCAGAACCAATATCAAAGAATGCCTTCAGATTCTGGATGAAGATTCTTTTGAAACTCTGCCCTCTGCCATCCGGGACAGATACAGGCTGATGGCTCTGCCTAAAGCACTGCATACAATTCATCAGCCGGAAACGCTGGAACAGATCGATCAGGCAAAACACAGAATCGCTTTTGAAGAATTATTAAGACTCCAGCTGGGATTATATCTCCTGAAACTCCGCGCCGAAAAGAAAACAGAATACCCTATGCAGCAGATTTCTATCCAGCCCTTCCGGGACAGCCTGCCCTTCTCTATGACTTCCGCACAGGAAAAGGCAGTACAGGAAATTCTTAAAGATATGACGGGCGATTCGCCGATGAACAGACTTTTGCAGGGTGATGTCGGCAGCGGAAAAACTGCTGTCGCGGCGGCAGCATGTTATTTCTGCGCCCGGAACGGCTGCCAGAGCGTTCTGATGACCCCTACTGAAATTCTGGCCGAACAGCATTATCATACCCTTACAGGCTTTCTGGAAGGTCTTGGCGTTCGTGTCACGCTCCTGACAGGCTCGCTCTCTGCCAAACAGAAAAAACTTCGCTGTGCCGAAATTGCGGACGGCTCCGTTCAGGTAATTGTCGGAACTCATGCCGTGTTCCAGAAAGCTGTGGAATATCAGAAATTAGGCCTTGTCATCACAGATGAACAGCATCGCTTCGGAGTCGCCCAGAGAAATGCCCTCGCCCAGAAAGGCGGCGCACCTCATAAGCTTGTCATGTCCGCTACCCCTATTCCCAGAACACTCGCCCTTATGGTTTACGGCGATCTGGAAGTCTCTGTGCTGGATGTTATGCCCAACGGCCGCCTTCCGGTTCAGACTTTCGCTATTACCGGAAAACTCCGCCAGAGAGCCGTCAATTTTATGATTCAGGAATTGCAGAAAGGCCGTCAGGCTTATATCGTCTGCCCGGCTATCTCTGAAAATGAAGAATCTGATTCCGAACTGAAAGCCGTTACGGCTTATGCCGAACAAATCAGACAAAATGCCCTCAAAGACTGGAAAGTCGATATCCTTCACGGCCAGATGTCCGCCCAGGAAAAAGAAATGACTATGAAAAAATTTCATGATCATCAAATCGATGTCCTGATCTGTACAACCGTTGTGGAAGTCGGCGTGGACGTTTCTAACGCTACTGTCATGATGATCGAGGATGCCGAACGCTTCGGCCTGTCACAGCTGCATCAGCTCCGCGGACGCGTCGGAAGAAGTTCTTTCCAGAGCTATTGCATTCTCGTAACCGAACATGCTACAGATGAGGCGCGGGAACGTCTCAAGCTCCTCAGCAGTACAACCGACGGCTTTCAGGTTGCAGAAGCTGACCTCCGGATGAGAGGCCCCGGCGATTTCTTCGGCAGTATGCAGCACGGCCTTCCGCCTTTGAAGCTCGCCAAACTTACTGATACTAAAATGCTCCATGAGGTGCAGGAAGCTGCCCGGATTCTGATTATGGATGACCCTGATTTCCAAAAGCCGGAACATCATTCCCTGTATATGGATATTGCTTATCTGTTCTTTAAGTACGGTGTCAGCGGACTGAATTGATAATCTTTTACAAGATTCAACACTGAATTTCTTCTGCTGTTTGTCCAAAACTGACAAAATCAAATTTTTTTGCAAAAAACTGTTGACAAAATCTGAAAAGTGTGATATACTGTAATAGTCGCAAGGATGAAAGAACAAAAAACTTGAAAAGACTTGCGCCAGCGAACGGTGGGAGCTTAGCTCAGCTGGGAGAGCATCTGCCTTACAAGCAGAGGGTCACAGGTTCGAGCCCTGTAGCTCCCACTTAAAATTGGCCTGGTAGTTCAGTTGGTTAGAACGC
>DFJS01000021.1 GCA_002373165.1 Ruminococcus sp. UBA3665
AGGAATATTACGCAAATGCAAAAGCTGTGGGAATGCCCGTGGGCTGTTACTGGTATTCCTATGCGACAGGTGTCGAAGAAGCAAGACTGGAAGCACAGGTTTGTCTTTCTGTCATCAAAGGAAAGCAGTTTGAATATCCGGTGTATTTCGATTTGGAAGAACAGTCTGCCTTTGCAACAGGCAAGTCGAACTGTTCCGCTATGGTTCGTGCATTCTGTGGAGAACTCGAAAAAGCCGGATATTTCGCCGGACTGTACATGAGCCGTTCACCATTCAACAGCTACATGGAGGACGACATCAGGACAAAATATGCCCTCTGGCTTGGAAGAACTCCAGCAGGAACTTCTGGAACGTGCCGGAAGGCATGAAAATTATGACGACCTTGCAGAAGAAATTTTCCGTCTGCGTGAGGAGAAAGAAAAACTGCTTACTGACGAAACTGCGAAAAAACAGTATCTCGAAAGAATGACCGGACTGAAAGAATTTATTGAAAATCAGCCTGACGGCATCACAGAATTTGACGAAACACTTGTGAAGCACCTGCTTTCCAAAGTGACAGTATTTGATGACTCTCTGCTGTTTGAGTTCAAAAGCGGATTTACAGTAACCGTAAAAGTCTGATATTTATGAAAAAGTTCCTCTGCCGATTCAGGGCAGAGGACTTTTTTGTTATCCAAATTACACACACAAGGGTATCTCTGACAATCAAACCGCACACTCAAAGGTACAGCGACAGTCAAATTGCACACTCAACGGTACACTGACAGTAAAATTACACACTCAACGGTAAGCCAAAAGTAAAATCGCACACACAAGGGGAACTGTAAAATTTTTCTAAGTGTATCTGAAATTTTCTGTTTTCATGATATGCATTTTCCGCATACAGTTTCTAATGAAAAATCAGAAAAATTACATAAATAAAAAAGCACGATAAACGGCTTAAAATAGCCTTTTATTTATTTTCGTTATTTTGACGTGACAGCAAAAGTACGACTTCAACGTGCGCAGTACCGGGAAATAAATCTACTGCTTTCACTTTTTCGGCCGCATATCCCTGTTCTGAAAATTTTGCGGCATCTCTGGCCGCCGTAGCCGGATTGCAGGAAATCATGATAACTCGTGAAGGCCGCATCTGCACGGCAGACCGGATTGTCAGGTTATCACAGCCTTTCCGGGGCGGGTCGAGAATTACAACATCCGGAGAAAATTCTTTTTTCAGAAGAGTTTCCGCAAGATTTCCGGCATCGCCGCAGAAAAATTCTGCATTTGTGATATGATTTGCTTCTGCATTCCGTACAGCATTTTCCACAGCTTCCGGAATGACTTCCACTCCCGTCAGAGCTTTGACAGAATCCGCCATAGAAAGCCCTATTGTCCCGGCTCCGCAGTACAGGTCAAGCAGCGTTTCGTTTTTCTGGAATCCGGCATACTCTTTTGCAATGGCGTATAATTTTTCGGCCTGAGGCGTATTGACCTGATAGAATGACTGCGGAGAAATCCGGATTTTATTTCCGCACATCGTATCTGTAATAAAATTCTGTCCGGATAAAAGCGCGATATTTTTTCCGAGTATGACATTTGTTTTTTCAGGATTGACAGATTCTGTTATGCTTCTCACTGCCGGGAAACGCTGATGCAGTTCCGGAAGAATGCTCTGTATTTTTTTCCGTACAGATATTCTGGAAATCAGGCAGAGCATGATTTCGCCGGAATGGAAGCCCCGGCGCAGGTAGATATGCCGCAGTTCGCCGGTATGAGAAAGTTCGTCATAAGCAGAAATATGACAGGATTCCAGAGCCGGAAGCAGATAATTTAAAATTTCTGTAAAAATTCCGGGCTGGAGACAGCATTCCGCGGCCGGGATGACTCTGTGACTGTGCCGGGCGTAGAAGCCGCAGACAAGACGGCCGTTCTGTTCGGCAACGGGATACTGTGCCTTATTCCGGTAATGATACCGGGACGGACAGCCCAGGATTGGTTCAAAAACGGGGTTCAGCCTGGCCATTCTGGTAAAAGCATCTTTGACGAAATTCTGTTTATATTCCAGTTCTGTCTGATATGTCACATGCTGAAAGGCGCAGCCGCCGCACTGCCGGAATGCAGGACAGACCGGTTCAGTTCTGCCGGGAGCCGGAACAAGCAGTTCTGCAATGATGCCGAATGCATAATGCTTTAATATTTTGACGATTTTTACACGCAGCACATCGCCGACGGCCGTCATGGGGACGAAAACTGCCATTCCCTCAATCCGGCAGACTCCGCTGCCCTCAGCAGTCATGCCGGTAATTTCGGCCTGATAGATTTCATTTTTTTTCATGCTGATCTCCTTTCGGGATATTTTCCCATCACAAGCCCCCCTGTGATGATTTTTTGAACAAACTCCGGAAACGATGCCGCGGCAGTCTGAGGCTCTTCAAATTCCGGAGCAGTACAGCGCATGATTTCCCCGGTCGCCAGCTTTACCGCATAGCAGATATACTCCCCTGCGGTGCAGAACGCAATAGGAAAATGCTGTTTCCAGAAGTCACGGATTTCGTGCAGTTCAGAAACAGTTCCGGCAGAAGCAAGACTGATTTGTTCGGCCTCGTTCCAGGCAAAAGCATTCTGATTTCTGTAATCCTGATGAGTGAAAAGCCATGCCGTATTGTCCGGGCTGGAACAGCAGGAAAAATAATGGATAAACATGCGCCAGCTTTCCAGAACGGCATGATTCTGCGCGGCAAATTCCGGCAGAGGCATATTCTCCTGATTTTCGGCGATATGCCATTGATTTTTTTCAGCGAACTGCAAGAAATCCATCAGCAAAGGCAGCTGATTCAGGAAACATTCTGCGGATGTCTCTGTTTTTCCCTGATAATGAAATTTTTCGGCAATATAACGCTTATGATGCACAAAATCAACAGCAGAATCAAAACAGCCTCTGCGGTATTCTTCCAGTGCGGTCTGCACCAGAAAATTCTCATTGATTTCAGTATCCGGGTACAGCGCATTCAGAACAGCTTCAAATCTCTGCCGGAGACCGGAAATTCCGGCATCGGCCAGGGAAGAAAAAGCCGGACACTGATATCCGGCTTTCTGCATCTGTTCTGACCAGACTTGCAGGTAAAGCAAATTTCTGCGGCAGCTGAATTTCTGTTCCGGCTGAAAATAATATTCTTCCAGCAGATAACTAAGCATATGCATCTGATTATCTGCCTTCTTTTTTGCGCTGGGGCTGATTTTTGAGATATTTCTGCCACGTGGAGGAATATCTGTCCTTGAATGTGACAGTTGTGATATCATCATACAGAATTTCGCATTCTTCCTGCCAGACTCCGTCCGCATCGAATTCCTGGAACACAAGAGATTTTCTCTTGACTTTTTTAATTTTTCCAGCATAAATTTCCTGTTTTATTTCATTTTCGAGAATCACAAAACAGCCCAGCCGTTCCAGGGATTCAAACGCAGTCTGCCAGGAACCCAGATTAACGGCCGGCCGCTTGATATTTTTCAGAATTTCGTATTCACGGTTAATCAGCGTGCAGGCATCCATTCTTGTTTCTATTTTTCTGATATCTGCAATCCGGCGGATTTGAAAACCGTTCAGCTGAAAATCATCTTCTTCCATTCCCAGAAACAGTTTGGCATTAAAATCAAAAATATAAAAATAATGATAATTTTTATCATATTCAAACCAGCACCGGCAGAGTTCGTACGTACCGGCAGCATTTTCGATACATGTAATAATTTTTTCTTTTTTCATAACAAATCAGCTCCAATCCTGTGATTATTTTAGTTATATAATGCTAATTTCTCCAGCTCCTGCGCAATCTGTTCTTTTTTGGCCATGAGTTCGTCAAAGCGGCCGATATATTCATAAGGAAATTTATAATTCATGACTCTTGTAATTTTCTGACCCGGCAGGATAATCTTGCTGGATGCGCCGCACCCTGCGCCTAAGATAGTCTGTCTGTCGTCCATAATCAGGATATTATATAAATTTTCCTTTCCGGGGAGCGCATAGCCGACGTTTTCCAGATTGCCGACTGTATTTTTCTGTCTGTACAGATAATACGGCCGCCAGCCGGCCGCCGGAAGCAGCCGGGCAGAAAGTTCCGTCATTTTTTCCACAGCCGGAATTTCTATCTTCTGATACGCCGTATCATGATAAAGATTTCCGGCACGCTTGACCGTCAGCGTATGGACTGTAATACTTTCCGGGTGCAGTTCCATGACTTTCCGGAGCGTATCGGCAAAACCCTGTTCTGTATCCGATGGCAGTCCGGCGATTAAATCCATATTGATATTGGCAAAGCCCAGCTTTCTGGCAAGCCGGAAGGCCTCGACAGCCTGTTCCGCCGTATGGCAGCGGCCTGTTTTTTGCAGAACGCTGTTCCGGAGCGTCTGCGGATTGACAGAAATCCTGTCTGCCTGCATTTCCCGGATTACCTGCAATTTTTCTTCTGTCATCGTATCAGGTCTGCCGGCTTCGACAGTATATTCCCGGATATGTTCCAGATTGATAAATTCCTGTACAGTCTGCATAATCTGCCGGAGCTGGCCGGCGGAAACGGCCGTCGGCGTACCGCCGCCGATATAGACGCTCTGGACGGACAATGCATAATTCTGAATCAGGTTTCCGAGAATTTTAATTTCTTCGCAAAGTTTCTGAACATATTCCGGAATTAGATTTTTTGCGCTTGCCACTGAATGCGACACAAACGAACAATAGCTGCATCTTGTCGGGCAGAACGGAATTGAGAGATACAGCCCGATTTCTCTGGGACTGTGCGGAAGGACAGCCTGCTGCACCAGAGCCGTATCCAGAGCGAGCTTAATTTTTCTGTCAGAAATCTGATATTTCTGTTTCAGCATTTCGCAGACCTGACCGGGCGGCATTCCCTGACCGAGAGCATCCAGCACTTTCCGGACGGGGCGGATTCCGGTCAGCATTCCCCAGGGCGGCTGATAGCCTGTAAGTTTCTGCAAGCCCTGCCAGAGCATCCGGCAGAGCTGAAACTCCTGTTCTGCCGTTTCCGGAACAGCCGGAAGGCTGTCTTCATACTGCATTCCGTGAAGCCGGATTTTTACCTGCATTCTGTTCTGTACCGGATTTAATTCTGTCAGAATCCAGTTTTCTGTTTCCGGAGCATCCTGTTCCCGGCAGAGCTGAAATCGCACTCCCGGAATAAAAATTTTGGCGACTGCCTGCACTTCGTATTCAAAATTATGTCCGCGGAAAATCAATGCATAATTCATGACAGATTCCTCAGATAGAGATTATGCTGTTTTTCATACTCCAGTGCAGAGGCTTCAAAATGGCCGGGATAGATTTTATAATTTTCCGTCAGAGCGGCAATTTTCTGGAGCGACTGCATCATTTCGCCGCGATTGCCGCCCAGGTCAGTTCTGCCGATGCTGCCTTTGAACAGCGTATCGCCGGAGAATAATTTATCTCCTGTCAGGTAGCACACGCCGCCGGGGGTATGGCCGGGGGTATGCATCACCTGAATTTTTTCGCTGCCGAATTCCAGAATTTCGCCGCCGCGGAGCGTTTTATATTCCGTAACGGGAACATAAATTTCTTCCGTCAGCTGCCAGGAAAGATTGGCATCGCCGCTTTCCAGCATCACAGCATCTTTTTCATGAATCCAGACTTCTGCGCCGGTTATTTTTCTCACTGCCTCCACTCCGGCAACATGGTCATAATGGCCGTGTGTCAGCAGAATTGCCTTTAATTGCAGATGATACACATCCAGAGCCTGAATGACTTTTTTTGCGCCGCTGCCGATATCCAATGCGACGGCCTGTCCGTTTCCGACATCCAGAATATAACAATTTGTTGCGAGTTCCCCCAGTATCAGCCGAATCGGTTCCATAGGCTTTTCCTCCTGAAAAATGATATATTTCTATTATAGCATACTTATGCCGGAAATGCAAGCAAAAAAAAGCTCTCTCCTGCTGTCGGAGAGAGTTTTTTTTCTGAACATCATTCTTCATTTTCTTCTGCGCCGGAATTGACATAAGTTCCGGGGTCGGCTTTCTGTTTTCTCTGCAAGCGGTCAAAGACGATATCATAGCCGTTTCCCAGCGAACGGTTGACACGGCTGATAGTTGCCGTGCTTGCGCCGGTAGTACCGACAATATCATGATATACATAATGATCCCGCAGCATTTTGGCAACCTGCAATCTCTGAGAAAGGGTCTGCAATTCCAGTACAGTGCACAGATCAGCAAAAAAAGCCTCACACTCATCTTTGGTTTCCAGACAAAGAATGGCTTCGTACAATTCATCGAGGGCAGAAGTATTATTTTTCCGGCTGTTATGATTTCTCATGATTTCCGATTTCCTTTCATGCTATATTTTTTATATTTTAGCACATTACAGCATAAAAGTCAAGAGGTTTTTGGAAAATTCACGGAAATATTTTACAAAGCTTCGCTGTTGATGCCATCCATGAGGAAAATTCCAGCTGTTGCATCATAATACAGATTAACTTCCAGTCCGAGATAATCATCCGGATAGCCCAGGTCTGTTCCCAGAAAAGCTGTCCGGACGGAAAAGAACAATCCCGGCTGATTATCAAAAGAAGCCAGTTCATGAACATACCATTCTCCGGTCAGAAAGCTTCTGCGCGGAAACATATCTGGTTCGTCACTGCACAGATTTTCCTGATTAAGATAAGCCGAAAGCCCTGCTTCAACAATCTGCATAATTTCTTTCTGATGCATTTCAAAAAGCTGTTCTGCACGAACATCATGAAAATCCCGGCGCGGAGCCAGAAAATTCCGGTATGTCACATACTTGTTTTCCGGATTTGGCAGAGTGCTGAAAATCTGCTTTAACATTATCATGCATTATTCCTCCGGTTCTTCGGCGATTTCAGAAATAATTCCCTGAAGCACTTCCAGTCCTTCAAACGTTTTGGCCGAAAACGGAACGGCATGAATTTCTTCAAAGCAGGGGATTTCTTTCGCGAAGGCCTGCATCCGGTTCAGGCGTTCGGTTTTATTCAGCTTATCGGCTTTGGTAAAGACGATGATAAACGGAATTTCGGCATCAATCAGCTGATTGATCATCTGAATATCATCTGCCGAGGGGGGATGGCGCATATCCAGCAGCTGGATGACAAGTCTTACATCCCGGTCGGCGGCCAGATAACCGGCAATGAGTTTTTTCAGGCGTTCCTGTTCTGATTTGGAAGTTTTGGCATAGCCATATCCGGGCAGATCTGCAAAGCAGACCTGACCGACATGATAAAAATTAATTGTTGCTGTTTTGCCGGGCACGGCACTGACCCGCGCGAGTGACTTCCGGCTGACGAGTTTATTAATCAGCGTGGATTTTCCGACATTGGAACGCCCGATAAAAGCAAATTCCATTCTGTCAGATGCGGGCATCTGTGAAATTTTTCCGTAAGCAGCGGAAAATTCCGCATTCTGAAAATTCATGCAGACCTCCCGTCAGGATACACAGGCAGGGGCCGATGTATTTTTTGTTTTCTTCTCTTTGGAAGAACCGGATTTCTGTTTCTTTTCTGACTGGTCCAGCGCAATTTCCAGCACTTCGGAAAGATGCTTGACAGGAATAAAATGAATATTCTTTTTGACAATTTCATCGACTTCTTCCAGATCGGCCTGATTGCCTTCCGGGATGATGACGGTTTTAATGCCTGCCTTGTAAGCGGCCATGGATTTTTCACGCAGTCCGCCGATGGGCATCACTCTGCCGTGCAGTGTAATTTCTCCTGTCATGGCGACATCTGCACGAACCGGAATGCCGGACAGTGCCGAAATCAGAGCCGTTGCCATTGTCACTCCGGCAGAGGGGCCGTCTTTTGGCACAGCACCTTCCGGGGCATGAATATGCAGATCTTTATCCTGATAGAAATCCGTTGGAATTTCATATTCTTTGGCGACACTCCGGGCATAGCTGATTGCCAGCTTGGCACTTTCCTGCATCACGCTGCCGAGAGAACCGGTGATTTCGATACTGCCTTTTCCTTCCAGAATCAGAGCTTCCAGCGGCATCAGCACGCCGCCGACGGAAGTCCAGGCCAGACCGTTGACAAGGCCGACTGTATTCTGCTTGCTCTGGGGGTCGGGCAGATATTTGGGAATGCCCAGATATTTCTGCAAATCTTTCAGATGTACATAAACACGTTTTTTCTCGCCGGCGGCAATGGCTTTGGCGGCCTTGCGGCAGACTGTCCCGATTGTGCGCTCCAGATTGCGGACACCGGATTCTCTGGTATAAGAATCAATCATCTCATAAAGAACATCATCATCCATGCGGCACTGTACGGGCTTGAGTCCGTGGCGTTCCAGCTGTTTGTCAACAAGATGTCTTCTGGCAATCTGGAATTTTTCCTCGCGGGTATAGCTGGAAAGTTCGATAATTTCCATTCTGTCCTGGAGCGGAGCCGGAATGGTATCCAGCGTGTTGGCAGTTGCTACGAACAGCACCTGACTGAGATCGAACGGCAGTTCCAGATAATGATCCCGGAACGCATAATTCTGTTCTGTATCCAGCACTTCGAGCATTGCTGCCGAGGGGTCGCCCTTGTAGTCATTGCCCATTTTATCCAGTTCGTCAAGCAGAATCAGTGGGTTCCGGGAGCCTGCCTGATTCAGTGCCGCGATAATTCTGCCAGGCATTGCGCCGATATAAGTTTTTCTGTGGCCGCGGATATCGGCTTCATCGCGCACGCCGCCGAGCGAAACTCTGACAAATTTTCTGGAAACCGCATCGGCAATCGAGCGGCCGATAGAAGATTTTCCCACGCCGGGAGGGCCTACCAGGCAAAGAATCTGGCCTTTCAGCTCCGGATTCAGCACACGTACCGCAAGGCTTTCCAGAATGCGTTCTTTCACTTTCTGGAGGCCGTAGTGATCGGCATCGAGTTTTTTCTGTACAGAGGACAGGTTCAGGTTTTCTTCCGTCAGGGTATTCCAGGGCAGTTCCAGACAAGTATCCAGATAGCTGGAAATGACATAAGCTTCCTGGGAAGACGGCGGCATCTGGCGCAGGCGGCTGGCTTCTTTCAGGAGTTTTGCCTCGCTTTCTTCGGGCAGATGCAGAGCCTGGATGCGTTCGGCATAAGAATCGGCATCATCAAGCGGCTCTTCGCCTGTTTCTTCGCGGAGCTGGTCGGCAATGACTTTCAGCTGTTCCCGGAGGAAATATTCTCTTTGTCCCTGGTCGATATTTTCCTGTGTCTGGTCATGAATTTCTTTTTCTTTTTCCAGCACCATAGTTTCTTTTGACAGAATCTGGTACAGCAGATCCATTCTTCTGGAGAGATAATTTTCTTCCAGAAGCAGCTGCTTGTCCTTGAAGTCGAACATAGTATTAAATACAATTTCCTGGTACAGACTGACGGGGTCATCCTGGCAGAGGACAGAGATCATAATTTCGCGCGGCAGCCGGGGAAAGAGGCTGGCATAACGTTCATAGATATCTTTCACGGCGCGCATCATGGCCTGCATTTCGACTTCGTCAATATCTTCGCGGCTCTGGTCGGGCAGACGGCGCACTTCTGCGATAATCATCGGCCCCTGGTGTTCAATTTTTTTAATTTTGGCGCGGTAACAGCCCTGTATCAGAATTCTGGTAAGATCATCCTGGGTCAGGGTCTGTTTGATTTCTGCAACAATGCCGATCTGGTACAGGTCTTTCTGTTCGGGGCGTTCATCGAATACATCTTTCTGTGCTGTCAGAAAAATTTTTCTGTCATGCAGAAGGGCATCTTCCACAGCGCGGACAGACATTGTTCTTGCAACATCAAAATGCATCATCATATGCGGGAACGCGACGGTTCCGCGCATTGGTACAGTTGGCAGCTTTTCAGTAGTCTTCTTTTTTTCCTGCATACTTCTACCTCACATTCCAGCCGTTCGGAACGGCTTTTCTATATTATACTACATTTTCAGACGAATTGCAAGCGGTAATTTACGGCTGTGCTGGTGCAAAAAGCCACACGGCTGGGTGTGGCTTTATCAAATTCTGCCAAGGCTGTATCTTACCATGCATGAACGACAGCACCCTGACGGTCGGTCAGTATGGGCGAGGCGTTTTCGGTAACACATTCTTTGGTAATGGTAACTTTGCTGATTTCTGTATAATTCGGCAGATGATACATAGACTGCATCAGGATGCCTTCCATAATAGAGCGCAGACCTCTGGCACCGGTTTTCTGTGCAATTGCCTTGGCGGCAATTTCTTTCAGTGCCTCGGTTTCCACAACCAGCTCGACGTTATCATAATGAAATAATTTTTTATACTGTCTGACCAGTGCATTTTTAGGTTCGGTCAGAATTTTAACAAGAGAATCTTCATCCAGCTGATCCAGCACGGCCATAATCGGCAGACGGCCGACAAATTCCGGCACCATGCCGAAACGGACCAGGTCCTGGGGGATGGCTTTTCTGAAAATATTATCATCCGCCTGTTTTTTAGAAGTGACCTCGGCCCCGAAGCCCAGTCCGGAAGGCTGTGTGCGTTTTGTAATAATCGGTTCCAGCCCGTCGAATGCGCCGCCGCAGATAAACAGAATATTTTTTGTATTTACCTGGAGGCATTCCTGATTGGGATGTTTTCTGCCGCCTTTGGGAGGAACGTTGGAAACAGTGCCTTCGATAATTTTCAGGAGTGCCTGCTGTACGCCTTCGCCGGAAACGTCTCTTGTCAGGGAAGTATTTTCTGATTTTCTTGCAATTTTATCAATTTCGTCGATATAGATAATTCCTCTTTCGGCAGCTTCGATATCGAAATCGGCAGCCTGCACCAGCCGGAGCAGAACGTTTTCGACATCATCGCCGACATAACCGGCTTCTGTAATGGTTGTCGCATCTGCAATGGCAAACGGCACAGCCAGCACTTTGGCGAGTGTCTGGGCAAGGAACGTTTTGCCTACGCCGGTAGGCCCCAGCAGGAGCACATTGCTTTTCTGGATTTCCACATCGCTGGAATTATCCTGGCTCATAATGCGCTTATAGTGATTATATACCGAAACGGCAAGGGAAATTTTAGCTGTATCCTGGCCGACCACATACTGATCAAGTACTTCTTTGATTTCGGCAGGTTTAAGAAGCTTGACAGGAGCCTTTGCCTTTTTCTTTTTTTCCTTTTCAGCATCAGCCGGCTTGCCGTCAGGCGCAGCATCGTCTCTCTGGCGGCCGGCAGCAGGTCCGTAGATCATATCATAGCAGGTGCACACGCACTCGTCGCAGATATTATAAATTCCTGCCGAAAACATGCTCATGACTTTGTCTTCGCCCTTGCCGCAGAAATTGCAAATTTTATAAGAATTAAATTCTGCCATAGTCTCTTTATCCTTTTAGCTTAAGCTTATCTTTTTTCGATTACTTTGTCAATCAGGCCGTATGCCTGGGCTTCCTCAGCAGTCATATAATTATCGCGCTCGGTATCAAGTTCGATTTTTTCCAGCGGCTGACCGGTATGTTTTGCGAGCATTTCGTTCATTTTCTGGCGTGTTCTGACCAGGTGGTCAGAATGGATTTTAATATCCGTACACTGTCCGGAGAGACCGCCGGAGATCAGCGGCTGATGAATCATAATTTCGCTGTTAGGCAGGGCAAAGCGTTTGCCGGATGCGCCGGCGGTCAGCAGGAATGCGCCCATAGAGGCGGCCATACCGATGCAGATGGTAGACACATCGCACTTGATATACTGCATAGTGTCATAAATTGCCATACCGGCTGTAATAGAACCGCCGGGGCTGTTGATATACAGAGAAATTTCCTTTTCAGGATCCTGGCTTTCCAGATACAGAAGCTGTGCAACGACAAGGCTGGCCGTAGTATCATTCACCTGATCGCACAGCATGATAATGCGGTCATTGAGCAGACGGGAAAAAATATCATAAGATCTTTCGCCGCGGCTTGTCTGTTCCACAACGTAAGGAACCAGAGCATTATTCATCATATAATCCATCATAAAAAGCGTCTCCTTTCCGGTAAACAGGGCAGGAGCGGACAGAATCTGCCCGCCCTTCCCAACAGATACTTGTTTTTATTCTGCGGCTTCTTCCGCAGGGGCATCGTCTGTGATATCTGCATTTTCCTTGACGAGTTCCAGAGCCTTGGTTACGCGCAGATCTGTGATATAGTCTTCCATCGGCAGGCGGCGTTTTACTTCTGCCAGCGGCAGGTGGCTGGATTCTACCAGGCCTTTCAGGCTTTCGTCAATTTCTTCTTCTGTTACCTGAATATTTTCCAGTTCGGCGATTTTTTCCAGCGCAAGGCGGAGCTTTACTTCGCTGACAGCTCTGTCATAATTCTGTTCGCGGAAATCGGTCATATCCATGCCGGTATACTGGAGATACAGGTCAAGGCTCATACCCTGCTGAGAGAGCATATTTTCAAAATTGCGGACCAGGTCGTCAATTCTGCGTTCATACATGCAGTTCGGAACGGGCACGTCCACTTTGGCAATCAGAGCTTCCATGATAGCGTTATCAAATGCGATATCGGCATCGCGGACAGCATTCTGTTCCAGTCTGGCCTTCGTATCGTTTTTATATTCTTCCAGCGTATCGAATTCAGTTGTATCCTGAATCAGTTCGTCATCTGCTTCGGGCAGTTCTTCTACTGTAATGCCGTTGAGCTTGCATTTAAACACAGCTTCTTTTCCGGCATAGTCTGTCATCTGGTAATTTTCAGGGAAAGTTACATTGACATCGAATTCCTCGCCGATTTTTTTGCCGACAATCTGTTCTTCAAAGCCGGGGATGAACTGGCCGCTGCCGAGGCGGAGCGGGAAATTATCGCCCTTGCCGCCTTCAAAAGCCTCGTCACCGAAGAAGCCTTCAAAATCAATATTAACTTCATCGCCGATCTGGGCAGCTCTGTCATCTACAGAAACCAGTCTTGCATTTTTCTGGCGGAGAATATCCACCTGGGCATTTACATCAGCATCAGTAACGGCCTTGACGGTCTTGGAAGCCTTAATGCCCTTGTAGTCTTTTATTTCTACCACGGGCTTTGTAATGCAGACAGCCTTGAAAGTTGCGCCCTCTTCCTTGCTGATTTTTTCGGCACTTACCTGGGGAGTATCCACCAGTTCAAAGTCAGCATTCTGGAGTGCGGCCGGCAGTTCGGCATTCACCAGCAGATTCAGGGCATCTTCATAGAATACACCCTGACCCATATATGTTTCTGCGAGCTTGCGGCTTACTTTGCCTTTGCGGAAACCGGGGATAGAGATTCTTTTTCTTGCTCTCTGGTAAGCTCTTTCCACGGCTTTTTCAAACTCTTCGGCATTGACTTCGAATACCAGTTCTACGGTATTGACTTCTGTTCTTGTTGTCGATTTCAAACTCATTTCTGAATCCTCCAAAATTAAATAGTTCACTCAATAGCAGTGACATACTGCGTATCAATTTATTATAGCATATCTGCGGAAATTTTTCTATAGATTTTTCAACTTTCCGGCAGAGTTCTATATTTTTTACAAATTATAGAATTTTTTCAGGAACAAACTGTAAATAATCACCAGAAATCAGATGATAACAAATTCCGTCCCTGAAGCCCTTGACGGCTTTATCATGAATTTTTCCGTGCAGGTGGCCGTAATAGCAGTCTTTGACATGGAATTCCTGCAAGACTTCCAGCATCAGCTCATTGCGGCTGGAAGCGAAGATAGGCGGATAGTGCAGAAAGGCAACGGGGGTCAGGTTCTGGCTGACTGCCGCCTGCAAGGAAACGCGCAGACGCTGCTGTTCTCTGGCAAGGACTCTGGCATCTTCGGATTCTCCGGGCATATTCACCCAGCCTCTTGTGCCGCAGATGCCAATATTTTCATATGCATAGCAGTTATTATGCAGAATATGCAGAGTAGCAAATCCGCTGGCAGAAAAGAAATCCGTCATTTTTTTCATAGAATTCCACCAGTAGTCATGATTGCCTTTCAGGATGATTTTTCTTCCCGGAAGGCTGTCGAGCATAGCAAAATCCGGCTTTGCCTGTTCCAGATTCATGCCCCAGGAGATATCTCCGGCAAGGATGACCGTATCTTCGGGCTTGACAAGCTGTTTCCAGTTCTGTTCGATTCTGGACTGATAATTTTCCCAGCCGCTGAAAATTTCCATGGATTTTTCGGGCACACCCAGCGAAAGATGTGTGTCCCCCATGACGAACAGACTCATAAATTATTCTGTAATGCCCAGTTGATTCAGCACATACGCTTCCATTGTTTCTTTTTTGATTACCTGGGAGAAGCGGACGGGCTTGTTTTTCAGGTCAGCAAGGGACTGCGGAACCGGCAGGCCGGAAACTTCGGCCAGATGCGCTACCTGATCATATTCATCAGCCTGAGAAGCCTTGCCTTCGATTGCTTCCAGAACACTTGCGCTGAATTTATACGGGCTTGCTGTGGATGCAATCAGAGTTTTTGTCGTATCGCCGGTTCTGGCGATATAATCCAGATAAACTTTTACTGCAACAGCAGTATGCGTATCGCAGGTATAGCCGTAAGTTTCTTTAAAATCATGAATTGTTTTCTTAGTATCGGCATCATCGCAGAAGCCGCCGACAAAATCATTCTGGAGCTTGGCCTTGATTTCGTCTGTTACTTCATATTTTCCTTCTTTGGAAAGTTTGCCGAACCAGTCACGGATCTGTGCATCATCGCCGCCGGTCAGAAGATATAACAGACGTTCCAGATTGCTGGAAATCAGGATATCCATCGAGGGCGAGCAGGTAGCATAGAAATCGCGGTTTCTGTCATAAACGCCTGTTTCGATAAAATCAGTCAGGACTTTATTGATATTAGAAGCGCAGATCAGCTTGCCGATCGGCACGCCCATATTCTTGGCATAGTAAGCGGCCAGAATATTGCCGAAATTGCCTGTGGGGACAACTACATTAATTACATCGCCGAACTGGATTTCGCCTCTTTTTGCCATTTCGGCATAAGAAGAAACATAATAGACAATCTGCGGCGCAAGTCTGCCCCAGTTGATGGAATTGGCACTGGAGAACATTTTTCCGGCTTTGGCGAGCTTTTCCTTGACGGCCTTGTCTGTGAAAATCATCTTTACGCCGTTCTGACAGTCATCAAAATTGCCTTCCAGAGCGCACACGCTGACATTGGAGCCTTCCTGCGTTGCCATCTGACGCTTCTGCATGGAAGACACGCCCTGATCCGGATAAAATACCATAATTTCTGTTCCCGGAACATCTTTGAAGCCTTCCAGGGCAGCTTTTCCTGTATCGCCAGAAGTTGCAACCAGAATGACAACTTTCTTGTCTTCGCCGTTTTTCCTGAGAGAAGTTGTCAGCAGATACGGCAGAATCTGGAGTGCCATATCTTTGAAGGCACAGGTAGGGCCGTGCCATAATTCCAGAATAGTTGCATTGCCGAAAGATTCTGTCAGCTCTGCAATATTTTCTGTCTCAAAATTTTTAGTATTATACGCACTGGAAGTACAGTAAGCGATTTCCTCCGGCGTAAAATCCGTCAGAAACTTGCCGAATACTACATTAGCGCGTTCCGCATAACTCATATCAGCAAGAGCTTTCAGTTCTTCCATAGAAATTGACGGGATTTCTGACGGAATGAACAGGCCGCCGTCCGCGGAAATTCCCTGTGCGATGGCAGCCGCACTTGTTACATGCAGACTGCTGTCTCTTGTACTTTTGTAGTACATACGATCACCCTTTCGTGATTAATAAAAAATTTGGCTATTGTCATGAAAATCCGTCTCGTCAAACGCATTTTCAAGATAATTGATATCAATAATCCGGCCGCAGCATGTCACAACTTCTGCGATATCATACCGGATATACCAGTCCTCTTCGGAGAGCTGTTTCTGTTCCAGATAATAATATGCCGCACGGATGACAAGTCTTTGTTTCCGGGCATTGACTGCTTCTGCGCCGGATTCCGGAGCATTTTTCTTTCTGGTTTTGACTTCGACAAAGCAAAGCGTATCCTGTTTTGCGGCAATCAGGTCAATTTCGCCGCCGCGGATTCTGAAATTCCTGTCAAGAATCTGATAGCCCAGATATTCCAGATAATATCCGACAGCAAGCTCGCCCATTCTGCCGATTTCTGAAGCTGTCACAGAATTTTTTTCAGAAAAGACGGCCGGTGAATCGGGCAGGGGCCGTACTGAAGCAGACAGTTCCTGTGTTCTTCCGTGCCATAGCCTTTATGTTTTTCAAACGCATAATTCGGGTATAATTTTGCCTGTTTTTTCATATAGCTGTCACGGGCGACTTTTGCCAGAATCGAGGCCGCGGCAACAGAAGCAGATTTGGCATCGCCTTTGACGATGCATTCCAGCGGAACAGAGAGCTTCGGCTTTTGATTGCCGTCTACCAGCACATAATCCGGAGTCTGGGACAAGCCCTCGACAGCGCGTTTCATTGCCAGCAAAGAAGCTTTCAGGATATTATATTTTTCAATTTCAGCAATGCTTGCCGATGCAATACAGAAGCAGACGGCCTTTTCCTGAATTTCTTCAAATAATTTTTCACGGCGTTTTTCTGTAATTTTCTTACTGTCGTCAAGTCCCTGGATATCGCAGTCATCCGGCAGAATGACGGCAGCTGCATAGACATCTCCGGCAAGAGGGCCTCTTCCGGCCTCATCCACGCCGCAGATGATGCCGTGCTGTGTTCTCAGGTCAGTATCAAAATCCAGCATAGCCTGCCGGCGGAGCAGTGTTTCTTTTTTCATGTCAGCTTCTCCTGAAAGACGGGCTTTTCGAGCGTAATTCTGCCGAGTTTTGCGGCTCTGAAATCATCCAGAACGGTAGAAGCGGCACGTTCGGTATTAACAATACCGCCGGAGAGGAGCATTCCTCTTTTTCTGCCGACTGCTTCCAGAAGCCTGTCCCCGGCAGTCTCATCCGTTTCGAGCTTATAGCGTTCACGGAGTGCGGCCGGATAATTCTCATGCAGATATTCCAGCAGAAGCATAGCAAGAGCTTCTGTATCCAGAATCTGGTCACGGATTGCGCCGGTAAATGCCAGCCGGACGGCGGCCTGCTGGTCGTCGAGTTTCGGCCACAGAACGCCGGGCATATCAAGAAATTCCGTCTGTGCATCGATTTTAACCCATTGCTTGGTTCTGGTAACGCCGGGTCTGTCCTCGACTTTGGCGATTTTAGTCTTTGCCATTTTATTAATAAAAGAAGATTTGCCGACATTCGGGATACCGACAATCATCAGCCGGACAGGCCGGCCGGTCATGCCGGCAGTTTTTCTTTTTGCAAGCAGATCTTTCAGAAGCTGTTCCCGGACTGTGGGGACAAACTGTCTGGTTCCCCTGCCGCTGATGCAGTCAGCAGCCAGTGCCGGAATGCCCTGCCTGCGGTAATACTGCACCCATTGCGCCGTCAGATTCGGGTCAGCCATATCGGCTTTATTTAATAAAATCATATAAGGCTTGCTCTGAATCAGCTGTGTCAGGTCGGGGTTGCGGCTGCTCATGGGCACACGGGCATCCAGAATGGAAACAACGCCGTCCACAAGCGGAAGATTTGCCGCAATCATGCGTTTGGTTTTCGTCATATGACCGGGGAACCACTGAATTGTTCCGATCTGGATTTTTTGATTTTCAGACATAATTTCTCCTTATGGGAAGCCTGCTTACTCCACTGCGCCGATTTTTTCCAGCGGATACAGTCTCAGCAGGACAGTGCCTTCAATTTCTTCTTCTGCCACCAGTCCGACATTGACATAGCGGCTGTCCAGAGAAATATCACGGTTATCGCCCAGGACGAATACAAATCCTTCCGGGACGGTAAACGGATATTCAAACGCATTGCCCAGATCGGGCAGCTGTGTAATTGTATTTGTATATAATTCTTCCTGCGGCTGGCCGTTGATATAGACAATGCCCTCTTCGGAGCTGATATCCAGTGTCTGGCCGCCGACTGCCACCACGCGCTTGACAATGCTTTTATGCAGACCTTCGGTCATATACAAAGAACCGCTCTGAGAGACCAGCACAGCATCATCGGCATTGATGACGACAATATCGCCGCTTTTTGGCCTTGTCTGGAGCTGTAAGACAAGCAGTCTGTCCTCGTTCTGCAAAGTAGGCAGCATAGAGTCCCCCTGCACGATTGCCACGCGGAACACGTAGGTAAACAGCAGAATCATGACAAAAATAGGAATCATTGCCGCACTGATAATGTCAATTGCTTCTCCGATGGCATGATGTATGCCGGGGTTCCGGGAAAAGCGAACATATTCCTTCATCATATCCGATACAGGCGCATCAGCCAATAAAGCCGATTGTACGGAAAGAAACTGATTCTTCTCCGTCGGCATTCGTATCGACTGAACAGTAGCGGAAAAAAGCATTGCCGAGAATTTCATTTTCGGCAATCAGGCCGACATTAGGATTGCGGCTGTCTGTAGAATGATTCCGGTTATCGCCCATGACAAAGACATAGCCTTCCGGAACTGTAATCGGATAAGAGAAAGCTCCGTCATTTGTCAGAGTAGGTTCATTCACATAATTTTCTTCCAGAGGCTGACCGTCCACATAGACACGGCCCTCGTCCGTCCTGACTTCTATTGTCTGTCCGGAAACGGCAATAATGCGCTTAATCAGGATTTCATTCAGAGCCGAACCGCTGCTGATGACAGTTGTTCCGTCCGCGTCCAGAATATGGCCGCTTCTGTAATTGCTGACCACTACAATATCACCCTGATGCGGCTGGTACAGAATGCGGCGCATGACAAGCCTGTCCTGATTCTGGAGAGTCGGCACCATAGAACTGCCTTCTACTGTAACAGGGCGAATCAGATACGTAAACAGCATCAGCACCACAAATACCGATATCAGCATTGTTTCCAGAATTTCTGCTACATCATTGAAAACAGCCTTTGGGTCAAGCTGTTTGGGGGGCTGCTGTTGTATCTGTTCCTGATTTTCTGTTAATTCTGTAGATTCCATTGCCTCACCTCATTTATGATAAACAGCGTTGTCAACAAACGCTTGCAGATATGCAAAAAAGGGACATGGTGTCCCTCTTGCTGAATGCAGTGCAAAAGCAGCCATGCGGCTGCCTCTGCACAGCCGGATGTGCCTTATACCAGTTTTTCCTTGATTTTGGCGGCCTTGCCGACTCTGTCGCGCAGGTAGTAGAGCTTTGCACGGCGCACTTTACCATGGCGGACGAGTTCCACCTTGTCCACAGCCGGGGAATGCAGCGGAAATACGCGTTCGATGCCGCAGCCGTGTGCCACACGTCTTACTGTGAAAGTTTCGCTGATGCCGCCGTGTTTCTTGGCAATGACAGTGCCTTCAAAGACCTGGATACGGCTCTTGTCGCCTTCCTGGATCTTAACGTGAACTTTTACAGTATCACCGATTTCGATCACGGGTGCATTTTCCTTCATGCTGGAATTGCTGATTAATTCTAAAGCGTTCATAATAAAATTCCTCCTAAAAATTTTCCGGTTCTTCATGCGCGGGATTTTCATCATGCGCCGTTCAGCAGGGGGCGCGCCGCCAGAGGATGAACCTGTTTAATGTCTTACGGCATTAACTCTCGTTCCGGCGTGAGAACGGAACGGATTTCAAATGCTTTTATATCATAACATATTTTGAGAAAAAAAGCAAGTGTTTTCAGAAAAAATCTTGATAATTTTCTGAAAAAATTTTTGTCCGGCAGACGGATTTGACTAAAATCGGCTTATCTGCGTAATTTTGGAATGCATCGGACACAATGCCGATATTTAAATTTCCGTCGTTTCCGGCAGGCAGGCGCAGGATGAGAGATAAATCCGGCGGCTGAAAATCAATTTTATGAATTATAATATTATTTTTAATATTAATTTCTTTCACGCCTTTTTTTGTTTTTTTCTGCACCAGAATTTCCGGCTGACTGAAAAAGGCATCCCAGAGCGATTTCAAATCCGGCACATCCGGGGCGGAAAGCAGCAGATGATATTCAGCAGCCGTGATATCGGCGGCCTGTTTCTGCGGCGGATGGATTTCCAGAGCGTGAAGGCCTTCCGGAAGGACGGCGTTTAATTTTTCCAGAATTTCTTCCGGGGGGAGTTCTTCTGTCAGGCGCAGGTCCATGACCTCGCAGATGCTCTCCACGCCCAGCGACAGGGCAAGCGGAAACATCAGGTACAAATGCGGATGGAAGCCCTCTGTATACCAGGCAGGCAGGCCGGAACGCCGGACGGCACGAATCATGCAGCGGTTCAGATCCAGATGGGAAATATATCTGCTGATTCCCTTTTTTTCAAAAACAATTCTGTAATCTTTCAAAAGCACGGCCTCCCCAGACATTGATTGGCACCGCATCCGGCACAGAATTCCCGGCAGGGCGGCGTGGTCTGTGCGGCATGGGCTTTCTGATTTTCACGAATCAGGAATTTTTTCGAGACAAGATAATCAATATGATTCCAGGGCATAATTTCTTCATAGCTTCTTGTCCGGTTGGCATAGAAAGCCGGGTCCAGATGATTTTTTTCAAAAGCGGCGTACCATCTGGCGGCATCAAAAAATTCCTCCCAGCTGTCCAGCCGGCAGCCGCTGTTCCAGGCATCATAGAGCACCGCGCAGAGTCTTCTGTCACCTCTGGCAAGCACGGCCTCCATCTGGCTGACATCAGAAATATGCATACTTGCTTTGATTTTTTTAGATTTGATTGCTTTTTTCAGCACCTGCTGTTTTCTAAGAATTTCAGTTTTTTCCGTCTGCGGCTCGAACTCGAAGGGCGTGAACGGCTTCGGAACAAAAGTCGCCGTACTGATGGAAATCTGCAATTTTCCCTTGGCACGGACGGGCATATCATAGAACAGATTCACAATTTTCTGTGCCAGGTCGGCAATACCGGCGATATCTTCATCTGTTTCGGTAGGAAGCCCCATCATGAAATAAAGCTTGACCGTCGTGTAGCCGCCCTCGAATGCAATGCGGCAGGTGCGCATGACTTCTTCTTCCGTGACGTTTTTGTTGATGACATCCCGGAGTCTTTGGGTTCCGGCTTCCGGAGCGAATGTCAGGCCGCTTTTCCGGATTGTGGTTACTTTTTCCAGAACTGATTTTGAAAAATTATCAATCCGGAGCGACGGCAGAGAAAGATTAATATGTTCTTTGGCGGTATATTCCAGAAGCTGGTCTAAAATTTCCTCAATCTGGGAATGATCGCTGGTACTCAGCGACGAGAGGGATAATTCGTCATAGCCGGAATGTTCACAGAGTGCGATTCCCTGCCGGCAGACAGTTCCGGCCGATTTTTCCCGGAAAGGCCTGTACAGAAATCCGGCCTGACAGAAGCGGCAGCCGCGGATGCAGCCGCGCAGGACTTCGACAGAAACGCGGTCATGAATCGTCTCGATAAACGGAATGACAACATGTTCCGGATAGTAGGACTGATTCATATCTGTTATCACGCGCTTGGTAATTTTTTCCGGTGCGCCGTCATGGGGGGTGATGCTCCGGACTGTGCCGTCCTCGTGATAAGCAACTTCATAAAGCGACGGAACATAGATTCCTCTGATTTGTGCCGCTGCTTTCAGGAATTCCGAACGGGATGCTCCGTTCCGGCGCATGGTGTGATATAAATCCATCAGTTCCAGATTGACTTCTTCGCCTTCGCCGAGAATAAACAAATCAAAAAAATCCGCAATCGGTTCAGGATTGCAGGCGCAGGGGCCTCCGGCGACAACCAGAGGAAAAATCTGTTCTCCCCTGTCCTTCTGCCAGACGGGCACTCCTGCCAGGTCGAGCATATTCAGAATATTTGTATATGACATTTCATACTGAAGCGTAAAGCCGATGAAATCGAAATTCCGGATTTCGTCGCCGCTTTCCAGGGCATACAGCAGTATTTTCTCCTGCCGCATGACAGCTTCCATATCCGGCCAGGGAGCGAACACTCTTTCACACCAGTAATTTTCCCTTTCGTTGATAAGAGAATATAAAATCTTCATGCCAAGATGGGACATGCCGACATCGTAGATATCCGGAAAACAAAATGCAAACCGGACATCGACCTGTGATTTTTGTTTGACAATCTGACCGATTTCGCCGCCGGTATAACGGGACGGTTTCTGCACATCCAGCAGATGCGCTTGCAATATTTCAGGCAGCATATCAATTTCCTTTCATGATTTTTTTTTTGAGCAGTGTATCGAATATTTTCCTGTTCTGGGGCGTATCCTGAATTTTCAGCAGAGGCTTGTTCCGGCTGCTTTTTTTCTTTGTCATCAGATAGAACTGCAATTCGCCGTCTTTGGCTTCGGCAAGCAGTTTCTGGGGTTTCTGTGCACCAAGGGGAAAATAGCCTGCTTCTGTAATAAAGCCTGTATTCAGCATCATCATAGAAAACCAGAGCATTCCCATAAACAGATAAAAAAATCCGTTTTGCCTGTGATGCGCTATTCTGGCAAGATATTCCTGTTTTTTCTGCATTATGTAAAATTCCGGGTCTTCTATTTCTTCCGCGGCAGCGGGAGGGAGTTCTTCATAAGCAAGAAACGCCTGCACCCCGACGGCTTCGCTGTCCCGGATGACCTGCCTGCAAGTATAAGATTCTGTAAAATTCAGCACAGAGACGACCAGGCTTGCTATGACAATCATGTAATAAATATAATAAAACCCTCTGCTGAAAATTTTATGAAACTGTATGATTCCGGCATTGGATGCCTTAATCCAGGTCATTCCCCCGGCCAGTATGATATATAAAAACAATCCCCCGCTGATGATAATCATCAGCATATAAAATACAGACCTGACTGTATAAATCCCCATGCAAGAAGCTCCCTTCTGATAAAATACCATATCTTTTTTATTTTACCATAAAGAGCCGGATTTGTCAACTGAAAATTCAGAAAATGCCAGATAAACCAGCATCAGATACAGTGCCGGATTGCAGATCTGATACCAGTACAGCAGAAAAATGCCGGAAACTGACAGCATCAGACAAAAGATTTTTCTGATTTGCAGCAGCTGCGGGTTCAGCTCCAGCAGACTTTCCAGAGCCGCGCCGCCGTCCAGAATCCGGAACGGCAGAAGATTAAAACATCCCATGCTGACATGCAGAACTGCCGTCACGGGGCTGACTGCCCGGAATAATGCCGCACAGAACAGATTCAGCAAAGGGCCGCTGAGATAAATCAGCAAAACCTGTCCCGTTCCAAGCAGACAAAGATTCGTCTTCATCTGGATTCCTGCGGCATAGAACCGGATTTCCCGGATTCCGGAACCTGTCAGGCACATGGCAAGGCCGTGGCCGAGTTCGTGAATCAGGCTGACCAGCAGCATTTCTTTCATCAAACCGCTGTCCGGATGCAGAAATAAAATCATCAGCACAGCCGGAAAACCGAAATTGATTATCAGCCGGAAGTTCTGAAATTTCAGTTCCAAAGCTGTTTCACCCATTCCAGAGCATCCAGCACCCACGGCAGAGAATCGGCATGGGTACGGTCAGCAAACAAATCAACTGCATTCTGAAAGCTCTGTCCGTCCCACAGCCGGACGGAAAACAGAATTGTCAGCAGGATGATACAGACAACATACTGGATGAAAAACACATCTGTACAGCTTTGTTTTTTCTCCGGGATTTCGGCTTTTTTCAGAACAGGGGGCTGCCATTCCTGTTCTTCTGCGGAATCGGGATTCTGTTCGGGGATTTCCAGAACAACATGCTCTTCCTGCATGATACAAGCTCCTTTCGGGATTTTTTCTATATTCTATGCAGAAAAATCAGGAGAAATGCTCTTTGGCGGCATTTCTCCTGACTGCGGAATTTATTCTGTTTCGGGTTCTTTCTTGATATGGAACACAAACCGGAGCACTCCGGCTAAGAATTTAGGGCTTCTGATGACGACAATCTTCATAAGTAAAATCCCTCCTGCGCTTGTTATAGTGATATTCTATGCAGAATCAGGATTTTTGTGACAGATTATTTTTTCGTCAGCACCAGCATGAGATTTCCCTCCTGAACAGAAATTTCTGCATGAGGTTCTGACCCTTCATTGCTGAGTCCTAAGGGAAAAGAATTTTTCAGCTCTGCATTTTCAAGCGGATATTTTGCGCCTCTGATTGTCACGCCTTTGCAGACTTCTGATAAGGCAAAGACTGAAAAACTGGGAAAGCTGTGCCGGAAAAATGATATTTTCTTCCCTGCATTCAGATTTTTAATCACCTGCTTTTTATAATAAAATTCAGCAGTCAGATTTTCTTCTGCAATTGCACGGAGAAGCTGGAAATTAGCAATGCTGTGATCGATTCTGTCACCGCCGAACGCCCCGTAAATCATAAAATCTGTACGTCCCTTTTCTTTTCCGAACTGCACAGCCGCCCATGTATCAGAAACATCTTTCTCGGCCGGATAACGAATAATTTTAATATCTTCCGGAAGACTGTCAGTATAAGAATCAAAATCGCCAATCAGCACATGCGGCCGGATATTCTGCTGCAATGCGCGGGCATAGCCGCTGTCCGCACAGAGAACCAGCGCATCCGGAAAAACCTGAATTTCTTCCTGCACTTCTCCGCCGGCAATGATGATGCATGTTTTCAAATGCGATATATTTGAATATATCATAATTCCCACTCCTTGATTTGTTTTGCTTCTTCATACATTTCGCAGTAGCTCTGATGACGGCTTTCCGGAATTTTCCCGGCCCTGACAGCTTCCAGAACAGCACAGCCCTTTTCGCAGGTATGGGAGCAGTCATGAAATCTGCACTGATTCTGATATCCGGCAAATTCGACAAAGCAGTCGGCGAGTTCTTCTTTTCTGATGATTGCATAGCGCATAGTATCAAATGTCGAGAATCCGGGCGTATCGGCAAGATAGCCGCCGCCGCTGAGGGGATACAGCTGGGCATGTCTTGTAGTATGGCGGCCTCTGCCGAGCTTCTGACTGATTTCGGCCGTCGGAATGGCAAGTGCCGGGTCGAGTGCGTTCAGCAGTGTGGATTTTCCTGCGCCGGAATTCCCCGTCAGCGCACTGACTTTATTTTTAAACGCCTGCCGGACGGCTTCCAGCGTTTCCGGATTCTGATAATCCACGGGCAGAATCGGAATCTGAATAGAATGATATAACTGATAAATTTTCTCATACGATGCCAGATCGATTTTAGTCAGCAATAATAACGGCTGAATTTTTTTATATGCCGATACGGCAATAAATTTATCCAATAATCTCAGATTTGGCTGTGGTTCGCACATGGAAACGACAAAGCACAGCTGATCCAGATTGGCAAGCGGCGGACGGATAATTTCGTTTTTTCTCGGAAGCACTTCTGCAATGACATCCTGTTCCAGCCGCACCCAGTCGCCGACATAGGGTTCCTGATCTTTTTTCCGGAGAATGCCCCGTGCCGGACACTCTTTCAGAATACCGTCAGGGGACACTACAGTGTAGAGTCCCCTGACAGATTTGATAATCATACAAGCTTCCGGATAATGCTGTACTGTCATCATTCGTTGGAAGGAGCATCTTCAGAAGGTGTTACGATAGTCTGACCATCAGGATCAGTAGATGCTTCGCCGGATGTTTCAGCAACAGTTTCTGTTGTTTCTGCTGCGGGTGTTTCCACAATAGGTTCATCCGTAGGCAGTTCAAACGGGAAATCGGGCTGAACGGGTTCCTGAGGTTCTTCTTCAACCGGTGCAGCGGTTTCGATAATCGGGTCTGTTACGACAACCGGAGGTTCTGTAATCACAGGAGCTTCTGTCGGATGATTGATGCCGCCGACGGCCTCGAATGCGCCCTGAACGTCTTCACGCACGGCAGTATAGGAAATATTAGTAAAATCGAAGTTATACACGCCGAGTTCTGTCTGCTGGTTTGTAGCATAGTTACTCAGGATGACAACAATCTGCTGTGTGCCTGTGCCTTCTACGGGAGTATTGACTGTGCCGTTGGAGAAGGCGGCATTGATCGTGCTGCTGTATGCGATGGTAGTGCCATTGCTGTCCAGGAAGTCCAGTACAAAGCGTCCGGCAGCATTGGAGGGCAGTGTCAGGGAGAACGGAACAATGCCTGTGGGGTCCTGACCGTTGCTGTAAGTCAGTGTAATTTCTGTACCGGCTTCTACTTTCTGGCCGGGTTCAATGCTCTGTGCAATGACGATATTTTCTTCTTCTGTAGAAGGAGCTTCCTGTGTGATTACTTTCAGGCCGTAATAATCGCAGAGAGTTTTTGCATGTTCCAGTGTATCGCCGACCATGTTCTGAATTTCTACAGAAGGATCGCTTACGCCCTTGCTGATATACACAATGATAGTAGAGCCTGCTTCTGCCTGTTCGCCGGCAGCGGGTTCGGTACGGATGACTTTGGAAGCCTCTACGCCTTCGGAGCTGAGTTCATATCTCTGGTCGATGACGAAATCTTCCTGTTCCAGAATTTTCTTAGCATATTCATAGTGATAATTCTTGACATCCGGAACATCTACCATGCTGATGCCGAGGGAAACGTTGACATAGACGGTCTGGCCGGTTGTTACGGCATCGCCGACAGCGATATCCTGGAAGTAGATGACATCTTTCTCGTAAGTGGAATTTTCTGTTTCATTAATCTGGATATCCAGATAGCTGTAAGAATCCTTGGCTTCGTAATAATCCATGCCGACAAGGTTAGGCATCTCGTATTTTGTAGCCTGACCTGTTGTATCGATTACGCCCTTGACCAGCCACAGAATGAAGAACACGGCAACTACGATAAATGCGATAGTCACGGCAGTCATAACGGGAATGAACAGCGAACGGGATTCTTCTTCCTCGCCTTCTTCGTCATCTTCATCCTCATCGTCGTTATCGTCCTCATCCTCATCGTCGTCTTCGTCATCCTCGTCAATTTCTTCTTCCTCGTCTTCGTCCTCGTCATAGTCTTCGTCTTCGTCGTAATCCTCTTCTTCATACGAAACAACAGCACGCTTTGTTTTGGAGTGATCCGAAGAAGTGCCTGCGGGCTGTTCTTCGACTTCTTCGTAATAGCCGAATGTCATACCGGGATTAGACTTGAAGCTTTCGATATCTTTAATCATATCGGCGGCACTCTGGTAGCGGTTTTCGGGATCTTTTTCCACTGCACGGAGGATAATTTCCTCCAGGCCGGCGGGAATATCCGGATTGATGGCTCTGGGACGCTGGGGCGTATTATTCATATGCATCACAGCGATGGAAATAGGCTTATCGGCATCAAACGGCTTCTGGCCTGTCAGCATTTCGTAGAACATAATACCTACAGAATAGATATCGCTTTTTTCGTCCACTTCGTCGCCTCTTGCCTGTTCGGGGCTGATATAATATACCGTGCCGATTGCCTGGTCGGTTGCCGTAAAGGCCTGTTCCTTGGCCGATTTGGCAATGCCGAAATCCATGACTTTAATCGTTCCGTCCGTAAAAAGCATGATATTCTGGGGCTTGATATCCCTGTGGACGATTCCCTTGTCATGGGCGTGCTGCAATGCACGGAGCACCTGAATGATAAAATGCACAGAGTCTTTCCAGGGCAGGACTTTTTCATTTTCCATATATTCTTTCAGGGTAATGCCGTCGATATATTCCATTACCATGAACTGTAATTTATCAGAAAAACCGACATCATAGACTCTGACGATATTCGGGTGAGAAAGTGCCGCCACCATTCTGGATTCATTGCGGAAACGGCGCAGGAACTCCTCATTCTCTGCATATTCTCTTTTCAGGATTTTGACGGCGACTGTTTTATTATCAATAATATCCGTGGCTTTATAGACATCTGCCATGCCGCCCACGCCGATCAGTTCGGTAATTTCATATCTGCCGTCCAGTTTTTTGCCAATGTACTTATCCATTCGTTGTGCCTCCATATTTATTTTAAAATAAATTTAATCAGTAATAATGGCCAGAGAAATGTTATCTCTGCCGCCTTTGGAAAGAGCCAGGTCTACCAGAGCCTGCGGCATTGCCGCAAAAGAGCTGTTCTGCATGACTTCCAGAATTTCCTCTTCCGGGCAGCAGCCGGACAGTCCGTCCGAGCAAAGCAGCAGCATAAAATCCTCTTTGCAGGGAACGCGGTAATAATCCGGCCGCACAATGCGTTCCACGCCCACAGCGCGGGTCAGCATATTTCTCTGCGGATGGTCTTCCATTTCTTCCAGTTCAATTCTGCCCTGCTGATACAGCAGGTTGACAACTGTATGATCACTGGTAATCTGCCGGATTTGTCCGTTTTCTACCAGATATGCCCTGCTGTCGCCGACATTGACGACAGAAAGCCAGCCGGGTTCTGCAAATGCCATCACACAGGTAGTTCCCATTCCGTAGCTCTGGTAATCCATTTTTGCTGTTGTATAAATAATATTATTTGCAGCCGATACAGACGAGAGCATCAATGCACGGAGAGCATCTGCACTCATATTCTGCTCATATCCGGCCGAAAAGTGGTCGAATATCTCACGCACAGCAAGCTGACTCGCCTGACTGCCGCAGTTTTCGCCGCCCATGCCGTCACAGACAGCGGCCAGCATACAGCCATAATATTCTTTTGCCAGTACCTCATCCTGATTTTCCTCACGAATCAGACCAACATCTGTTGCGGTTGCGCATCGCAAAGCTATCACTCCTCTCTTTTTTCTGCATCTGATTCTGTCTCATGCCGCAGCTGACCGCAGGCGGCATCGATATCGCTGCCGAGTGTCCGCCGGACAGTGGCATGAACGCCCATTTTTTCCAGATACTGCATAAATCTCTGTGCGGCCTGACGGTCGGCATGGAACGCGCGTTCTTTCACGGCATTGACGGGAATCAGATTCACATGTGCCTGCTGATGTTTCAGCAGGTCGGCAAGTTTTCCGGCATCCTGGGGGCTGTCGTTTTCGCCTTCCATGACGGCATATTCATACGTGACGCGCCGGCCGGTTTTGGCGAAATAATACTGACAGGCTTCCAGAAGCTCCGGCAAAGGGTAACGCCTGTTGACGGGCATCAGCTGACTTCTGCCGGCATTATCCGGGTTATGCAGGGAAACGGCAAGCGTCAGGCCTGTGCGGCGGTCGGCAAGTTCCCGGATTCTGGGAACAATGCCGCAGGTAGAAACTGTAACATGCCGCAGACTCATATTTCTGCCTTTCTGGTCAGAAAGCAGTTCCAGAAACTGCATGACATTCCGGAAATTATCCAGCGGTTCGCCGATGCCCATCAGGACAAGGCCGGAAATGCTGATGCCTGCATCGCGTTCTGTCTCGTCAATCTGGAGCAGCATTTCAGAAGCTTCCAGATTGCGGACATAGCCGGCAATGGCAGAAGCACAGAACCGGCAGCCCATTCTGCACCCCACCTGTGTTGAGATGCACAGCCGCCAGCCGTGCTGATAATGCATCAGTACCGTCTCGACGTGCTGACCGTCCGGAAGCCTGTATAAATATTTTACAGTATCATCCATAGAAGATGCAAGTCTTCTTGCAGCAAATAGTCTTTTTATACAAAATTCGCTCTGTAATTTTGTACGAAGTGCCGAAGAAAGATCTGTCATCTGTGCAAAATCCGTTGCTTTGCGGACATGCAGCCAGTGATAAATCTGCGCGGCACGATATTTGGGTTCATGAAGCTCCTGCACAGCAGACTGCAATTCCGGCAGGGTCATGGAAAGAATATCTTTCATCAAGCAAATCACACTGCCTTTCTGCGGATTTTTGCAGCGAAAAACCCGTCACAGTCTGCATAAGCAGGCGAAAACGTCATCCATCCGGCAGAGATGCCGCATTCCGTCAGGGGGACGGCTTCAAATTCCGGACGGGATTCCAGAAATCTGGTTACAACGGCCTCGTTTTCGCGTTTCAGCACAGTACAGGTAGAATAGACCAGAATGCCGCCGGGCTTGAGATACCGGGAAGCTATATCCAGAATGCGGAACTGCAAATCCGGCAGTTCTGCGAAGCTTTCCAGCGGTTTATATTTGATTTCCGGCTTGCGCCGGATTACGCCCAGTCCGGAACAGGGCACATCGCACAGGATTCTGTCCGCCGGCGGCATATCCTGATGATAGTGTGCCGCATTCTGTACGCCGGTATGCACACAAGTCAGTCCCAGACGTTCCGCGCCCTGCTGAATGAGTCTGACTCTGTGCGGATGCAGGTCGAACGCATAAAGCTGACCCTGATTCTGCATCAGTTCGGCGATGGTGAACGTCTTGCCGCCGGGTGCGGCGCACAAGTCCAGCACAGTCTGGCCGGGACAAGGCGCAAGAATCTGACAGCACAGCTGTGAGGCCGCATCCTGAACATGAAACAGTCCTTTTTGGAACGCTTCTGTATGCTTTAGATCGGCCGCCTGAATCTGGTAAGCAAAATCGGAAAACGCAAGCTTTTCGGGATGCAGTTCCTGAAGGGCATCCTGTCCGGATTTCAGCGGATTGACCCGGATGCTGCAAGGCGGCGGCCTGAGGCTGTCTTCCAGAAAATTCCTGACAAAGGGTTCGCCGTGTTCTTCCAGAAGCAGTTCCAGCAGCGGCACAGGAACAGAATATTCTACCTGCATCGCAAGAAGCGCATCTTCCGGCAGAGGGATTTCTTTTCCTGCTCTCTGGAATTTCCGCAGAATGGCGTTTACAAATCCGGCGGCACTTTTTTTCCGGAAGATTCCTGCAAGACGGACGCTCTCATTGACGGCGGCACTGTCCGGAATGCCGTCACAGTATTTCATCTGATAAAGCCCCAGATATAAAATATATCTGACCGGAACGTCCATTTTTTCAGGTGATTTTTTATCGCTGTAAACCCGGAGAGCATATTCCAGAGTCAGAAGCCGTTCCGTCACGCCGTAATACAGCTGTGTGCAGAAGGCTTTTTCCTGAACGGAAAGTCCCGATTCTGCAAGAGCCTGATCCAGCAGCAGATTAGAATAGCTTTTTTCTTCCAGAGTTCTGATCAGCAGACGGACTGCTGTTTCTCTTGCGCTGTTCATTCGCCTAACAGCTGGCCTTTTTCTAGCTTTTTGCCCTTGAGGAATTCTTTCACGGGCATTCTTCTGCTGCCTTCCAGCTGGACTTCTGTAAATTGCAGCTGTGTGTGACCGCCGCACTGGATAATAAAATTCTTTTCATCGACAACCGAACCGCACGGCAGATCAGAAGTGCCCTCACAGACAAGACTGCGGAAAACTTTCAGACGTTTTCCGCCCAGTTTTGTGAATCCTGTCAGTGCACAGACAATCCTGTGCAGTTCGCCGGCAGGTCTGGAAAAGTCCAGAGCAGACATTTCTTTCCGGATCATAGGAGCATAGCAGGAATCGGCATCGTTTTGCTTTTCCGGCGCAAGCGTGCCGTTTTTCAGGCCTTCCAGTGCAGGAAGAATCATTTCCGCGCCCAGTTCGGCAAGACGGTCATGCAGTTCGGCAGCAGTTTCATTTTCACGGATGGGAATGCTCTGTTTCAAGAGCATATCGCCTGTATCGAGTCCTTCGGCCATCTGCATGACAGTCACGCCTGTTTCCGATTCGCCGTTGAGGATACAATGCTGAATCGGAGCGGCACCTCTGTATTTTGGCAGCAGCGAGGCATGAAGATTAATACAGCCATATTTTGGCAGATTCAGAATTTCTTTCGGAAGAATCTGACCGTAAGCGGCAACGACGATACAATCCGGCTGAATTTTTTCCAGAGTTTTAAGAGCCGTTTCTGCATCTTCGCCCCTGCGCAGAGAAGTCGGCTGAAAGACGAAAATTCCATGCTCCAGTGCGGTTTTCTTGACCGGAGAGAACTGTAATTTCATTTTGCGGCCGTTCGGCTTGTCGGGCTGTGTAAAGACAGCGGCGACTTCTGCGGCGGCGGCCAATTTTTTCAGGCAGGGCACAGCGAAATCCGGCGTACCCATAAAAACAATTTTCATCAACTGGATTACTCCCCTTCTTCGGAAATTTCTACAAATTCATCGACCAGTTCCAGGAATAATTTTCCGTCAAGATGATCGATTTCATGGCAGGCACAGCGGCAGCCAAGGCCTTCCAGATGCACTTCAAAGAACTCTCCGTTTCTGTTCTGTGCTCTGACCGTGCACTGATTGGGGCGGACAACATAGCCCCATTGTTCCGGGCAGGAAAGACAGCCTTCCACATCGCGCTGTTTTCCGCTGGACTTGAGAATCACAGGATTAATCAGTTCTATCAGGCCGTTTTCGTCTCCTGCATCGATCACTGCAATCCGGCGGCGAATGCCGACCTGAGGTGCGGCAAGTCCGACCCCCTGGGCATGATAGAGCGTTTCGGCCATATCATCCAGCAGAGCGGCTAATTTTGCATCGAATTTTTCTACTGGCTTGCATTTGACATGCAAAACCGGGTCTTCTTTTGTCACAATCTTTCTGATCGCCATGATTGGTACAACTCCTTAACAAAAAATATAAATTATCATACGCCGACAGCCCCGTTCATATCTGCATAGATATGAACTTTAGCGGCTTCTTTGGTACGGGAAGTTTCTTCCAGGACAGTCCGGATAAAATCCCGGAATATTTTTGTATTCTTGCATTTGATGATAATCCGGTAACGGTATTTATTATTGATTTTGCCGTAAGTGCAGGGAACGGGGCCAAGAATCCGGAGGGGCATTTTTTCATGCACCTGCATTCTGCCCTGCTGCATGTATTCATAGAATTTCCGGGCACAGAGTTCTGTTTTTTCAGCAGTATCCCCGGTAAAGCCAATCACGCAGATATCGCAGAACGGCGGAAATAAAAGTGCTTTCCGGACGGCAATTTCTTCCCGGTAGAACGTTTCGTAATCCTGTCTGGCGGCAAGCCGGAGCACATAATGTTCCGGCATAAAAGTCTGAAGCACGGCCTTTCCGGGCTTTCCGCCCCGGCCGCCCCGGCCGACTACCTGCGTAATCAGGCTGAATGTTCTCTCATAACTGCGGAAATCTCCGGAGAAAAGTGCTTTATCGACAGACAGTACGCCGACAAGCGTAACGTTCGGGAAATCCAGACCTTTGCCGATCATCTGCGTACCAAGCATGATATCATAATTTCCCTGCCGGAAGGCCTCGAAATTGATTGCATAAGCATTTTTTCCGGAAACAGTATCGGCATCCATGCGGAGAATTCTGGCAGAAGGAAATCTGGCCGAGAGTTCGTCTTCCAGACGCTGTGTGCCGAAGCCCATTTTCCGGAATTTTGTTCCGTGACAGGAAGGGCAGGCATCCGGAACAGGCTGGGTATAGCCGCAGTAATGGCAGTGCAGCAGCTGATCGGTTTTATGCCATGTCATCGGCACGGAACAGTGCTGACAGTAGACAGGCTGATTGCAGATACAGCAGCTGATGACTGTATGATAGCCCCGGCGGTTCAGCAGAAGAATGCTTTGTTCGCCGTTTTGCAGATTTTCGGCAATGGCATCATGCAAAGTCCGGCTGAATTCGGAAGTATTGCCGCTGTCGCGTTCTGTTCTCATATCGGCAACTGTTACGGCAGGCAGCGGCATATTCTGGTAACGCTGTTTCAGTTCCAGAAGCTGATAAATGCCTTCTCCGGACTGATAATAGCTCTCGACAGAAGGAGTTGCCGAAGCCGGAAGCAGCACAGCATGATGCCAGCGGCATCTTTGCTTGGCAACCTGAATTGTGTGATAACGGGGGGCAGAATCGGATTTATAAGACTGTTCGCCTTCCTCGTCCATGATAATCAGCCCGATGTGCTCCAGCGGCGCAAAGACAGCACTTCTTGTGCCGATGACAAGTTTTGCAGAACCGTCTCTGGCGCGTTCGTAAGCAATTTTTCGCTCGCCGTCAGAAAGGCGGCTGTGCATCAGTGCGACTGCATCGCCGAAACGTCTTTGAAAACGCTGAATCATCTGAGGAGTCAGGCCGATTTCCGGCAGAAGCAGCAGTGCCGTTTTTCCGAGTGAAAGCGTTCTTGCAATCAACGCTTCAAACACGGAAGTTTTGCCGCTTCCTGTCACACCCCGGAGCAGAAAGCCTTTGGGCTGGTCTGTTTCCAGATGAGGCGCAACGGCATCAAACACGTCCTGCTGTTCTTTTGTAAGAACAAGAGGCGGCGCATTCTGCACGGGCGGCGGCGGAATTTTTTTTCTTCTGCGGGCAGTATTTTTCAGAACAGCGGCCGGGAGCACAGCTCTGACCGCATCATAATAAGTGCAGAACGTATTTTCGCGCAGCCACAGAACAAGCTGAAGCTGTTCTGCATTGAGTACAGCCGGGATGACTTCCAGAATGTCTTTTGTGGGGAATTCCGGTTTCTGGTCTGTTACTTCTATCACAAACCCTGTTTTCTGCCTGTTGCCTTTTCCGAACGGAACAATAATTTTATCGCCGGGCTGACAGACCATGCCGGGCGGAATTCTGTAATGATACAGAATATCCGCGGCATAGGCCGAGCCGATTTCCATTGCAGCAGCAGCAAACTGTTCCATTACTGCTGGGAAGATTTTGTTTCGGGGGCTATTTCGATGATTTTATATTCGCCTCTTGCGAACTCATCGACAGCAGTCTTGACGGGTTTTTCCTCAAGCGGCTCTTCGTTTTTATAGAGTTCTTCTGCAATTTCTCTTGCGCGTTTGGCAACGCCGATGACGAGAGAATAGCAGCTTTCATTTTTTGTGATTAACTGTGTAATAGCTGGTCTTAACATAATTCATAACCTCCAGGATATATATCTATCAGGCCTTGCGGCTGATTTTCAGTTCTTCCGCGCGGACAACGGCTTTAAAATCCGCAACAGCATCGTCCAGAATATCGTTGACAATGCAGTAATCATAATAGACTTTCATTTCCAGTTCTTTTTTTGCGGCACTGACCCGTTTTTCTATCACTTCGGGAGTTTCTGTGCCGCGGTGTTCCAGCCGCTGGCGGAGTGTTTCAAAACTGGGCGGTGCAATAAAGATAAATCTGGCATCCGGACGGAGTTTCCGGATCTGCATTGCACCCTGCACTTCGATTTCCATGATGACATGCCTGCCTTTGGACAGATTTTCTTCAATCGGTGCTTTGAGTGTGCCGTAATAATTATCGCAATACTGCGCATATTCGAGAAATGCATTTTCTGCAATAAGTTTCTCGAAATCTGTCTTGCTGAGAAAATGATAGGTCACGCCTTCGATATCGATAGGGCGCGGATTTCTGGTTGTGGCAGAAACAGAGTAATAATATTTTTCATCTTTCAGAATCTGCCCTAAAATTGTCCCTTTTCCGCAGCCTGCCGGCGCGGAGACAACAAACAGAATGCCTTGCTGCATGGGTATCCCTCCTGATTATTCAATATTTTGAATTTGCTCTCTGATTTTTTCAATTTCGGACTTGATATCGACTACAATTGCCGTAATGGCTACATCCTGAATTTTAGAACCGATTGTATTGACTTCGCGGTTCATTTCCTGCACAAGAAAATCCAGTTTTCTGCCGATGCTTTCTTCCTGGCCGATCAGATTTTTCAGCTGGGAGATATGACTTTTCAGGCGGACAGTTTCTTCATCGACGGCTGTTTTTTCAGAGAAAACAGCGGCTTCTGTCAGGATGCGCTGTTCATCGATGGCCGTATTGTTCAGGATTTCAGAAAGCTTTGTATACAGGCGTTCTCTGTATTTCTGTGTGAGTTCGGGGGCTTTTTCTTCAATTACAGTCACGCGGGAAGCGATATCATCCGCACGGCTGAGGACATCTTCCGCGAGTTTTGCGCCTTCGGTTTCGCGCATTTTTACAAAAGCATCAATTGCCTGGGCGGTTACATCCAGCACTTCACGGCGGATTTCTTCTTCGTCGTCCTGAATTTTCTCAACCCGGAAGATATCCGGCAGATGGAGCAGGCTTGACCATTTCATCTGTGCCGGAATTCTGACATCCGATTCCAGATAATAATATTCTCCTTCTTTTGCCGTTTCGTTATACATGCGCATTGCTTCGAGATAGCCTCTGACGATTTCTTCATTGACTTTGATATCTGCCTTTTTGCCTTCTACAAGAGTAATTGTTACGGAAATTTCGACTTTTCCTCTGGAAACTTTTGACTTGACAAGGCTTTTCAGTTCTTCTTCCAGATACGTATAATTCCGGCCGATGCGGACATTCTGTTCCAGAAAACGCGAATTGACAGATTTGATTTCGACAAGAATATCCCTGCCATCGATCTGTTTTTGTGCGCGTCCGTAGCCGGTCATGCTTCTGACCATGAATTTTGTCATCTCCTTTTTTCGTTTTCAGATAGTTTATCCAATTATAATAGTATACCACATTCTGAGAAAAAAATCAAGTAAATTTCTTAATATTTTTCAGAACACGGCAGATATTTTTTTATTTGCTCTGCCGGCTGGTATTTTTTTGATAAAAATACTTGCTTTTTCATAAAATTTATGCTATAATAAAGACAGCACCGGGGACGGCACCCATCACAAAAAACAGCGTGCAATGCTTTCAGGAGTTGATTTGCTATTTCTGAACGAAACATTACCGTAAAAAACATTCTGGGTCAGGCAGTCGGCTTTACGTATCCCAAAAGAGCCAGAGGGCTGATCAGACACGGCCGCGCCGTTTCTGTTGACCAGAATACCATTCAGTTATTATATTCTCAGAAAGGAGAATCTTCTATGAGTATTAAAGAAGCTTTATTTGCTGCTATTAACGAAATGTCCGAAACACAGCTCCGCGCTCTGCTGGTATTTTTAGATACATTCCAGAACAATCCCCCCAAAGTGGATATTCCTGCGGCATCCCCCGTTCCGGATGCCCGCGATGCCGTGCGCATGGAAATGATGAAAACGCTTCAGGGCCGCATGGATGCTCTGGACTATTCCAGCCCCAATGCCGAAAATGTTCTGAAAGAATTAAAAGATATGCTGAACATGCTGCTGCGTGTGTAATGCATGAAAGCGTAATTTCCGGGTATACTCTTTCTGTATTCTGATATACAGAAAGGAGCTGAATGGCATGAAAAAATATCCTCAGCCGGAAAAACCCGGCAAAGACCGCTTCCCCTTCTCACAGGAAAAAAATGCACAGGGTGAATTATACTGTGCCTCTCAGACAGAAATGACCGGCCTGATTCCTTCCGGCCAGCCTGACGAGGACGAGCGCGATCATTATCAGCATATTTTCCCCTACCTGCCGCCTTATCCGGACGGTACTCCCGCATAAATTCTGTCAAAATTCATCAGTCTTTTTTGTGATTATGCGAAAAAGACTGATTTTTTTGAAAAAATTTCATTTCAGGACTTGACAAAACCGGCTTTTTATGCTAAAATAAGATTGCCGCATGTGTCAGGCTTTTTGCAAGCGCAGTCTCTGCCGCCCGACGCAGCGAGTTTTTAGAAAAGGCAGGTGCAGAATAATGTACGCAGTCATTGAAACAGGCGGTAAACAGCTCCGCGTTCAGGAAGGTGATGTTGTTTTCATCGAAAAACTGAATGTCGCTGCTGACGAGACCGTAAATTTTGACAAGGTTGTTGCTGTCAGCACAGATAACGGCCTGAAAATCGGTGCTCCTTATGTAGAGGGTGCTGCTGTCAAGGCCAAGGTGCTGAAAAACGGCAAGGCTAAGAAAATTACCGTTTTCACTTACAAGCCCAAAAAAGGCGAAAAGCGCAAGATGGGTCACAGACAGCCCTATACTCAGGTACAGATTGAAGCGATCAACGCATGATTTATGCTGTTTTTGAATCGGAAAACGGCACGCTCCGCCAGTGTTCTGTCAAAGGACATGCGGGGTTTGCAGATGCCGGGCAGGATATTGTCTGTGCGGCTGTCTCTTCGGCAGTACAGCTGACGGCTAATCTGATAACAGAAACTTTTCAGGAAAAGGCGGAAATTTCGGCAGAACACGGCACGGTCAGAATTTTTCTGAACAGGCCGGAAGACGGCTGTGCTTCCCTTCTTCTGGAAGGCCTGCTTACGCATTTGCATTGTATTTCGGAAGATTATCCCGGAACTATAAAAATGAAACTTACAGACCATGGAGGTGGAAAATAATGCTCAGAATCAGTATGCAGTTTTTTGCACATAAAAAAGGTATGGGTTCTACCA
>DFJS01000069.1 GCA_002373165.1 Ruminococcus sp. UBA3665
TGGGGGTCTTGTCCGGATACAGGTCTTCCAGTTCCTGAGTTGTAATAAAAAAGACTTCTTCTTTCAGAGCTGTCTTGAATACAGGATAGCGCAAGTTGACTTTTCTTTTTGTAAAGACAATTGCCTTGACGATATTCTTGACTGTTTCTTTCAGGAAATCCAGTGTTCTCTGATCGCGTGTGATGACTTTTTCCCAGTCCCACTGATCGACAAAAATAGAATGCATATTATCCGTATCATCATCGCGGCGGATGGCATTCATATCTGTATAGATGCCTTCGCCGGGCTGATAGCCGTAACGATACAGAGCCATTCTCTTCCATTTTGCGAGGGACTGGACAACTTCGGCTTCTTTGTTGTCGATTTCCTTGATAGTAAAATCCACCTTGCGTTCCACGCCGTTGAGATCATCGTTGATACCGCTTCCCTTGCGGACAATCAGGGGGGCGGAAACTCTGTCGAGCGTCAGGGCAAAAGAGAGCGTCTGCTGAAACAGATCTTTGATATACTTGATTGCGTGCTGTGTTTCACGCAGAGTCAGCGCGGAAGAATAGCCTTCCGGCAGAATTAAACTTTTTGACATAACAACCAATCCTTTCGATAAAATAAGAAAAGACGCTCCGATTGCATGAAATGCAATGAGAACGTCTTTGTTCTTTGTGATTACATGCTTATTATAGCATATTCGCTTTGATTTGTCAAGTGATTTTTTCGGAAATTAATTTTTGAAAGAATTTCCGGCTTTCTTTTTTCAATTTTGAATCAATACAGGGGCAGCGGGATTGTAATCACAATCACGGCACTGACCAGCAGCCAGACACTGAACACGCAGGTCAGAAATCCGAACAGAAGCATACTTTTTCCGTTTCGTTTCCGGCAGATCAGATTCTGGATACATCCCAGCAGATTCACCAGACAGAACAGCATAAAACATATCATTCCCCAGAGCGTATTATTTGTACTGAATGACAGCATCCGGGAAATTATTTTTAAAATCAGGAGCATCAGAAGCGATACCGGAAAAAAATACTTTTTCATGGATGAATTTCGCCGGAATTACCGGATATAGCCTGCGCTTCTGGGGAACATGATGACATCGCGGATATTCTGCACACCAGTGACGTACATGATTAATCTTTCAAAGCCAAGACCGAAGCCGCCGTGCGGTACCGAACCGAATTTTCTCAGGTCAAGATAATCCTGATACAGATCCAGATTCATATTGCGTTCGGTCATAGCGGCAACAAGTTTGTCGTAATCATATTCACGTTCGCTTCCGCCGATGATTTCGCCGACTCCGGGCACAAGCAGATCGACAGCAGCAACGGTCTTTCCGTCAGGATTCTGCTTCATGTAGAACGATTTGATTTCCTTCGGATAATTTGTCACGAATACGGCCTTATTGAATACTTTTTCAGAAATATATCTTTCATGCTCTGTCTGAAGATCACAGCCCCATTCTACAGGATACTGGAATTTCTCTCCGGATTCCTGCAATAATCTGATTGCTTCGGTATAATCGCAGACAGCAAATTCATGAGAAATCAGTTCTTCCAGCCTTGCAATCAGACCTTTTTCAAAATGCTGGTCGAAAAATTTCATTTCATCCTGGCAGGAATCCAGCACGGTGCGAATTACATGCTTAATCATATCTTCGGCGAGTGCGATGACATCGGGCAGTTCCATGAAGGCAACTTCCGGTTCGATATGCCAGAACTCGGCCAGATGCTTGGGCGTATTGCTGTTTTCAGCGCGGAACGACGGGCCGAATGTATAAATCTTGCCCATTGCCATAGCGGCCATTTCGCCTTCCAGCTGGCCGGATACGCTTAATCCGGCACGGCGGCCGAAAAAGTCATGTGCATTATAATCCTCTTCGCTTTTGAAATCCGGAGCATAGCCCAGCGTTGTCACCTGGAACATTTCGCCCGCGCCTTCGCAGTCGCTTCCTGTAATCAGCGGCGTGTTGACATAGACATAATTTCTCTCCTGGAAATATCTGTGAATGGCCTCTGCCAGAACAGAACGGACTCTCATCACGGCATTGAAAGTATTTGTCCGTCCTCTCAGGTGCGGCATGGTACGCAGGAATTCGAGCGTATGCCGTTTTTTCTGGAGCGGATAGTCAGCCGGGCACTTGCCCAGCACGGTGATTTCCCTGGCGTTGATTTCTACGCCGCCGTTCTGACCCTCGACAACTGTGCCGATGACCTTCACAGAAGTACCAACCGGCATGGCATCTTCAAAGGCAAGGCCTGCTGCCTTGTCGATGACAATCTGCATATGCGGCAGAGCTGTGCCGTCGTTCAGCGCGAGAAATGCCATTGTCTTGGAATTGCGGGAAGTTCTGACCCATCCGCAGACAGTGACTTCCTGATTCAGATAACTTTTGTCGCTGAAAATTTCTTTTAAATCGATATGCTGCATAGTAACAAAATCCTTTCTTGATAAAATAAAAACACTCCCGTCCTGACAATCAGGACGAGAGAAATTTCCCGTGGTACCACCTGAATTACTGCAAGCGCAGTCACTCCGCACAGTTCACATACATGAACGTTCCGTTTAACGCACGGCGGACGGCATCACCTACTGATTTTTTAAAAAAATAAAAAACGTTCAGATTGCAGCTCGGGAGTGTTATTCACAGCAGTTCTGTGATACAGTTCTCAGCATTCTGTACTCTCTGTGCATGAACTCTGCTGTTACTTGTCTCCGTCAAAGCTTTTGCATATAATTTATTATAGCATGTTTTTTCTGAAATGTCAAGTAGCGGCTTGCAATTTTTCTGAATTTATGTTATACTGGAATCAATCAGCATTCTGAAAGGAGAAAACTCAGCATGATAAAAAAACTTGCCGTCCGGGTTCTGCTTCTCTGCATGAGTATCTTGCTGTGCGGATGCTATGAGAGCTATCAGCCCAGTGAACCGGAAAACAGTCTGATCATCTTCACAGACGCACCCACAGAAGCAGAGACAGAAGCCGAAACAAATCAGGAAACAGAAATTATCACCAAAGCCGAAACACAAAGTTTTGAAACCCCGGAGGACGAAACCCTTCCGGCATCCGTCGAGAAAGACGGTTCCTACACTTCGCCGGAACAGGTGGCAGAATATATTCACACCTTCGGCACTCTGCCGGATAACTTCCTCACCAAGAAAGAAGCACAGAATCTGGGCTGGGACAGTTCCGCCGGGAATCTGTGGGATGTTGCTCCGGGAAAGAGTATCGGCGGCGACAGGTTCGGCAACCGGGAAGGCCTGCTTCCGGACGGAACGTACCGCGAATGCGATGTCAACTATCAGGGCGGCTACCGCGGCGCAGAACGCCTGATTTACAGCGATTCCGGCGAAATTTATTATACAGGCGATCATTACAGAACTTTTACACAGCTGTACTGAAAGAGGTGATTTTTCAATGATTCATGTTTACGAACTGGACGGCACAAAAATGCAGGAAGCCGCTCCGGCACATGCCTATCTGAAAGAAATAATGCAGTTTCCGGAATATTACGGCATGAATGCGGATGCGCTGTTTGACTGCCTGACGGAAGAGTCCCGTGAAATTTTAATCTGGCTGAATGCTTCTGACCAGATTGACAAAACAATCCTGAAAACTTTTGAAGATGCCTCGCAGGAAAATCCTATGATTACAATCATAGAATCAGAAGAATAAGCAAAAAACCGGACTGGATTCAGTCCGGTTTCTGTATGTTATACCTGATCGGCAATTCTTAAAATCAGGTCATAAGTCTTGTCCCATCCTAGACAGGGGTCTGTAATCGACTTGCCGAATACGCCCTCGCCGACTTTCTGTGCACCGTCTTCGAGATAGCTTTCGATCATGAAGCCTTTGACCATCTTCCGGATATCGCCGTTATGGCGGCAGGCGTGAAGCACTTCGCTGGCAATGCGGGGCTGTTCGTACCAGCACTTGTTGGAATTGCAGTGATTGGTATCAATAATCACGGCAGGATTTTCCAGATTTTTTGCAATATACTGATGATAGGTCAGCAGCAGATCTTCATAGTGATAATTTGGCTGTGATTCGCCGTGCTTGTTGACAAAACCGCGCAGAATGGCATGTGCCAGCGGATTGCCGGAAGTATGCACTTCCCAGCCGCGGTACAGGAACGTATGCTTTGACTGTGCGGCATAAATCGAATTGAACATGACGGAAAGATCGCCGCTGGTGGGATTCTTCATGCCGGCCGGAATATCCATGCCGCTGACGGTCAGCCGATGCTGCTGATCTTCCACGCTCCGCGCACCCACGGCTACATAAGAGAGCAGATCGGACAAATATCTGTAATTTTCCGGATACAGCATCTCATCAGCGCAGGTAAAACCAGTTTCTTCGATGGCGCGTCTGTGGAGTTTCCGGATAGAAATCAGACCTTCCAGCATGTCTTCTGCCTTGGTAGGGTCAGGCTGATGCACCATGCCTTTATAGCCTGTGCCGTTGGTTCTGGGCTTATTGGTATAAATTCTGGGGATAATCTGAATTTTATCGCTGACTTCTTCCTGTACTTTTGCCAGACGATGAATATATTCCATGACAGCATCTTCTCTGTCAGCAGAACAGGGGCCTATAATCAGAACCAGCTTATCGGACTCGCCGGAAAAGATTTTAGCCGTTTCGGCATCGCGCTGTTTTTTGCGTGTTTCAAACGCGACTGAAAGCGGATACTGTTCTTTGATTTCTTTGGGGACGGGCAGTTTTCTGATAAATTCCATACTCATAAATTTTCATGCTCCTTAAAAAGCTTTGTTGCAGCAAAGCTAAAATCAACAATTCTGTTTTATTATACACTATTTTGAAAATTTTGTCAAGCGGATTTAATTTTTTTTCAAGTGCCAAATACTCCCGGCACAGTTTCCCGGAACAGTCCTCCGGATGATAAAATAATGCAGCAATATAGTAATAAACATCCGACTTCCTGAAATTGGAAGTCCGAACCGGAATCTATATATTGTGTTTTTTATTATCGCATTAAAGCGTTAACAAAATCCGGCGTTTTTGCTGATTTTTTGAGAAAAACCTGCTTTTTGCAACTTTAAACAGTGCATATTGCTGAATTTAAACAGTGCCTTCTTGTATAATATAACGGCTTGACTTTTCCGGAAATATACGGTATACTAATAATTAGCACTTTATCTGTTACACCAGATATTGTATTTTTTATACTTTCATAAAAAGGAGTTTTCAGCGATATGTTGACGTATATTATCAAGCGCGACGGCCGTAAGGTGCCGTTTCATGAAGAAAAAATATCCGATGCGGTATTCAGGGCCGCTGAGGCAGTAGGCGGTTCTGATCACGCCGAAGCCGATTCTATCGCCAAGGAAGTGTGCAGAATCTGCGAAGAACAGTGCGGTGAAAATTCCCCCACGGTAGAACAGATTCAGGATTTAGTCGAAAAAGTACTGATCGAACGCGGTCATGCCCACACTGCAAAAGCCTATATTCTCTACCGGTACGAACGCACACGCTCCAGAGAAATGAAAACCAATCTGATGAAAGTCCTCAGCGAACTGACATTCCATTCTGCCAAGGACAGCGACATCAAGCGCGAAAACGCCAACATCGACGGGGATACTGCTATGGGCACTATGCTGAAATACGGCAGTGTTTCCGCCAAAGAATTCTATGAATTATATGTTCTCAAGCCGGAACATGCCAAAGCACATTCCGAGGGAGATATTCATATTCATGACCTGGATTTCCTGACACTGACAACAACCTGCTGTCAGATTGATCTTGTCAAATTATTCAAAGGCGGCTTTTCGACCGGACACGGATTCCTGCGCGAACCGAATGATATTTCAAGCTATTCGGCACTTGCCTGCATTGCCATCCAGTCCAACCAGAACGATCAGCACGGCGGCCAGAGCGTTCCGAATTTTGATTATGCCATGGCTGACGGCATCCGCAAGACTTATGCCGCCAGATATCGCCAGAATCTGGCCAGAGCTCTGGAACTGCTTTCTGATTTTGAAAATCCTGCCGAATATGCCGCACAGGTTTGCGAACAGATTAAACAGGAAAAAAATCTGATTCCTGTACTCGCCAATGACAACGGCTTTGCAGAAGCATTGCAGAACATTCTGGAAGAAAAATTCTCTCCGGAAACGACAGAAAAAATTCTGCAATTTACTGCCGGACATGCCTATCAGGAAACTGACCGTGCTGCCTATCAGGCAATGGAAGCTCTGGTGCATAACCTGAATACCATGAACAGCCGCGCCGGCGCACAGACCCCGTTCTCATCAATCAATTACGGCACAGATACCTCTCCGGAAGGCCGCATGGTGACAAAAAATATTCTGCTTGCCAACGAGGCCGGACTCGGCAACGGCGAAACGCCTATCTTCCCGATTCATATTTTCAAAATCAAAGAAGGCGTGAATTATAACCCCGAAGATCCTAATTATGATTTATTCAAGCTTGCCTGCCGCGTATCGGCAAAACGGCTGTTCCCGAACTTCTCGTTTATCGATGCGCCCTACAATCTGCAATATTACAAGCCCGGCGATTACAGAACCGAAATTGCCTACATGGGATGCCGCACCAGAGTAATCGGCAATGTCTACGACCCGTCCCGTGAAATCGTTACCGGAAGAGGCAATTTAAGCTTCACCTCTGTGAATCTGCCCCGGCTGGCAATCGAAGCCAATCATGACAAAGAAAAATTCTTCCAGAGCCTGGATGATATCATGAATCTTGCCATTGATCAGCTGAAACACAGATTTGAAATCCAGTGTCAGAAAAAAGTCCGTAACTTCCCGTTCCTGATGGGACAGGGCATCTGGCTGGATTCTGAAAAGCTTGCTCCGGAAGACAGCGTGAAAGAAGTGCTGAAACATGGTACGCTTTCCGTGGGCTTTATCGGACTGGCCGAAACGCTGAAAGCTCTGATCGGCACACACCACGGCGAAAGCGAAGAGGCCCGTGCACTGGGTCTGGAAATCATCGGCAGAATGCGCAAGCGTCTTGACAAAGAAGCACAGGAAACAGGCCTGAACTTCTCACTGCTGGCGACTCCGGCCGAAGGACTTTCCGGCAGATTCGTCCGCATGGATGCCAAGAGATACGGCATCATCCCCGGCGTAACGGACAGAAGCTATTATACAAACTCGTTCCATGTGCCGGTATATTATCCCATCAGCGCATTTGAGAAAATCCAGATTGAAGCCCCCTATCATGCGCTGACCAATGCCGGACACATCAGCTATGTGGAACTGGACGGCGATCCGCTGAAAAATCTTTCTGCGTTCGAGAAAGTCATCAGATGTATGAAAGAATCCGGCATCGGCTACGGTTCGATCAATCATCCGGTTGACCGCGATCCGGTCTGCGGCTATACGGGCATCATCAACGATGTCTGCCCCCAGTGCGGAAGACCTGAAAAAGATCATCATAAAATCGGCTTTGAACGCATCCGGAGAATTACGGGCTATCTTGTCGGCACGCTTGACAGATTCAACGATGCCAAGCGCAGCGAAGTCGAAGACAGAGTCAAGCATACTGTTACAGAATAATCAGCACGATGTCCGGAGTAACCTCCGGACATCACCTGCAATCCAGAGAGGGCATTATGTTATGACAGCAGAGGAATTCAGAGAAAAAATGCTGGAAGACAACTGGACGGAAAAAGAAATCAACGAAATTTTAGAACTTCGTGAAAAAGCAAGAAAAGCTGGTATCAATCCGCCAGCTCTTGAAACATTTATAATAGGTGCTATTTATACTAATGAAAGTGTTCAAAGGGAGGACTCATCATGTTATTGCGTATTTCAGGAACAGTCAATGATTCCATTGTAGACGGCCCCGGTTTTCGGTTTACGATCTTCACACAGGGATGCCCCCACCACTGCCCCGGCTGTCAGAATCCGCAGACACACTCGTTTGAGGGCGGAAAAATCATCAGCACAGGCGAGCTGCTCGAAAAAATCAGGAAAAACCCTCTGCTTGACGGCGTAACGTTCAGCGGCGGCGAACCCTTCTGTCAGGCCGAAGCCCTCGCCGAACTCGGCAGAGAAATCAAAAAACTGCATCTCAATATCATGACTTATACCGGCTTTGAACTGGAATATCTTGTCAAGCATCAGAACGAGAAAAATCATTATGCCGATCTGCTTGCCGTGACGGACTGGCTTGTGGACGGAAAATTCATCGAGGCACAAAAAAGCCTGAATCTTCTGTTCCGGGGCAGTGCCAACCAGAGAATTTTAGATCTGCACAAAAGCATGACCGCGCATAAACCGGTTACAACCAATTTCGGGACGAATTTTGCATGAATTATGTCTATATTCTGGAATGCGCTGACGGTACGCTCTATACGGGCTGGACGACGAATCCGGAACGGCGCGTAAAAACTCATAATGCCGGAAAGGGCGCAAAATATACCCGTTCGCGCCGTCCCGTGAAACTGGTCTATACAGAACTCTGCGAAGAGAAATCTTCTGCGCTCCGGAGAGAATATGAAATCAAACAGCTCTCCAGGGCGCAGAAATTATTATTAATCCAAAACATGAACAAATCATGAATAAGTTATGTATTATCACAAAATGCTGTAAAAATTCATCTTTGTCTGTCAGAAAACGATTAAAATCCCGGAAACAAAATATTAAAAATCAGTTTTAATTATTTTTATTCATTGCATTTCTGTAAAAATTCAGGTAAAATATACAATAAAGACATGAAACGTTCATAAATTATATTCTTTCCGTTTTCACTTCACAGGAGGTATGACATGAAAAAATTCAAAACCAAACTGCTTGGCATTCTGCTGGCCGGCTCCATGGCTGTCCCGGCACTTCCGGCAGGGCTGAACACGATGACGGCATCCGCGGCCACGGCAAACTGGAAGTTCGACTTCGGTAACGGCGGCGTTTCTTCCGGCTATACCGGCGTAACCGCTTCGACAGGATACAGCAGTTCGCTCGGCTACGGCTTCGCCCAGACAGGCAATGTATCGGATGTCAACGCCGGAGGAAGCGGCGCAGGAAGCGATGCTGTTTCTTTCAATTCTGACGATGCCGCCAATACATTCAATGTCGATCTGCCAAACGGTCTGTATGAAGTCACGGTAACAGTCGGCAATGCTCCCCGCTGTTCCATCAAGATGGAGGGTATGCTCCAGATGATGAACCTCACTCGGCTGAATGCGACTGAAACAGTGCAGCTTCCGGTCACAGACGGTCAGCTGAATATTCAGGCCGTGACAGGCATTGCCAACGGTCAGCGTTCGATTTCGGCAATTGAAATCAAACAGCTGAATACCACAGGGGTCATGAATCCGCATCTGTGGATTTGCGGCGACTCGACCGTAGCGAATTATTATAATCAGGATGATGCTGCACAGCACGGCTGGGGTCAGCTGATTGGAAATTATCTTTCCCAGACACCGCTTTCCGGCTATGTAGTCAGAAACATGGCGACTTCCGGACAGTATGCCAAAGGCTTTGTTGACGGCGGTCAGTTCGTGCCGATTGAAACTTACGGCAAACCCGGAGATTATTATATTATTTCCATCGGCATCAATGATACGAATTATTCCAACGGCGATGAATATTATTCCGTTGTCAGCGACATGGTCACCAAGGCCAAGGCCAAGGGCATGACTGTCATTCTGGTGAAACAGCAGGGCCGCCACGGCGATTTAAGCCGCGCCAAGCTTCTGTCAGGCCGCTGGTTCGGCGGTCAGCTCGACCAGATCGGACAGGAACAGGGCGTGAAAGTTGTCGATCTGTTCAACGCATGGCAGGATTTCGGCCTTTCCATCGGCGGTTATGATGCCATGACGGAATATTATGCCGCAGATGACGACCTGCACCAGAGCCTGAAAGGCTCTACCAAACTGGCTCAACTCATGGCAGATCTTGCCTTTGAAGAGGACGGCGCAGAAATCGGCACGGAATATTTCATGCTCCGCAACGGCAATTCCGGACAGTATCTTGCCCTGACCGATGCGCCTGCCGACGGCACCAACGTCGCACAGATTGAAAATCCGGGCATTGAAAACAAATATGCTCTCTGGAGAGCAGAAGCTGCCGGAGATGGATATTATCACATCTACAGCTGTGCCGGCGACGGCTCCAAACTGCTGGATCTGGCTTACGGCGGCACCGCAAACGGCACCAATATCGGCATCTGGGGCGATACCGTCAACGATGCGCAGTTATTTAAATTCATCAAGCAGGATAACGGCAGCTATATCATCACAACGAAAAATACAAAAGACAAGAGTGCTGTCGAAATTATCAATGCTTCTGCCGACAGCGGCGCAAATGCTCAGGAATGGGAACGCAACGGCCACGCCTGCCAGACATGGTATCTCGACGCTGTGACAGAAGCCAAAAAAGATACTTCCATCCCCGGCGATATCAACAGCGACGGCATTGTGAATATCTATGACCAGCTTCTGCTGAAAAAACAGGCCATGAAGCAGAATCTTACCCATCAGGCACGCAAAACCTGCGATCTGAACGGCGATGTCAATATCGATGCACTGGATGTCAAGGCTCTGACAAACTTCCTGCACGGCAAGGGCATGGAAAGCTCCCAGACAGGCAAGAAAGTTTACTATGCCATCGATGCCGCCTATACAAGATGCTTCTATGAAAATACCAATGCCGGATTTACATCCGATGCTTATCTGAATCTGTATAACGAAACAGGAAGCTTTATCGAATTTACAGTAGATGCTCCCAAAGCCGGAAATTATCTGTGTACGTTCAATGTTGCCAACGGAAGCGCATCCAACAGACAGATGAAAATTCAGGTCAACGACAGAACAGACTTCTGGTTACAGGATTTCTTAACCACAGGCGCATGGACAACATGGCAGGAACGTGCTATTGTACTTCCGCTGGAGGCCGGAGCCAATCTCATCCGGCTGACTTCCGCTACTGCGGACGGCGGCCCTAATATCGACTATCTGAGAACCGAATGGACAGACGAGCCTATCGCAGAAATCTATATTGCTCCCGAACCCGAACCGCAGCCCGTCTCCACCACACAGACAATCTACATTGCCGGAGATTCTACCGTACAGAGCTACCGTGCAAGCTATGCACCTCAGCAGGGCTGGGGCTACTATCTGGGCAGCTATTTCAATGCAGATGCCGTTACAGTATCCAATCATGCCATTGCCGGAAGAAGCTCCAAGAGCTTCTATGACAACGGCAGACTCCAGACAATTCTGGATTCTATGCAGAAAGATGACTATCTGCTGGTACAGTTTGCCATCAACGATTCTGCCGCAAGCAATGCGGAACGCTATGCACCCGTCTGCGGCAATGTCAACAGCCCGACAGAAGGCTCTTATGAATGGTACATGGAAAAATATATCGAAGGCGCACTCGAAAAGGGCGGCACTCCGATTCTAGTAACGACTGTCATCGGCCTGAAGGCTTACTCAAACGGAAAATTCGTCAACAGCTATACTGATTACTGCAATGCCTGCAAGAGCATGGCCAGCAAGTATAACATTCCCTGCATTGATCTGAATACCCTGATGGTAAATCATTATAACAGCATCGGCTATGATGCGGCTTATCAATATCATCTGATCGGCGCAGTGGAAGGCTCTACGGATATGACACACTTCACGGAAACAGGCGCAAATGCCGTTGCCGGACTGGTGGCAAATTCCATCAAAGGCCTGAATCTGGATATTTCCGCACAGGTCAAGTAATTTCAGAACAGGAAAAACCGGACTGATGTTTCAGCCCGGTTTTTTTGTTTTAACAGTTCCTGAATGCAGCGGATGTCTCGTCCGGCGCAAGATGCTCCAGTTTTTTGACAGCCTGAATCATGACAGCGCATTCCAGACGTTTTTTTTGCAGTTCGCAGGAAAGCGTATGGGATTCCAGAATATCACCCTGATATTGATAATTATTGGCATTGCATCCGCCGGAACAGTAGAATTTCGCCCAGCAGTCGCGGCATTTCGGCTTATTGTAAATATGCGACTGCGAAAACTGATATTTCATATCCTCGTTGAATGTGCCTTCTTCCAGATTGCCCATTTTATATTCTTCAATGCCGACAAACTGGTGACAGGGATAGATATCGCCGTCCGGAGTTACCGCAACATATTCATTGCCGCAGCCGCAGCCTTTCAGGCGTTTGATGGCGCAGGGGCCTGCATTCAGATCAATCATGAAATGAAAGAAATTAAAATGCTTTCCGGCGCGGTCATTTTCCAGAATTTTCACAGCAAGACGTTCGTATTCGGCAGCAATGGCCGGGAGATCTTCTTCTGTGAGGGCATAGGGATATTTGCTGTCACAGACAACCGGCTCGACGGAAATCTGATCAAATCCGGCATCATGCAGGCTGAATACATCCTCGGCGAAATCAAGATTATATTTCGTAAACGTACCGCGGACGTAATAATCCAGATTTTTGTCACGCTGTGCGACGAGTTTTCTGAATTTCGGCAGAATGACATCATAGCTGCCCTTGCCGCCGACGATGGGGCGCATTCTGTCGTTGACGGCTTGCCGGCCGTCGATGGATAAGACAACATTCGACATTTCGGAATTAATAAAATCAATTGCCTCGTCATCCAGCAGCACGCCGTTGGTTGTGAGGGTAAAGCGGAATTTTTTACCGGATTCCGCTTCACGGCTCCGGGCATAGCGGACAACTTCCTTCACGGCATTGAAATTCATGAGAGGTTCGCCGCCGAAGAAATCCAGTTCCAGGAATTTCCTGTTCTGTGATTTTTCAATCAGGAAATCAATGGCAAGCTTGCCTGTTTCGACGGGCATCAGTTTCCGGCCTGTGCCGAAATCTCCTGTCGAGGCGAAGCAGTACCGGCAGCGCATATTGCAGTCGTGGGAGATGTGCAGGCACATTGCCTTGACGGGGGCAGGAGCGGCAAACCGGGCATATTTTTCATATTCATCATTGGCAAACAGCATGTTCTGATCAGCTAATTCTTTAAGTTCCTGATAGCAGTCCCGGATTTCTTCTTCCGGAAAGCGGTCTTTTAATTTCTGAATAACAGCCTCCGGACATTCGTCCGCAAAGGGCGGCGCGGCATCATCCAGCAGCAGATATGTCAGTTCATCGACAAGATGCACACCGCCGCTGTTGACATCCAGGACGATATACAGGCCGTTCATCTGGTATTTATGAATCATGGGAGCAGAATTCCTTTCTTTGATCTTAGATATTTTTCAAATTTCAGGTACAGAAAAACGCCCTGCACGGCGTACAGGGCAGTCATTCCGGAAGAAAAGGCTTAGTTGTTTTCCTTTTCGCATTTCTGGTTAGCGACTGTGCAGGAAGTCTTGCAGGCAGACTGACAGGAAGCCTGACAATTGCCGCAGCCGCCCTTCTTGGCACTCTGTGCCAGATTTGCCTGATTGATTGTCATAATATGTTTCATGCTGATAACCCCCCTTTCTGTGAGTCAGACACTCTTTTTTTATTATAACATGTTATGCATGATTTGTCAATGATTTTTTCAGTTCATCATCTGTGTCATGGAAAGAAAATATTTTCCGAAGCCGTCATTGATTTTGGAATACTGTACTGTCTGGGTAGTATTTGTATCATCATAGGCGAATAATCTTCCGCCGGACTGTGCAAAGCGATATTTTCTGTCAAAATTCTGGGAACGGATTCTGGTGCGGCCGTTGACGGCATCCAGCACAAAGCAGGTAGTATGAATAGCATTTAATTTTTCGGCATCGAAAAAGCTTTCTGTCTGGTACAGATTGCGGATATCGGCGCACCAGCGTTTGGAAAGATTCTGGACACACAGCACCTGTTCGGGCGAGCCGTCGCCGTCGATATCGGCAGCAACGGGGCGTTCCAGGCTGAACCAGTCTGAAAGATAGTCATAAAACGCATCGGCGGCCTGTTCCGGCGTGCCGGATACGGTCATATTGAAAATATCCTCCGGGGGCGTGATGGAAAGCATGGCATCGGCATTGGCCAGAAACTGTTCCACAGAAGTGGGTTCGTAATTCCAGTAACATGCGCCGTTGTAGAGCATACAGGCACTTTGCCACTGACTGCCTGTCCACTGGAAATATTCTCTGGAAATAATGCTTTCGCCGTCCTGGGAACGGGTATTTTCATTCAGATATACATCGCCTGTAGAGGGGTCGAGCACAAAGAAGTCATTCTCTGCCCCGGCGGCGGCATAATAATAAATTCCGGCAGAATTCAGGCCTTCCATGATGACATTGCGGCTGGATGTTTCCGAATCCGGCAGAGTAATCAGCATTTCAGACATGCCGTCCCTGTCGGGGTCGCTGACGAAATAATACTGAGTCTTATCCGCCACGGCATCGAGCATTGCGCCGAAAATGGCCTTATCAAACGCAGCAGTGTTATAGCTGACGGGTTCCTGAGGGGTTTCTTCTGTAGGGAGCATTTCCGGAATAATTTCTTCCGGCAGTGTTTCGGCGGCTTCGGTCAGCAGAACCGTTTCAGAAGGCAAATCTGGGACGGGAGCGGCTTCTTTCTGTGTTTCGATAGGAATCGCTGCAATTTGCAGATCGGGCAGCGTTTCTTCCTGCGAATTCTGTTCAGCTGCTGTACCGCACCCCGTCAGCAGTAAAGAAAACATAACCGAGGCTGTCAGCATAGAAATGATTGTTTTCATTTTGATTTTTCTCCTCCCGGAACGGGGTTGGTTTTCAATACGGTGGTTTTCGGAGTCTGGTATTGACTCCGGCGATGCCCCCGGCCATGCCGGAAACAAGCATCAGCAGAATTCTGACCAGCAGACGGCGCGAAAAGCTCTCATGCAGAAGCAGCATTCCGGCCAGCAGGAACACGCACAGCGCAAGACTGCACAGCAGTCCTGTACGGATGCCGTGTTTTCTTCCGTGGAATCCGGCGCACCTTGCGGCGGCGAATGCACAGATGCTCCACAGAATGTGTATCATCCAGACCAGAGCCTGTGCCGGGATTGTGCCTGACTGCATCAGCCGGGCGATGCCCAGACTGCCCGGAATCATCCAGAACAGACCTTTCAGTACAGAACAGCTGTAACGAAATCCGGCTGATTTCCAAAGACTGACACGGCGCACGGCACTCTCCCCTTTCTGGTGAGAGTATATGCAAAAACGGTCAGGAATTATTCATCCTTGGGCTTGCCCAGGCTGATGCCTCCCTGCTTGGCCTTGGCTTCTTTTGCCTTTTCGGCAGAGGCGGCTTCTTCGGCGGTCATATTCTGGATAATGGCATCCCGGACAACACGGATTTTTACATGATTGCTGCCTGTTTCGATCAGGACAGTTTTAGTATTTTCATCCACACGGAGCACAAGTCCGACAATGCCGCCGCGCGTGACGATTTCGTCGCCGGGCTGGAGACTTTCCTGCATTTGTCTGGTTTCTTTTTCCTGTTTTTGCTGGGGGCGGATCATCAGCAGGTAGAGAAATAACAGCACTACCATCGGCAGAATGAATGTTGAGAGAATTGCGCCGCCTGTGCTGACTTCTCCACTGGAAGCGGCATCGGCCGCAAAAGCGGTCAGACTGCCGGAAGCGGTCACCAGCGAAACGCCGGCCAATGCAGACAGATTCTGTAAAATTTGTTTCATAAATCCTGTTCCTCCTGAAAATTTTATGATTTTTGTCTGAGATACTCGTCAATTGACTTTGCGGCGGATTTTCCTGCGCCCATGGCCAGAATGACTGTTGCCGCACCTGTCACGGCATCTCCTCCGGCATAAACGCCGGTTTTGGTTGTCATCATAGATTCGTCGACGACAAGACAGCCGCGCTTGTTGGCCTCCAGCCCCTCGGTTGTTTTCCGGATTAACGGGTTCGGAGACGTGCCGATTGCCATAATGACAGTATCAACAGGCAGTTCGTATTCAGAATCCGGAATCGGGACGGGGCTTCTTCTGCCGGAAGCATCGGGTTCGCCGAGTTCCATTTTCTGACAGACAGCAGCACGGACACGGCCGTTTTCATCGCCCAGAAGCTTGACAGGATTCTGAAGCGTGAGGAATTCCACGCCTTCTTCCTTGGCGTGATGGACTTCCTCTTTGCGGGCAGGCATTTCGGCTTCGGAACGGCGGTAGAGGATGTATACATGTTCGGCACCCATGCGGAGTGCGCTTCTGGCGGCATCCATGGCGACATTGCCGCCGCCGCATACTGCAACGGATTTTGATTTCAGCACGGGCGTATCATAGCCTTCTTTGTAGCCTTTCATGAGATTGATTCTGGTCAGGTACTCGTTGGCCGAACATACGCCGATATAGGATTCGCCTTCAATGCCCATGAACCGGGGCAGGCCTGCGCCGGAGCCGATAAAGACAGCTTCAAAGCCTTTCTGCATGAGTTCGTCAATTGAGAAAATTTTGCCGATTACCATATTTGTCATAATTTCCACGCCCAGAGCTTTCAAATTTTCAATTTCTTTCTGGACGATGGCCTTCGGCAGACGGAATTCCGGAATGCCGTACATGAGTACGCCGCCGGCCACATGGAAGGCCTCGAACACAGTAACGGCATACCCCAGCTTGGCGAGATCGCCGGCACAGGTCAGACCGGAAGGCCCTCCGCCAACTACGGCGACTTTATGGCCGTTTGGTTCAGGCTTCTGAACGGGTTCTGTGCTGTTGTGCATATGCCAGTCGGCAGCGAAGCGTTCCAGACGGCCAATGCCGACGGGTTCGCCTTTTTTGCCGCGGACGCAGTTGTTTTCACACTGGCGTTCCTGCGGACACACGCGGCCGCACACGGCCGGAAGACTGCTTGTCAAGTGAATGACCTGATATGCGCCCTCGAAATCCTGTTCTGTGATTTTTTTGATAAATTCCGGAATCCGGATATTGACCGGACAGCCCGAAACACACGGCATATTTTTGCAGTTCAGACAGCGCGTGGCTTCTTCCACAGCCATTTCCGGCGTATAGCCGAGAGTGACTTCTTCAAAATTATGGGCGCGGACTTCGGGTTTTTGTTCAGGGATGGGTACTTTTTTCTGTGACATGTTAGGCATGGGGATTTCCTCCTTGAGTGAACATGCGGCAGGCATCTTCGCGTTCGCGGAATGTGCCGTTTCTGTGCATGAGTTCGTCAAAATCGACCTGATGGCCGTCGAAATCGGGGCCTTCTACGCAGGCATAGCGAATGGTGCCGCCGACTGTGACACGGCAGCCGCCGCACATGCCGGTGCCGTCTACCATGATGGGATTGAGTGATACAATCGTAGGGATATTATACTGCTTTGTCAGCAGACAGACAAATTTCATCATCGGAACGGGGCCTATTGCAACGACAGCATCGTAATGACAGCCGTTTTCGATGCGTTCTTTCAGAGCATCGGTCACAAAGCCCTTTTTGCCGTAACTTCCGTCGTCTGTGCAGAGAATGAGTTCATCACAGCACTGTTTGAATTCTTCTTCCAGGATGACGATATCCCGGCTGCGGAAACCGGCAATCACATCGGTATGAATGCCGTTTTCAAAGCAGGCTTTTGCCTGCGGATAGGCAATGGCACAGCCCACGCCGCCGCCGATGATGCAGATATTTTTCACATCCGGGGGGAGTTCGGTTGCCATGCCGAGAGGGCCTGCCAGATCGGCGATGCTGTCGCCTTCTTCCAGCGCATCGAGTTTCATAGTAGAGCGGCCGACAATCTGGAAAATCAGAGTAATTGTCCCCTTGACGGGGTCGGCATTATTGACCGTCAGCGGAACGCGTTCGCCCTGTTCATCCACACGGAAAATGACAAACTGGCCGGGCTTGACTTTTGCGGCGATGTACGGAGCCTCGAACTCCATCAGCGTGACGGAAGGATTCAGCCTTTTTTTCTTTATAATACGGAACATAATATGATTCATTGCCTCCCAAAAAATCTGTTTGTAAAATAGAATACTCAATATATTATAACACAAAAAATGTTCCCCGTCAATGCCATTTTCTTGTTTTTTCTGATTTTTTCAGAGATTTCGGCAGAACTGTAACAAAATAGTAAAAAATATTTACTTTTTTGACAAAAGCTATTGACAAAAATAAAAATATATGCTATAATAGGCTTATCATCCGGGAGAGAAAAAATTTTAAGCTCTCCCGTAAATGAAATTTACACAGAAAGGAACGGTTTTTATGACAGGCAATCTGATTCTGTGGGCACTGGTGCTGATTGGTTCCGTCATTGCCGAAGCCGTCACGCTCCAGCTGGTGACAATCTGGTTTGCGGCAGGAGCACTGGCGGCAGTCATCGCGGCCGTGCTGGGACTTCCCATCGGGGTTCAGGTGATATTGTTTACAGCAGTCTCTGCCCTGCTGCTCTGCATGACAAGGCCGCTGATCCGGAAATTCCAGGTGAAAGACGTGCTTCCGACTAATGCCGATGCCGAAATTGGCAAAATTGCCGTTGTCACCGAGCCGGTCAATAATGAGAACAACACCGGCCGGGTGAAAATCGGCGGCGTTCACTGGAAAGCCCGTTCGTTTGACGGCAATATCTATCCGGCCGGCGAAAATGTCTGTGTGGAGAAGATTTCCGGAACAACGGCTTATGTCAGTGCCGCAGAAAACGCATTTCTCAAAGAAAAATAAGCATTTTAAATTTTAGCTGTTTCAAGGAGGTATTGTTATGGGAGGCTATGTACTCGCAATTATTTTGATTCTCTTGATGGTGATGCTGGTCCGCTGCATCAAGATTGTACCGCAGGCCTATGTTTACGTGGTAGAACGTCTGGGAACGTTCAAGACAGAATGGGCTACAGGCCCTCACATGCTGGTGCCCTTCTTCGACAGAGTCGCCAAGAAAGTCTCTCTGAAAGAACGCGTGGTAGACTTCAAACCGCAGCAGGTTATTACCAAAGATAACGTCACCATGCAGATTGATACAGTCGTCTTCTTTCAGGTGACAGATGCCAAACGCTATACTTACGGCGTGGAAAATCCCATGCTGGCAATTGAAAACTTCACGGCAACCACGCTCCGCAACATCATCGGCGAACTTGAACTCGATGCTACGCTGACTTCCCGTGATACGATCAATACAAAAATTACATCCATTCTGGATGACGAAACCGACCGCTGGGGCATTAAAGTCATCCGGGTAGAACTGAAAAATATTCTTCCGCCGCGTGAAATTCAGGAATCTATGGAAAAACAGATGAAGGCCGAACGCGAACGCCGTGAAAAAATTCTCCAGGCCGAGGGCGAAAAGAAATCGCAGGTGCTCGTTGCCGAAGCCGAAAAGGAATCTAAAATTCTCCGCGCCGAAGCCGACAAACGCGCCGAAATCCTCAAGGCCGAAGCCGAAAAAGAAGCTATGATTCTCCGTGCCGATGCTGTCAAGGAACAGAAAATTCTTGAAGCACAGGGCGAGGCCGAAGCAATCGAACTCGTACAGCAGGCTCTGGCAGAAAGCCTCCGCAAGCTGAATGATGCCAACCCGAATGATGCCGTCCTGAAACTGAAAGCAATGGAAGCCTTCGCAAAGGCCGCTGACGGAAAAGCTACCAAGATTATCATTCCCAGCGAAATCCAGAGCCTTGCCGGACTGGCTTCCGGAATCAAGGCTGTTTCGGAAAGTGAAGGCAAATCATGAGAAAATACGCTTCTTTTGACTGGCTGGATGTTATCGGCGATATTCTGGAAGTAATTCTGGATATCATACTGGATATATAAAAAAATCTGCCGTATTCCTGCGGATACGGCAGAATTATTTCAATTGCTGCACAGGAAAGGAAATCAATTATGGCAAAAAATTTTAAAATTCTGCGTGAAAATGAATATTGCAGAATCGCTTTGATCAATGACGGAATTCATGTATTAAAAAAAGATTCTGATGAAGTTTCTTCGCTTTCCGTTGCTTTTGATGACAAACTTCATATTGCACTCGGCTGGGATCTACAGACTTATCGTGAAGTTCTTTGCATGAGCCGGGCTCCGGTCTTTTTCGGGAATCGGAGAGAAAGCAAAGACAAACAGAAATCTAATTTTAAGATAGTCCGGATATCAGCGTGGCCATCGGCAAGGTTTATAGATGTGGGTTTTATGCAGTGTACGAACGGTATCATTTCGGGACTTGTGGCAGACGAAGATCTGCTTGAAGATCAGCAGTATCTGAAATGCTGCAAACTGCCTTCACTGCTGACAAGCATTCCCGATACAGGAAACGTGCTGGAAACTGCTTTCCGGAAAGTACAGGAAATGTTTCCCGGAGCAGAAATCCGTTCTCATACACAGACGGAATATACGATGGAAATCTTTTTTACAGTGGAGCGTATGCCTGTAAAACTAGGTTTTACAAGGTTTGAGGAACAGCAGAAATATGTAATTTCAGGCTTTCAGTTGGATAACTAAAAAAATCTGCCGTACTTTTAGTACGGCAGATCTGTGTTTTTTCTTATTTGCCTGATTTCATCTCATCCGCAGAAATCAGGCCGACAATGTATTTCATCACAGAAAGCGATTCTTCCGAATCCGGCTTGCCGTTCTGATTAAAGTCGATATTAGCAAGACCCTGATCGCTCAGAAGTTCTTTGCCAAGCACGGCTCTGTTAATGGAAATGACATCCACAATGTTTACAGTACCGTTGCAGTCGGCATCGCCGGTACGTCCGGCAGGAGCTTCGGGCTGGGATTCAGTTTCGGTCTCCGGAACGGTCTCTGTTTCAGTTTCCGGAACAGTTTCTGTTTCTGTAGGCTGAATTTCTTCTGCCTTGCCCCATTCGCTTTCCGGAACAAGAGCTTCTACAGCATCATATGTTTTCTTTGTGGAGTAGTCGGCATTCAGAAGAAGCGGATAGCCGTCTTTTCTCCAGCTGGTGCCGTCTGTGATGCCCCAGAATACCAGAGCAGTAATATTCGCGCCGTTCTTCTTTTCCTCGACAATTGTATTCACAATATCGCGATATGCCTGCACCTGCTGTGCGGAATCAGAACCGTTTTTATAATCCGTGATATCCAGCTCTGTCACCTGAATTTCCAGACCCAGCTGATTGAATTTTTCAATGCACTGTTTATAGAGATTGGCATCCGGATAGCCGACATCAAGATGAGACTGCATTCCGATGCCGTCAATCAGGCCTTTGGCCTTGAGATCGGCAGCCATGTTATAAATTGCATCGCGCTTGGCAGGGATATATTCATTGAAATCATTATAGAATAATTTTGTTCCCTCAGGAGCGTACTGTCTGGCATAGGTGAAAGCCTTTTCGATATAAGAATTATCGCCGTAGATCATTGTCCAGTAAGATTCCTGATTACTCGGGTCTGTACCGCCTTTGCGGAGTGAGCCGTCATCAAGATAGCATTCGTTGACAACATCCCAGCAGTAGACATCCAGGTTCGGGAATTCAACAGAAACCTGATTCAGTACAGCTTTGATATAATTTTCGAGTCTCTGGTTCATGATATCTTTGGAGACAACCGCGCCGTCGCTCTTAAAGCCTTCTTTGAAGAACCAGTCCGGGGTCTGGCTGTACCAGCAGAGCACATGACCTCTGACGGAAATATGATTTTCTTCGCAGAATTTGAGAGTATATCTGGCGGCATCCAGAGAGATGGCCGGGGTAACGTTGTCGCCGATTGCCTGAGAGCCTGCCTGATTCAGCACGGCATCGGGCTTGAGTTCGTTGCCGGGGGTCAGGCTGTTGAAATGATGCTTGACAATATCCTGAGAGATTGTAGTATTCAGTTCAGCAGGCGTTGCGGCGCAGCCCAGCTTGAAATAATTGGCATACACATCTTTGAGGGGTGTTCTGTCGAGTGCGCCTGTGCTCCAGCTTGCCTCGCCTTTGATGGTGACATCATCTACCATGAAATCTGCCGTACCGGAAGAAGTCTGGAAATAGATCAGGATATCCTTTGCATCATCCGGGATAGCATAGCTTGCATTGATTTCTGCCCACGAACCCTTGACGGAATCTGCACTGCTGATGCCCTTATACTGTGCATTGCCGGAGCCGTCAGTATATTTAAGGGTCAGCTGAATGGTATCCGCGCCGGAAGCCTGCACCCATGCATTGAACTGATATGTTTTTCCGGCAAGCAGAATGCTTTCTCCGGAAAGGGATGCACCCTGCCAGCTGTCAGTTCTGCCGGAGACATACAGACAGCTGCTGCCTTCGTGATGTTCGCTGCTGACAGTTGTAACGGATGTACCGCCGAAGCTTGCCCAGCCGTCCGTGCCGGATTCAAAATCGGCATTATGCAGTACAGTATCTTCTGCGGATACGGGCAGAATAGCAGAAGCATTGACCATCATCATAGCGGCTGTGAGGAATTCGGCAAATTTTTTAAAAGTCATAATAAAAATCCTCCTTAATATAATTGCGTTATGTGGATTTATGCTTATGTTAAACGTTTAATGTTATTTATATTGTACCATATTTTACATCAAATTGCAAGCTTTTTTAGATAGAATTTGTAAACTTATTATGAACAGAATTTTAAATTTTATTAATTTTTCAAAAATTATCTTTCTTTCCGGGAAAATGCAATCTTTTTGAAAAACAATTGACTTATTCTGAAAAATATGCTATAATAGATAAAATTCTTACACTGAAAGGAGCGTTTTTGATGAAAAATTTAAGAAAATACCGCGGCTGTCTGGTCGGCGGCGCGGCCGGAGATGCCCTGGGCTATGAAGTCGAATTCATGAGAAGAAGAAATATTATCCTCAAATTCGGCCCGGAAGGCATTACAGATTACGTGCTCCGCAACGGCAAAGCACTTTTCTCTGACGATACCCAGATGACATTGTTCACTGCGGCCGGGCTTCTGCATACTTCCGTGCCGGAAGAATACCCGGATGCTATCCGGGATGCGTATCTTGACTGGTACCTGACCCAGACAGATGACCCTCACAAGGAATTCCATACCGACCTGCTGAACGTTCCGGAACTGTTCTGCCGCCGTGCTCCCGGCCTGACCTGCATGAGTGCGCTCCAGAACGGCGGCAAAGGCTCGATGGAACATCCCTTCAACCACAGCAAAGGCTGCGGCGGCGTGATGAGAACCGCACCCATCGGACTGGTTCCCGGCCTGGATGAGAAACAAACCGTCCTGCTGGGCTGTCAGGCCGCCGCCTTCACGCACGGCCATGAACTCGGCTGGATGCCTGCCGGAATGTTTTCTGAAATGATTCGTCTGATTGCACAGGAAAATTACGATATCCGCGGCGCAGGCTATACGGCTCTGCATACCGTCCGGATGATGTTCCCGGATGCCGAACATCTCCCCGATTTTGCCCGGATTATCGAACAGGCTCTCGAACTGGCAGAATCTACCGAAATGCCCGAAAAAGCTGTTATGCGCCTCGGCGAAGGCTGGGTCGGAGAAGAAGCCCTTGCGATTGCCGTCTACTGTGCCGCCAAATTTGAAGATGATTTTGACATGTGCATCCGGACGGCTGTCAATCATAACGGCGACAGCGATTCCACCGGCGCGATTGCCGGCAATCTGCTGGGCGCAAAACTGGGACTTTCCGGCATTCCGGAAAAATATCAGAAAAATCTGGAATTATATGATTTATTAATTACAATTGCAGATCAGCTTTATCAGAAAGGATAATTTGATTTTTATGAAAAAAGTGTTGGACTGGCAGCATTATCTTGATACTGCCGCACAGGCTGCCGCCGAAGGCATTGTCATGCTGGAAAATAATAATCATGCTCTACCCTTGGATAAGAGTAAAGAAATTGCTTTATTCGGCCGGATTCAGCTGCATTATTACAAATCCGGAACAGGTTCGGGCGGCATGGTGAACGTTTCGCATGTCACGGGCATCCCGGAAGGCCTGGAACTCGCCGGAATCCGCCTGAATGCTAAATTAAAGGCCGTCTATCAGGCATGGGACGAACAGCACCCCTATGACCTCGGCAGCGGCTGGAGCGGAGAACCGTGGTCACAGAAAGAAATGCCTCTGGAAGAAGAACTCGTCAAAGAAATCGCTCAGACCTGCGAAACTGCTGTCATCCTCATCGGCCGGACTGCCGGAGAAGAACAGGATAACAAGCTGGAAAAAGGCTCCTATTTTCTGACTGACGAGGAAGAACAGATGCTCTCCCTGACCAGAGCTTATTTCTCGAAAACTGTGATTTTATTAAATACTGGCAATCTGATTGATATGCATTTTATAGATATTTATCATCCGGATGCAGTTCTGTACATCTGGCAGGGCGGCATGACAGGCGGCACAGGAACTGCCAGAATCCTGACAGGAGAGCTTTCCCCTTCCGGCAAGCTTCCGGATACCATTGCCTATGAAATTCATGATTATCCTTCTGATGCCAATTTCGGCGGAAAAGATCTGAATTTTTATGCCGAAGATATTTATATCGGCTATCGCTATTTTGAGACGTTCGCAAAAGACCGCGTCCGCTATCCGTTCGGGTACGGCCTGAGTTATACCAGTTTCCGGATACAGGCCGGCGACTGGTTCCTGAATCCGGAGGATAATCAGATTTATCTGAATCTGACTGTCACGAATACAGGAAGCTTCCCCGGAAAAGAAGTCGTTCAGATTTACTGCAAGGCTCCGGAAGGCAAACTCAGCAAGCCTGCCTGTGTTCTGACCGCTTATCAGAAAACCAGAACTCTGAATCCGGGCGAATCACAGAAACTTGTCATGCCCCTGATTCCGCCCGTTTCCTATGATGACAAAAATGCTACAGAATACCCGTACTGCAATGTACTCGAACCCGGAATTTATGAATTCTATCTCGGCTCGGATATCCGGAATGCCGCAGCAGAAGCTTTTATTCAGATTCCGGAATGCATCCCCAGTCCGCAGAAACGGCAGGCAATGGCTCCCGTACAGGAATTTTCGCGCATGACAGGGACTTTTCAGAAATTTGAAGAGGTTCCGCTGCTGGCTTTTGACGAACAGGCAAGAAGACTTGAATCGCTCCCGGAAGAACTCCCCCGGACAGAAAAAAAATCCGTTCTGGCAGATGTGCTTCACGGAACTGTCACGATGCAGGAATTTATTTCTCAGTTTTCTGATAAGGAACTCTGTCAGATTGTCCGCGGCGAAGGCATGGGCAGTCCCAGAGTCACACCCGGAACAGCATCGGCATTCGGCGGCGTGACGGCCGCTCTGGAAGCATATGGCATTCCGGCAGTATGCTGTTCTGACGGCCCTTCCGGAATGCGGCTGGACTGCGGGACAAAAGCTTTCAGTCTGCCGATCGGCACAATGCTTGCCGCTACATTCAATCCGGAACTGATTACGGAATTATTTACCTGTGTCGGCCTGGAAATGACGGCCAACCGGGTAGACTGTCTGCTCGGGCCGGGCATGAATATTCACAGGCATCCCCTCAACGGCAGGAATTTTGAATATTTTTCCGAAGATCCGCTTCTGACAGGTACAATGGCATCTGCCGAACTGGATGGCCTGCACAAATCCGGCGTAACAGGAACTCTCAAGCACTTCTGCGGCAATAATCAGGAGACAAACCGTCATTTTCTGGATTCTGTCATTTCCGAACGCGCTTTGAGAGAAATCTATCTCCGCGGATTTGAAATTGCCGTCAAAGAAGGTCATGCCAGATCGATTATGACGACTTACGGTGCAGTCAACGGCATCTGGACGGCCTGCAATTATGACCTGTGCACAGAAATCCTCCGGAAAGAATGGGGCTTTACCGGCTTTGTCATGACGGACTGGTGGGCAAACCTCAACCAGAACAGAAACGCTCCGGATAAAACATTATTTTCCTCAATGGTTCGTGCACAGAATGATGTCTATATGGTCTGCGCCGACTGCGAGCAGCATGAAGACGATCTCGCCGAAGCTCTGCAAAACGGCTCCCTGACCCGCGCCGAACTGCAAAGAAATGCCTGCAATCTCTGCAATTTCATTCTGCATACCAACGCTATGAAACGCCTGCTGGGCGAAGCGGATGAAATCGAAATCATCGGCCGCCCCGAAGAAGAAATTTCCGCTTCCGCTCCTGTTGCATTCTATGATGCCGGTACGGATTTCATGCTGAATCTGGAAGAAGTTCCTGCACAGAAAAATTCTGATTACAGTTTTGCCCTGAATCTGAACACACCCGGCTGGTATGAAATCACCCTGACGGCATCCAGCACAGAGGGCGAACTCGCACAGATGGCTGTGACTTTGTTCAGCATGGGCACGGCAAGCGGCACATTCACCTGGAACGGCACGGACGGAAAGCCTGTTTCATTCCGGAAAACAATTCCGTTATTCTCGAAATTCACGGCCATGCGCCTGCATATCTCACAAAACGGCCTGCATCTGCACAGCATTGGCTTCCGGCTGATTTCTGACAAGATTGATGCGGCAGAAATAGCCGAACAGCAAGGAGGAAACAAATCATGAGAAAAATCAGTCTATTTCTGCTGATTCCGCTGATGGCCGCCATGCTCGGCGGCTGTGCATCCGGCGGCGGAAACAGCGGTTCAGAATCCGATAACGGTAAAATGCGCTCTGATTTCAATGCCATGACCTGCGCCAAAGAAATGGGCATCGGCATCAATCTGGGCAATACTTTCGAGGCCTACTGGGAAGATACAGGGAAAGCATTCACCGGCGCACAGACCATCGGCGACAATACGCCGCAGAATTATGAAACCTGCTGGGGAGCTGTCGTCACAACTCCGGAATGCATCGACGGCATGAAGAATGCCGGATTCCATACTGTCCGGATTCCGGTCTACTGGGGCAATATGATGGAAAATGACGGCGAATTCACCATCAATGCGGACTATATCGCCCGGATTAAAGAAATTGTCGATCAGTGCCGCAAAAATGATATGTATGTTATTCTTAATATTCATCATTATGATGAATTTCTGATCAAGCATTTCGACAAAGAAGAAGTCCTGAAAGCTTCTGCACATCTTTGGGAACAGATCGCGGATTATTTCAAAGATTATTCTGACTATCTTGTCTTTGAAGGCTATAACGAGGCACTCGGCACGCCCAAGACTGAAAACGGCTGGGCAGAACGCTCTGACGAGGCCTATGACTATGTCAATGCAATGAATCAGGTCTTTGTTGATACTGTCAGAAAATCCGGCGGCAATAATGCTGACAGAATCCTGATTGCCTCCGGCTACTGGACCAATATCGACAACACGACAAATGAAAAATTCAAAATGCCGCAGGATTCGGCTTCTGATAAGCTGATGGTCTCCGTGCATTATATTGATAATGCGATATTCTGGACCAATCAGGTAGGCGGTTCGCGCTGGCTGGAATACAGCACGGAACAATGCGACCTGCTGAAAAACCGCTTTACGGCAGAAAATATTCCTGTCTTTGTCGGCGAATGCACTTCTGTTTATCCAAAATCCAATTTTATCAGCAATGCGGAATATACAGAATCTTCCGACTGTCTGCAAATCATTCTGGATATGGCCGCCGATTACGGCTTTGTGCCTGTGCTGTGGGATGTCAATGACAATTTCTATTCCCGGACAGAAAACAAAATCAAATCTGATGCCGATCAGGCTGTGATTACAGAAGCTGCCGGGAGGATTGCTTCATGAAAGAACTGAAAGCACGTCTTTACTATGGAGAATCCATGCAGTTTATTAATGTTCCGAAAGAAGCAGAATCTATCGGCAATGCGGCGTTTTCAGAATGCCACAATCTTCAGATTATCTGGCTGCCGGAAAACCTGAAAGAAATCGGCATGAGTGCGTTCTATAACTGCCATAGTCTGGAAAGAATCTGCATTCCGGACAAGGTAAGAAAAATCGGACCCCATGCTTTTTATGGCTGTCATTCTCTGAAAGAATTTATCGTCAGCGAAAAAAACGCCTGGTTTTCTGTCCGGGACGGAATGCTGTTCAATAAAAGCGGCGAAACTCTGCTTGCCGTTCCCTACGGAAGATACGGCGATTTGACCGAAATCGCCGTGCCGCCGGGAACAATCCGGATCGGCCGCCGGGCTTTTTATAAATTTCATAATCTGAAAAAAATTATTCTGCCGGAGGGTTTGCAGGAAATCCAGGAAGATGCATTCTGCAAATGTACGGAGCTGGAAATTGCTTCTTTCCCGGAAAGTCTGTATTCCATTCAAGAATCTGCTTTCTCTGGATGCAATCTCCAGAATATTATAATTCCGGATACTGTCACAGAAATCGGAGAATATGCTTTTTCCAGGAATTATTACAGACATCTGGAATACCGCGGTGTGGTTTTGAATATTCTCAATGAGCCGAGCCCCTATTCTTACTGGAACGGGCTGGATGTGGAAACTGTGCTTTTGCTGATTGAACATGCCGATTTTTCTATTTCGATTAAAAACAAACTCAAATATGATATTTTCCTGCAAATGGCAGAATCAGAAAAACATCGGGAAAAATTAAGAGAGCATCTTGGTTCTGCCCTGCCCTGGCTGATTGACTGCAATTATTCAGAAGGTGTGCAGAAACTGCTTTCTCTCCGCATTGCACCGGATGCAGATCATATTGATGAAATGATCCGATATGCGATTGATAAACAAAGCTATGACATTCAGCTGATGCTGACAGAATATAAGCGAAAGTATATCGGCTACAGAAATATTGCCGATACTCTGAAATTATAATTCCATGCAAAAACCGCTGTGAATCTGACATCACAGCGGTTTTTCAAGGGATTTGAGAGAGAAGAATTGATTATTTTTCGTAAATTCTGTCCTCATAGCGGAACAGTGTCAGCTGAATGGTCATGTTGCCGTTCAGGGTGCGGAGTTCATCCAGGAATTTCTTCTGGTCTACGTTATCGGGCATCTGAATGCTGTAGATGCAGTCGAACAGCGAGCCGAAGTTTGTGGTTTTCACTCTGCGGAGTTTCCAGGTAGTTGTATATTTATTCAGGATAGAATCAAACAGATGTTCATAGTTCAGATCTTCCGGAACGGTAATTTTCAGTGTCATATCGCTTGCCTTGGGAGCAGCATAATTCAGCAAATTCAGCACATACATCACAATGGCCATTACCAGGAAGAAAATCAATGCAACGACGATATAGCCTTTTCCGACGATTACGCCGCTTGCCATTGCCATGAAGACATAGCAGACATCCTTCGGGTCGGCAGCGATGCTTCTGAATCTCGTCAGGGTGAAGACTCCGGCCAGTGCCAGACCGCCGGCGACGGTATCAATCAGCATCAGCAGAACCGCTACAATCGGGGGGAGCATAATCAGCGTAAGTGCGTAGCTCTGGGCGAAGCCCTCTTTCTTGTGCGTAGCCATATAGACTGCACTGATGCCGAAGCCGATTACAAGCGAAGCAATCAGTACGATCAGGAACGTTCCAAAGCCGACTTCTGTCAGGCCTGTCATCTCGTCATAAGTGATAATTGAACTAAACATAATTACATACTTCCTTTCATGTACATCATAGAGTTATTAGCGGACTGGATAATTCCGGGGTGCAGGTTCAGCGGAGAGCAGGCTGTTCCCTGTTTCAGTTTGCCTTCTTCGTAGAGCTTCTGACGGATATAACGCTTATACGCTGTACCGTATTTGGAGAAGCTGATTCTTCTGATCTGGAGTCTTGCCATTGCATCGGCCAGCCACAGAGGCATGGCACCTACAATCTTGACTTCCATCAGACGCTGGTTCGGGGCGATGATCTGTGCGCCGTAGCTCGGCAGGCCAAGAGAAAGGTCATATCTGCGTTCGGTCAGCTGACGGTCGAATGTCAGGCGGAAGTTGGAATCTTCCTTGCCGAAGAACGCGCTTCTCTGGTAGCTGATATACTGTTTGGGCTTGATGTCGTTGTAAGAATTCATAAACACATCCAGTTCGCTGAAAATCTGTTTCTGGATATATTTGCTTAAATCAACGGGCTTCTGACGATGGAGCATATATGCATCAGATTCTGCCAGGGTCAGGGTTACGCGTCTTTTTGTCACGATGCCGTTGACCTTCTTTTTGATTTCCAGAAAGACCTTATCATCAGGGCTTGCCGGAGAGTAGTAGCTTCTCAGGCGGATTTTTTCTTTGTAATAAGGCTTTTCGAGAGAGTTGCGGATCAGGAAGTCATCGGGAGTATCATAATAAAGATTATAGATACCGTAATCCTTGCCGCCGACGCAGAATTTATCCGGATTCATATATTTATGAATTTCTTCCAGCAGTGCTTCATACTGTTCCATATTGAGCATATATTTAAGCTCTTTTCTCATAAATGTGCTGATTGCCATAATTCAGGACTCCTTTGCTGTAATTTTGTTTTTTTCAGGATACACCTGGGATATTTTTAAAATATTTCTGATTTGTTCAGGTTTTGTTAAACCCGTTGTTTGATTACAGTTATATTATAAAATTCTTAGCTTAAAGAAATCTTAAAGTTTTATTAATCCGTGATTTTTTCTTTGAATTTTCACAAAAATCCTACAGAATGCACAAAAAGCACTGGAATCAAGCTTTAATTATATACTTTCAGTATTATATCATATCAAAAATCAGTTTGAAATTCAAAAATATTACGTTTTGTAAGAAAAAATTTTTTCATGAAAAACTCTTGACAATTCTGTGAAAATCTACTACAATAATAATTGCAAAGATTATTACAATTGGTCAACTCCGGAGGAAATTATACAAAGTTCCGTTCCGGAACACATCCAAAAGGAGGTTTTTTTACTATGAAGCACTCTGCATTCGGCAGAAGACTGCTTGCCTCGGCGGCAAGTCTGGCCGTTCTGCTGACATCCGCGCTGCCCGTCACTGCCGCGGATGCAGAACCGGAAGAGAAAATTTTCCCCGAAACCATCGAGCCGGTCGATGTCAATTTTGCCAAAGCTCTGCAACTGTCGCTGTATTTCTACGATGCGAACAAATGCGGCTGCGGCATTACCGGCGGCAATCTGGAATGGCGCGGCGACTGCCATACCGAAGATGCCAAAGTCCCTCTTATTCCTATGACCGCCCAGAAAAAAGGCACAAATCTTTCTCAGGAATTTATCGATGCACACAGAGATATCCTCGACCCTGATGGCGACGGTACTATCGATGTCGCCGGAGGTATGCACGATGCCGGCGACTGCGTGAAATTCTGCCTGCCCGGCAGCTATGCCGCTTCTACACTCGGCTGGGGCTATTACGAATTCCGCGATGCTTATATCGATGCCGGTCAACAATGGCATGTGGAGGATATTCTGCACTGGTTCAATGATTATTATCTCAAATGCCTGTATTATGACGAAAACGGCGATGTGCTGGCGTTCTGCTATCAGGTCGGCGAGGGCAATATCGATCATAACTACTGGCTGACTCCGGAACTCCAGAATGAAAATCTTCTGGATTTTGCCCGTCCGGCCTATTTCGCAACGGAAGAAACCCCGGCTTCGGATATGTGTGCAGGTGTAGCGGCTTCTCTGGCAGTCAGCTATCTGAATTTTAAAGATTCTGAACCTGAATTCGCACAGGAATGCCTGACAGGTGCGCTGAAGCTTTACGAATTCGCCGTCAAAACACACAGAGAAGGCACGGATACTTCCAAAAAAGATGACAAGACTACAGAAACAGGCTATTCTGAAGAAGACCCCGATGCCATCAACAAAGGCAAGGAAAATACTGACCTGACTGTCACTTCTTTAGGCTATGACGGCGGCTTCTACACTTCTAGCTATGATTATGATGAACTTGCCTGGGCAGCTGTCTGGCTCTATGAATGCACAGGCGAATGGGATTATATCGATGATATCATCCATGTGGACGAAACTGTCACAGGCGATATGGGTGCACATCCCTATACAGGCTATCTCAAGAGAATCATCAAAGATACAGGCAACTGCTGGCAGAATATCTGGGT
>DFJS01000039.1 GCA_002373165.1 Ruminococcus sp. UBA3665
TGGGTTCGATTCCCGTAGGGGTCACTGAAAGAAAGCAGTAATCAATTTACTGCTTTCTTTATTTTTGCGTTCAGGAGTGCAGGGCATCCCCTGCACCTGATTATTCTTTCAGCAAATCGCCGAACTGTTCCAGAAAGGCTTCTGCTATGATTCGGCATCCTGCATCATCCGGATGACCGCCGTAAAGAGCTTTCCCCTGCTCGTCAGGATCTTCAAGCAGAACGTTCCAGTCAAAGAAGGCACAGCCGGTTTCCTGGGCGATTCCCGGAATTCTGGAATTGACTTCCTGCCGGATGGCTTCTGTTTCCTGATTGAAATCAAAAGGCGGCAGATTGAACAGAATCACCTGACAGCCGGCGTTCTGCAATTCTTGAATCAGCGTACGGAGCCAGCCTTCTATTTCGTCTGCGGAACTGGCCGTGCTGCTGCCGTACTGTCCCATGACAAGGTCATTTGTACCGAATGCGAGCGTGACAATATCAGCACTCTGGGCGCGTTCCAGCCAGTCGCCGCACAGAGCGGCATCGCTTGCCCGTGCGTAGCCATTGCCGACGTTCCAGACGGCATACTCACTGCCGAGAATTTCAAAAATTTCCGATACCCAGAAATTCTGTGCATACGGCGTAGTCTGTGCGCCCTGGGTGATAGAATCCCCGAAACAGGCGATTTTCTTTCTGACTTCCCGGTTCGTGCCGATCAGCTGCGGACAGGGCACATCCATGTTATACACCAGATTGTTATTTTTATTATTAATCATATAAGCATAGGTCAGTTCCGTCATGCGGTTACAGGGGATATCCTCGCCTTCCAGCGACCATTCCCAGACCAGATATTTTCCTTCCGGAACATCGAGTGTGACGGCATCGCTCCAGAACGTTTCGCCCGGCGAAACAGATTTTTCCGGACTGCCGTCAAAAGTGATTTCTATCAAATCCGTATCGTCATCAGAATCCGGCGAGGATGCTGTCCACACGCGGGCATATTGAATCTGATAATTTCCGCCGGGTTTTCCGGCATAGGCAATACCGCCCTCGTGCCATGTAGAATCTGCCGTATTGGAAAAATAAAACTGATATTCCAGTTCGCCGGACTGTTCTACCGGAAAATAGACCCGATAGATTCCGGTTTTGGTCATATAATTATTTCCGGTAGAAATAACCGTATTCGATACATGGCCGTCAAAGCGGCCGGGCTGTTTTTCCATGACGATTTTTTCCGTTTCCGGCTGAGTCTGCGCCTGTGTTTCCGGAATTTCCTGTGAAGATTCCGGCGCATTTCCGGAACATGCTGTCATCAGCAGCAAAGCCGATATCATCAGCATACTGATTAATTTTCTCATAGATTAAAAACTCCTGTTCTGCATGATTCTGATTTGATTTTATTATAGCAGATTCTGAAATATATGTCAATAAAAAATAAAAAAAACTATGGACAAATTCGCATAAATATGCTATACTGGAAGTATCAGAAAGGAGTGTGTTCCATGCAGAAAGAAGCTAATTTTTCTCATTACCAGAAATGTCAGGCCATGATGCGCAGTATTGAAAAACATAATTCTGTCCGGACGATTGCCGTTCTGCTCCTGCTGTTTCTGAACATTCCTATGGCGATTACGCCTCTGGCGACCCGATACGGCATTATTTTTGTGATATTTGCCCTGCTGTATACGGCTGGACTGTTTATATCTTTTCTGTTTGCAGTTCCGAAAACGCCGAAATTCTGTATCATTCCGGCAGTTCTGCTTGTGCTTGGCCTTCTCAGCGGATGGGTTTTCTTTCCGTTTGTGTTTCTTCTGCTTTTGCTTCTGGGATGGGTATATCTGGATTATAAAAAACTGGCATGGCTGGAAACACAGCCCGGTTATCCGCAGTTCAGCGAACGTTTTGATGACCAGCAGAAAACCTTCGGCAGAGAGTACCAGCCGGAACATCATTTTGATCATGTCCGCGATGCCGAAATGAAAGATGCTTTTGAAGAAACTCCGGCCGAAGAAGCTCCCAGCACTGCCCGGAACATCGAAATGCCGGATGCTCCGGAAATTCCGAAGGGAGATGAATTCTCATGAAAGATACTTCTCATTATGACAGATGCCGTACCCTGATGAATATTCATAAAACCCATCACAGAAACAGAATGATTATTTTTTCTTTCCTGACTCTGGCGAGCATGTATTTTTCTATTACTCTGCCGGTTACGCATAATCTGAATCTGATTCACGGCACGGCCGCCTACGGGCTTTTATTCGGCATGTTTGCCATTTTATATTCTGTCGGAATTTTTATTCTGATTTGTTTCAGCGTGCCGGAAAAGCCGAAGCTTCTGCTTCTTGCCGGACTGCTGATTATCTCAGGCATCATGCTGGGCGTGATTAATCTGATTATCGGCATTATCATGCTGATTGTCTGTGTTTCTGAAATTCCGGAATGCAGACAGGCACTCTGGGTTAAAAAACAGGAAGGCTATCCGCATTTCAACAAACGCTTTGACGAACAGATGCAGCATTTCGGCAGAGCATACCAGCCCGATCATGCGCCTGATCATCGCCGTGATGCCGAAATGCTGGATATTCCTGAAAAAAGCTCCCCTGATTTTATTGTCAGCCCTAAAGACGAAATATTCCAGATTCCGGATATTTCTGATTTATCAAGAAAGGATGATTCTCTATGAAACATAAAAAAATTTTCGCCGGACTGTCCGCAGGCGCGCTGACTGTCTGCATGATTTCTTCCCTCACGGCGTTCCCGGAAGAGGAAACGCAGAAACTCCGTGTAATGCCGTTAGGCGATTCTATTACAGACGGCTTTACCGGCGACCCTGTCGGCGGTTATCGCCTGACACTCTGGCACATGCTGGAAGATAACGGCTATGCGGACGGCATTGATTTTGTCGGCCCTAACTGGGGCGGCGACGGCATCGACCCGAATCATGCAGGCTATTCCGGCTATGCCATCGCCGATATCCCCAACCAGCGTTCCGGAATTTATAATTTTTCCGACTGGCTGATGCAGGAATATCCGGCAGATGTCGTCATGCTCCAGATCGGCACGAATGATATCTTATCCAGCGCACTCGACGGCATGGACGAACGGCTGGAATTATTAATCGACACAGTTCTGACCTATATTCCGGAAGACGGTCTGCTGTATGTATCGACAATTCCCTATATGGATGCCGATGTCACAAATTATACAGATGCCTATACTGTTGAAGAAATGGACAAGGCGGTTGATGATTACAATGCCGAAATCCGGGAAATTGTTTCCAGAAAACAGGCCGAAGGCAAACCCATTGCACAGGCGGATATTAATTCTGTCCTGACAAAAGAAGACCTGCTCGACGGCGTGCATCCCAGTGCGGCAGGCTATGAAAAAATGGGAACTTACTGGTACGGCAAACTGACGGAATATATCAACAGCAAATCCGAAACGCCGTCCGAATCCGAAACAGAAACTTCTCCGGATGTGCCTGCCATCATTCCCGGAGATGTCAATCTGGATCAGGCTGTCACTTTAAATGATATCGTCTTACTGCAAAAATATCTGCTTGGAAGAGCTTCTCTGACCGGCACGGTATTTTCTCATCAGGCCGATATGAATCAGGACGGAAAAGTCAACGTCTATGACCTGATTTTATTAAAACGCCGCATTTTGTCCGATATCATCCGTATTGAAGACCCGGTATAAGCATGATGGAATACAAAGCAATCAGAGCCGTCTATGATGATACTACAATCAGAGTTTACCAGGCCTATTGTCCGGCCATTGCCGAAGAAGCCGTCCGGCTCGGCACCTTCGGGAACAGATTCAGATTAACGCGCATGACCTGGATTAAACCGTCTTTTCTCTGGATGATGTATCGTTCCGGCTGGGCGGCAAAAGAAAATCAGGAGCGGATTCTTGCTATTGATATCCAGAGAAAAGCCTTTGACAGTCTGGTAAAAAATGCGGTTGTTTCGAGTCATCATGCCGCCGGAGATATTTCTCTCCGGGAATGGCAGAAGCAGGTTCAGGCTTCCGACATCCGTGTGCAGTGGGACCCGGAACGGGATATTCAGGGCAATCCGCTGGAATATCGTTCTATACAGATTGGCATCCGGGGCGAAGCTGTGAGAAAATTTATTTCTGAATGGATTGTGCAGATTCAGGATATTACAGACTATGTCACAGACCTGCGGCTCCGGAAGGAACGCGGCGAAGATATCACTCCCCTGCTTCCTGCTGAAAGGATTTATCCCCATGAATGAAGAACTGCTTGCCTGTCAGATTCTGTTATTTTCCTCTTTTGATACAAAACAGATTTTTGAAGAAACATTAAACCAGATGTTTCTGGAAACTCCGGATATCAATAACGATTTGCTGGAAATGGAATGCAGAAGCATCCCGGATGCTATGGCCTATCTGGCAGAGCATTTTGATTATCAGAATTTAAATCAGGAATTATTGCAGAAATATCTGATTCTGCTGCTGAAAAAATTCTATGCGGAACTTCCGTTTGAAGTATTTGCCGGAAAAATTGCAGGATTATGGGAAGTCCTTCCGTTTTCCACTAATCATGAAGATTCGCCGTTTTATCTGGCCTATTATTATGGCGATCTGCTTTCTGCCGGAAAAACGGAGCTTCTGAAAGAAGATATCGAAGCATTATTATCTTATTATCATAAAGCAAAAAAATCCCCCTGAACTCTGTTTCAGGAGAGATTTTTAATTCATGCTTCTCTTTTTTTATCCGGATGCTTGTGATAAAAAGCCTGTTTATCGGCATACATAGCTTCATCTGCGCGGCACATCGTGCTGCGTATTTCTGAAACATCGTCCGTACAGAATCCCACTGCAAAGCTGATTTTTTCCGGGCAGGCGGAATTCTGGCGGAGCATCTGCACACGGCGGCGCAGTTCTTCTTCCGGAAAATCCGGGGCAATAATCATGAATTCATCGCCGCCGGCACGGTAGACTTCGCAGCCGGCAAAGCATTTCTGGAGTGCAACGGCAGCATTTTTCAGCAGCATATCTCCGGCAAAATGGCCTTCGCTGTCGTTGACATGTTTCAGGCCGTTCAGGTCTGCAAAAACAATGCTGATTTTATTGATCTCCTGCTCTGCTCCGGAAAGCAGCTGGTCAATCCGGTTATTCATTGCATTGCGGTTATAAACGCCTGTCAGCAGGTCGATAGAGCTTAAAATTTCCATTCTTTTAAAAAGCTGATAGCTGGCAATTTCAGAAGCGATAAAAAACGTTGTCAGTTCCAGCATTTCCTTAATCTGAACCGTACGGGCAGTATCAAAATTAATTGCCCAGATATAGCCGAGCGTTTCGCCGTGTGCTTTCAGCGGAAACAGCACAATGCTTTCTGCGCCTGCATTCTGCATAGAAGCGCACCAGGCAGGATTTCTTTTTTTCAGCTCGTCCCATTCTCTTGTCTCGCTGATAATCAGGCAGTTGCTCCCGGCGATGGTATCCGGCCATGTAGAGACGATATTTTCAAAAAACTCATCATTGACATAGACTTTCATAGATTTCAGTGTTGTTGTTTTGCTGAGAGCCTCGCAGAGGACGGAGCATTTTCTCTGATTAAAATCCGTAAGGAACACGCAGCAATGGCTGGCATCGCACAAATCGCGGATATCCTGAATAATGGCATCCATTGTGTGATGAAAATCCTGAGTGCCGCGCAGTTTGATGCAGGTACGCAGAACTGCGCTGGAAATTTCCGGCGAAACGTCTGCCATCCGTTCAGAATCCGGTTCTTTGGTAAACTCCTGCGTATAGACGCAGTAGCTGATATTTTCCTGGTCAGAAACAAGCGGAATCATGGTCATATTAATCCAGAAATTATATTTTTCCAGTTTGACATAAGTATGCATGATTTCTCCCAGCACAGCACTGCGGTAGCAGAAATTCTCAAAATTCAGGTCTTTGGGGATATATCTCTCATAAGGCGAATCGGGAATAAACGCTGTGCTGAATATTTCTTCTGCATTGACTTTCTGATAATATTCTGTTGAATCAAGATAAGCGCGGTTTCCGGTGACAATGCGGATATTGCCGTAAGAGCCGTCCGGGAACTTTTCGACAGAAACAATGCAGGTCATCGGAACAAAGAAATCAGCAAACTGTTTAAAATCCATATACTTCATTCCTTTCGTGGAAAAAATACAGAAAACGACATATAGATTTATTATAGCATATTTTCTCTGTTTTGTCCAGATAATTTATGATAAAAAAAGAGAAGCATATCTGTACGATATGCTCCTCTTGGGATTACAGGCAGATTTTTACCTGATAGGCTTCCAGCCAGTAATCCAGCTGTAAAAAATACGCGATTGTCTGGGGCTTTGTCATCAGCTGACCGTAAAACTGAACGCTGTCACTGCCGTACATCAGCTGTTCGAGAGCTTCTTTCCGGATAATTTGCAGAATGGGCGCATCCGGACCGGAAATTCTGTCTTCCAGCAGTTTTGTCACAGAAGCAAGATAATTCGGGTGATGTGTTTTCGGGTAAGGACTTTTCCTTCTCCAGAGAATTTCATCCGGAAGATAGTCTTTCATTGCTTCCCGGAGCAGGCCTTTTTCATAGCCTTGATATTCTTTGAATTCCCAGGGGATATTATACAGATACTGTGCAATCCGGTAATCGCAGAAAGGCACGCGGACTTCCAGCGCGTTCCACATGCTCATGCGGTCCTTGCGGTCACGGAGCGTTATAAAAGAAAAAAGACTAAAATTCACAAATTATTATTGAATTATGTCAAAATATAGTGTATAATAATTCTATACTATTTTTTTTCAGGAGGTTTATTATGAGTTTGTTAACCAACAAAATTTCAGCACTGTCTCCCGGCACTCATGTCCGGTTTACCCATGTATCCGGACAGATCATCGAAGGCGTTGTCGCTGAAAACGACGGCAAAGAATCTTTGTCAGTTCAGATTACATCCCTTATGACATTACGGTATGACCATATCAGTATGATGGAGGAAAATCAGCAAATCGGAGCAGTTCTTCCTGTTCCGTCCGACGAGACCGCGCCTGCCGTGAAAGAACCCGAAGTTCTCCGGCTGGTATGCGATAAGGAAATATTTTCCCAGGCTTTCAAAGAACTGGAAGCCGATGAGAAAAAAGCACTGAATCCGGTACATGATAAATTTCAGAGTTTCCTGAAAAGTCATGAAACTTCCAAATGCGAAGAGACTCTCCAGCTGATATGGACGATGATGGAAGACAACAACTGGGATTATCATCCGCGTGTCAATCTTCTTTTAGGCTGGATTCAGCTGGCTTACGGGGATTTCGGCGCAGCCGCAGAATCGTTCTTTTATGCCGAACAGCCCCGGTATGCGTACTGTGCAGCCTATCAGGGTACGGCATCCGATGAGGATGCAAAACTGTATCAGCTCGCCGCCGCATTTGCCGCCGTCTACTTATCCGGCAAAGATACTGCCCACGCCGCCGAAGCTGTGGAAGTGCTCCGGAAATCCTCTGTCATGGCCGCCGATGTCAGCGGTATTGCCTATGCCGTAAAGCATTCCAGTGCTGATATCACTGCCATGATACAGGAAGCAATCCGTTCTGTCGGAAAAAATTACATCAAAAGCAGTGACGAATTGTCAGATACTGAAAAACTGCTTGACAAAATCAGAATTTATTATCCGAATACAAAAATAGAAGAATGCATTGCCGAATACTGCGGCAAACTGCCGGAATCAAAAGCTCCGGAGAAAGAAACAACTGTCAGCATGACTCCCGAACCGGAGGAAGAATATCACGGCAGAATGATTTCTTATAAATTCTATGAAGACAGAGGCAAAGTCGAAACAGAAGACGGCGAGCAATATGTCTTTGATGTCAAAGATATTACAGATATTTCTTTGAAAAATCAGGTGAAAAAAATCACGTCCAAAGATTTCGAGCCGATTGCCGTCAAATTCATGCTGGCAAAGCGTGCCGGAAAATATGTTGCCGTTTCTGTCAAAAGAGGCCTGGAACCTCCTAAAGCACAGCCCCCTGCCCCGGCTGTGACAAATTCGATGTCCGGCGCAAATACGCTGTTCACCAAAAAAGATTATGCCGGAGCAATCGAAATTTATAAAAAACATCTGCAAGGTGCCGACTGGGAAATTGCTTTCACACAGATTATCATGTGTTATCTTGCCCTCAGCAACGAAGGCGATGAATTCGGCTATCTGGAAGAACTCCGCGCTTTTGTCGAAAAATATATTCATAAAACCACTAAAAATACCAAAACGCTGGAATCTTTGCAGCAATATTACATGAAAATCCATGATTATGAAAAAGCTCTGAATACCATCAATGACCTCATGGAACTGTGCGATACCAGCGAACACGGCAGAATTCTGCATTATTTAATCGGCAAAGCACGCTGTTACAAAGCTATGAAAAATTATGCATCTGCCATCAGCGAACTGCTCGACTGGCTGGATATCGTAAAGCGAAATAAAATGAAAGAACGTCAGCAGCAAAGAGATACTCTTGTTTATACCGAACTTGCAGAACTGTATTTTGAAAACGGCGATTACAGCAATGCCGAAAAATATGCCAATCTTTCCGCGGCCGCTGAACGCAAGCAGGCTCTCAGGCAGAAAATCGCCGTCAAAAAAGCAGAACTGACTCCCCCCGAAACACAGGATTTCATCGAAGATGCTGACGATGAAGAAGAACTCTCCAGAGAAATTTCTTCCGAACCGGAAGAATCGCTCCAGACGGCATATGATGCTTATACTGACCCTGCCGGATTCGATGCGCTGGGTCTGGATGATACGGCTGTCATTCATCGTGCGCTGAATTTTCATGCCGATCAGCTTTACTGTCTGCTGACATATCTGCACGGTGCCTCTGTACTGGCCGCTGATTCTAAAAAAACAAGAACGGACGAAAACGGGAATATTATCTATATCAGTCAGGCACTCAAAGCAGTCAATGCGGCTGTTTCGTACGCCTTCAACAGTCCCCTGCTGGATTCTGAATATCTCAGCACGGAAATTATGGCAATGTTTGAAGAAGCCAAGAATGATATCCCGGCAACTGCGCCTTCTATGTTTGCGGCATCGGCATTATATGCGCTTTTCAATACGCCTTCTATTCCGGATTATACTGTCAGCGATCTTTGTGCTGTGACGGAACATGATCAATTAGAACAATATCCTGCACTGATGCCGCTGATGAATGATCTTTTGTCTTTCCGCGAAAAAACCGGCTATGGCATGGATGCGTTCGCCGGCTATAAAACAGACAGCACCGTTTTGCAGGCCGCCGTCAATGCCGCCGCCGAATGCCGCAGTTCTCTGGACGAGCGAACCAAAGCCGCTGAACAGTATGTCCAGCTGCGCCAGACAAGAGAACTGCTGTTCTGCGACCCGGAAGGCGATATCCGCAAATGCCTTGATATCGCGGCCGATAACCGTACTTCCGAATGCGGCACCGTCGTCAGAATCCTGCAGGCATTATTCATCCGGAGCGGCCGTTCTGTCTCGGCAGAAAATATGGATAAAAATAAAATCAAGGCATATATCGACCAGAAATATGACGATGCAAGCGATATCATGAAGAAAAACGGCTATCAGCCTTCCAAGCAGTTTAAAATTCTGGTTGGCAAGCGTGCCAATAATCTGCTGACGGTCACCCTGCGGACGATTACCTGCATCTGCGACTGGGTCTCTGCCGCCGAGCATCTTTCTGTGAACAGCAATGCCTTTGTCAAAACGCAGTATGAAGAATCTGCGCCGCGCGTACTGGCCGGACTGACGGCCGTCATCGGCAGCTGTGAGAGCATCACTGCCGCAAACGGCTTCGACTGGGGAACAGAAAGCATCCGCAGAGCCGCCGCCGAACTGCTCGCCAAGATGAACGGAACGTATCACAGCAGGACAAAACGCTATTTCTTCATCGACTTCCTGAAAGGCGAAGACATCCTGCTGAATGACAGCTATCTTCCTGAAATGCAGTCTTCTTTCTGTGATATGCCGGAATTTCATCTTCTGCGCCGCATTGAACGCCATGCCTCCCGGACAAATCAGGAACTGCCCGAACGTCTGACGGAAATTCTCAGCAATGCCGAATCAAAGCATAATTTCCGGACGGCAAGGCTCATCCGGGCATACGGCGAAGATATGGGCATCAAAGAAATCACAGAACATAAAGACCTTGCCCAGTACGGCGAATGCCTGAAACAGGCCAGACAGCGGTTTGAAACCATGTTCCAGGACTTCTCTGACGAACTGGAACTCTGCGAAAGCTACGGCACACTTTCCAACATCAACGGCGAAAAAGATGAAATCATGACTATCGCTTACAGCTGGTACCGGATTACCAAAATCACCGGCGATTATGGCTTTTATGTCAGACTTCTTGAAACCATCCGGAGCAGCGTTTCTGCCCATGCCGCCAAAAAAGGCGAACAGCTGATGCGCCAGCTGGAAGAACTCGCCGATAAGCCTGAATATAATTTCGGCGTGTTCAGCAAAGAAATGATTGAAGAAAAAATCAATGACCAGAATTATTCCTCTGCCGAATTTATCATGAGCTGTATTCTGCGCGGCGATGTCAGTGCTATTTCTGATTATTCTGACGAACCTTTCGGCTATTTCGGCGAATTTATCAACGAATATGCTACTAATTCCCGTGCTGTCCGGGGCGCAGGCCGTGATATTACCGATACGATTTTTGAATATTCCGGCAAGAAAGATCTGGAAAAGGCTCTGATTGTCCTGACCAACAATGCCCGCAAAGAGACAAAAGGCGGTGCCAATCTGCTGAAAAGCTGGATTCCGCGCGGCGGCCCTGCCAGCATCGAACAGCTGACGGCTCTGCTGACAAGGCTCGGCTTTAAGCCCGTCTCCGTCCAGCCGGATGAAAGCATTGATGCCGAAGCTTATCAGGTATTCTGCCGCAAACAGATTGGCAAAGTGAATTATGTCCATCAGATTCCTGCATTCGGCTCCAAAAGCGAAACAGAGGGCTTCCGGGTGCTTTGTCTGTACGGCACTTATAACTGTGATGCCCTGATGGACAAGTTCCGTTCTGTCAATACCACAGCCAGACATACGCTTGTTCTGCTGGATTATGCCATGAATATCGAAGAACGCAGACGGCTTGCCAGAAAAATCAAAGAAGAAAAAACTTTTGCCAAGACTTTTATTGTCATCGACCGTGTAATTTTATTCTATCTGGCAAAGCATTATGCCGAAAATACCGTCATCCGCAGAATGATGGCCGTTACACTGCCGTTTGCCTATTATCAGCCGTTTGTGGAAGAATCCAGACAGAATATGCCGCCGGAACTCTTCACAGGCAGAGAGGCCGAACTGACTTCTATCGAATCCCCCGAAGGTGCCAGCCTGGTTTACGGCGGCCGTCAGCTGGGCAAAAGTGCCCTGCTGAAAATGGCAAAGCATAATATCGACAAAAACGGAAACGGCGGCAGAGCTGTCCTGATTGATATCCAGAAACGCTCCGCCGCAGAAGCCGCTAAAATCGTATGCAATAAGCTGATGATCGAGGGCATTCTGGACAAGTCCTGCCAGTGCGATACCTGGACGGCTCTTGCCGAACATCTGCAAAAACGCCTGATGGATGAAAATCCCGAAACGCGCATTGCTTATCTTCTGCTGATGCTGGACGAGGCGGATGTCTTTATCCAGACCAGCGGCGAAACGGATGACCAGCCTATCACTGCCCTGAAAAGTCTGCCTTCTGACAGATTCAAGCTCGTCATGGCCGGCCTGCATAATCTCAGCCGGTATAACAGAGAAGTCCTGCATGGAAATTCCAATCTGATTCATCTGAATTATATCATCATCCGGCAGTTCCGCCGCGAAGAGGCAACCAAACTGCTGACCAGCATTCTGGCCTATCTGGGATTCAGATTCACTCAGAAAATTATTGATAATATTCTGGCATCGACTTATAATTATCCCGGCCTGATTCAGTTTTACTGCCAGAAGCTTCTGGAAGCAATGAAAAATGAAGATTATGCCGGCTACGGAGAATCCGGAACGCCCCCCTATGAAGTCACCGAGAGCCATTACAAGAAAGTCCTCTCTGATACGGCCTTTACTGACAAAGTCAACGAAAAGCTGGAAGCAACCCTCTTTACAGAAGACGAGGACAAAAAACGCAGCAATTATCATATTATCGCCCTGATTCTTGCTTATCTTTACTATGCCGCGCCCAATGAAAAAGGCTATACGAATGAAGATCTGCTGAAAATTGCAGATGAATATCATATTACCCGCGTAACCTCGCTGAAACCGGAACAGCTTTCTGAAATTCTCAGCGAAATGTGGGATTTGAATATCATCACAGTCATGGACGGCTGCTATCGTTTTGCAACGGACGGATTCCGCAAACTGCTGGGCAGTCAGGAAACAGTTGAAAAAAGCATGGGCGATTATTTCGAGGAGGCGGTTATATGACAGGAACACTCTGGTGGGACGAACTTGTCAATTCTGTACGATTTCTTGACAATATCCAGAACTCTCTCAAGGCAAACGAGTCCGTGCTGCTTTTATTCGATGCCGATATCCCCTGGCCGGATATCCTGATTTCCACAATCGCCAGCCGGCTGGATAATATCAGCGACAAAAGCTTTGACGTGCTGGATGTCTCCGGCACAGATGCCCCCGGCAAATTCCTGATGGAACGCTATTGCAGCAAGGAAGAACGCAATAAATACTGGCCGACTACGCACGGCAGTCCGGAAAAATTCCTCGCACAGAACCGCGCCACTCCGCTGAACAAGCGTTATGTGTGCCTTACCGGAATTTCCCCTGAAAACGCTTCTGCCTGGACTGCCTCTGTTTCAGAATATCTGGAAAACTGCGATGCCGCACTGGAACACGGCGTATTTATCCTCATCCTGAAAAATACCGGAGCGGCGGCATCCAGACAGCTGAAAACCCTGCAATATGCCGATTATGTCACGGACTATGACTGCATGATGCTTTGTCTGACTCTGGTATCTGATTTATCATGCAGCCGGGCTGAAAAAATGTATCTGTGCGAAGTGGCAAGCAACATCGCGCATAATCATGTAGAACTGGCAGCTCTGCTTGTTTCTGAAAAACTCGGCCTGCTGCGCGAACCCCTTGCCGCAGCGGAGCGTATCTGCCGGGAAAACGGCATAAAAATCACCAATTTGCAGGAAGTCGTCCGCACAGCAGTATGGGAGGCGCAAATCAAGCTGGTTTTCCCGAAACTGGAAAATTTCCGTTCGTCCATCATACGCAGGTACGAGGCCAAATTACAGCAGTTCCTGCCCATCCGCAGTTCCAACAATGACAAAATCGAACGTCCGGCAGATTTAGAAATCGGACAGCTGTTCTATCTCTGCAAACAGAACCGTGCGAGCAAAATCACTGACTATGCAGAATACGAAAAGCTTCATAAAATGCGCGATGCCCGGAACATTCTGGCACATCTGGAAACGCTGACGTATCATCAGCTGAAAGAACTTGATATGATATAATAAAAATCTCTGTTCTGCGGCGGCAGGACAGAGATTTTTTCAGGTGACGGGTGTGACGGCTTATACGGGACTCTCTTATATATTTTTAAAAAAATTTTTATTTTTTTATATGCAAGGGGTATATAAACCCGTCACCCCCGTCATCATGGCTGTTTTGCGTGTGTTTTCTCTCTGATTTTGTCCAGAGCGTTCAGCGCATCTTTCAGGATAGTTTCAGATTCATCAAAAAATTCCGCATCCGGATGTTCTCTCAGAAAATTCAGAAGCGGTTCTGTGCAGCTGTCAAAAACGGCAAGCTGAATTCTGAACTGTTTTTCTTTAGGCGATTCTTCCGGGATATCTTCTTTTTGGGCGAGTTTTTCCCGGAGCTTTTCGACTTCCAGATAAGCATAGTCTCTTTGCAGATTTGCACGCTGAATTTCTTCCTGACTTTCTTTTTTCATGCGCTGTCTTTCCTCCACAATCTGCTGATTCATATCAGAAGCGAACCGGGCAAAGCGTTGTTCTTCGGCACTGGAAACGGCCTGTTCCGGTGTCTGATTTTCATAGTTCCAGATCTGGAGTTCCAGTTTCTGATTATTCTGTTTCAGTTCTTTGATTTGCTTCTGCATTTCCCTGACGGAAGCGGCATCAATATCTATTTTCTGCTGGAGTTTCTGCCGTTCTGTTTCGTCGAGCATGGCAAGCAAAGAAAGTTTTGACATTCCGATATTTCCACTCGTGTGGAAAAAATCTTCTGAAAGATTTGTTGCAATAGCAATATATTTATAAGCCTGACTATGCTTGATGCCGGCTTCCTGTTCGCAGTAATCCTCGAAACTCTGATAATTCAGCTCTTTATAGAGCTTGTTATCTCTCATTTCTTTCAGTCCCTTGCAGACCTCGTAAAGCGATTCCTGCGCAATCTGCGCATGTGCCTTGATATGCTGGTTCAGCCTGACGGCTCTGCCGTAATCAGCGGAGAGTACAGTTGTTTCTTTCATAAAAATATCTACCTCACTTTCTGATTTTTTATTCTGCCGCGGTTTGGGGCGGCAAGCAATGACACAGCGCAGGCAGGTATTCCCGTGGAGGGTATGGAGGCTGATACAGTATCTTTCTATATTTTTTAGATTTTCAAAAAAATTTTTTATGCAGCGGGGGATCATAAACCCTCCATACCCCCCATTCTGATGCAAATCTTATTTCCTTGACAGCAAAATCACGCACTCGCAGTGCCTCGACGTTCCGATATTGATGTCACAGGGGTTAAATTTCTGCCTTTGATGCTCTTATTTTCAAATGACGGTATTCGGAAACAAGTCAGCAGATTTTGCCTGTTCACGGAAATAAGTCTGCAATCAAAAAATTATTTGCAGTAGTAGCAGGGAAGAAGTCTGCACCTAAAAAATAACCTATGTCTGTTCATGGGAATAAATCCATATCAAATGACAGTAACAGGAAACAAGTCCACAGAGACACTTTCAAATCTGCATTCATGTTTCTGATAATATCGCTGAAAGAACTGTGAAGCCATTTGTCATCTGCCGTAAGAATTTCCTGTTCTGTGATACAGAAAAAGGGGCAGAAGCAAGTGCCATTATTTGTACCGTCATAGAAACAGCAAACCGAAACAATTTGAATCCTTACGAGTATCTGAACTATCTGCTGACAGCCCTTCTCACATTCGGTGAGAATCCGACCGTATCACAAATAAAATCTATCATGCCATGGAGTCTCACGATTCCTGCTGTATGCCGCAATCCTGAATTGTGAACTTTCTGTTAATACTATTTCAAATTGTGAAAAGCCAGTCCAGACATGACTGGCTTTTTTCATTGCAAGACGTTGAATATTGACCGCTTACATATATCCCGAAAAAGCAACCCGTTTTTGCTCATATATACAAAAAATCCCACTCCGCCAGTGAATATGTTTTTCGTTGGAGAAGGGTGATCATTCTCGGTATTCAATCTATCAGCATCTCCACATCATGCATCAGGAAATGCAGATTGTCAATCCTCTTGTTTATATGCCAATGCCCCAGATACCACGCCTTGTAGTCAAGCATCTCCTCAATGGTGTCCAGCCAGTGCTCCGTACTGTTGTCCACGGTAGACTGGTCGATTCCTGGCAGGAAGCACTCTGTCCGAACATACTTATACGGGCAGGTGTGGGAGAATACCACATCCACATGATGTGCCTTGCACTGCTGCTCAACATATTCCTTGATCGTAGGAGTCGGCTGTTCGTCTGGCCACCACTTATACCCCTTACGAAGGCGATAGAATTTGTCAACGCTATAAGCACCGCCGATCACAAGACACCGTTTGCCTTCGATGTCGAAGATATCTCCGTCAACCGGAAACAGGATATTCGGGAAGTCCTCTTCATACAGAACACGGCCGCCGTACCACTGCATTTTCTGATAGGAGCAGATATTTTGTGGTCTGTTCTCATGGTTGCCGTGGATGCAGAAAAAAGTGGATTTCAAGAGTGAAAGCTCCTGCTTCATCAGCCTGTCACGAATCTGACCGGTATAGTTGATTCCTACATCACCGAGCAGTACGATAATATCCTCTTTTGTCGGCTGACACTTATTAAAAAGGTCGTGAACCGGTGTCGTATCTCCGTGAATATCTCCTGTAATATAAACCATAATATCGCCTCCTACATATATCTCCTCTATATAAGCACCAGAACGGTGCCGCCATCTGCTTTTATCGCCACAGGATTTCCATATCGTAGCAGCAAGTCATCGTACTCGATGTAGTCACAAAACTCCTGCTGAGAGATCATGTTGATATTCTGTAGATTCATTATTCGCCCTCATTCCTGATTAGCTGTGATCCGTCACTATACACATAACGGAGCAAAATCCAGTGCTATATGGTATTCTATTCTCTCGACTGCTCAGGCAAACGGACTGGATGCCGAAAAATATCTGATTGACTTGTTTTCTCATCCTCCCGGAACTATTCTTCTGCCCTGGAA
>DFJS01000091.1 GCA_002373165.1 Ruminococcus sp. UBA3665
CACAACAACGACAACATCCACAACAGGCACAACAACAACTACGGTACATGCAGAAAGCGTTCTGAATGAAGATCAAACCAAACCTTACACGGACAGCTTTATTGACATTGTATCATCTGAAACAACTACCGCACATCTTTACACTGATTCTGAATTTAACTGGGAAGAATCAGAAACGGAAACAGAAACCGGAAAGATCGGCTTCTCGGAAGAATCTACAGAAACAGAAACAGAAACCGGAAAGATCGGCTTCTCGGAAGAATCTAAAGAAACGGAAACAGAAACCGGAAAGATTGACTTCTCGGAAGAATCTACGGAGACGGAAACAGAAACCGGAAAGATTGACTTCTCGGAAGAATCTACAGAGACGGAAACAGAAACCGGAAGTACGGATTCTACAGAGGCAAGCACATCTAAGACGGCATCTTCCACAACAAGTACCACAAAAACTACCACCGCAAGACCTACAACAACTACTCAGGCAGCAGCAACGACGAATTACAAGGCAACAACAAATTACGGCGCAGCAACAACCAGTCCTAAGACCAGCTCTGAAGGAATTACGCTGATTCTGGCACTGATGGCAGTATCCGGAGTGGCTCTGGCAATCACGCGCAAAAAAGATGATGATTAATCATCGGCTGAAAAGCAAAAAATAAGAAGGACGGCGAAAAGCCGTCCTTCTTTTTATGTTTATGTTTATATTTATGTGATGGCAGGAAAAGGATTAGTTTTCGATAGCAGGAGTCCAATAGGATTCGTTATACATGTCTGTAAATCGGTACATGATACGAACTGCGCCGTCTCCGACTTCGGTATTGCTGATTGTCATGGTATCGGAAACGGTCATAGTATCTCCGAGGTAGTAGCTGTCCTGATAGCTGCCGTCATAAGAATAATAATCGCAGAGAAAATCGAGCGTATCGCCGATCTGGAGCTCTGTCATATTCTTGGGGACAGTATCTGTTTCCTGATTGATATAATCAGTGGATGCGCCGGCGATATAGCCGGAAGGATGTTCCTGATCGAAGACAAGAATCAGGCTGACGCGGTCGCCGTTGAGCATGGCGGGAACATAGCCGGTAATAGTATAGTCATCGCCGTTTTCAACGGTATCCATGTGATAATAGGCAACCGGCTGCTGATTGATGGAAAGCCAGGTTCTGTCGATATCGGCAACAAGAGCACCCGTTTCGTCGAAACTGTAAAGATTGTCAAGACCTAAATCTACATAACCGGAACCGTCGTCATAGAACATGTTTAAATCCAGCTGATGCACCATAGCCCACTGTGTTTCAGGAAGTGTCATGGTATATTGACCGGATTCGTTCTGAGTCCAGATCAGATTGGAAGCATCAAAATAATTCATGGAAATATAATCGGCTGCCTGTGAATCGGAAACATCACTGTCACTCATAAAGCCGATATTGGAATCATCAAGGCCTGTAATGCTTCTGCCGGAGCCGGAGGGACTGGAAAGAAAAGCAGAAAGCAGGGAGCCGATCATATCTGCGCCGCCGTTTGACAGGAAGGAACCACCCATATCCAGAAGGGAAGAAACAGGGGAGTTCGTACCGCCTGCGGCAATCTGGCCGGTTGTTTCCAGTTTGGCAAACTGCCGGATACAGTTGCTGTAATCGCTGTCCATGCCGATCTGGTTATAAGTCGAGCAGGCTTTGTCTACATAGGAAGTGCGCTGATAGGGAAAATAAATCGAAACGCCGTAAGCATTGGACATGTTGGAAGAAGTACGGTTATATTTGACCGCGCTTTTGATTGCTTTGCTGAGTGCCTGACCTTCCGGGGTATTGACATTTTCTGCAAAGTGAACCAGATCAATCTGGTCGATTTTGGAACTCTGTGCAAATTCTCTGGTGGTATATCTTGCCTGAGAAAGTGCCTGATATTCCTGGTTAGAAATTTTATTGCTGATAGATTTGGAAAATGCCGAAAGATTAGAGGGAACAGTATTCGCAAATTCGGCAAGATCAATGACAGAGAGCGTTGTTTTCTGGCCGCGGCATTTTTCATCACATTTTGTGACAAAATCATCGACAATATTTTTTCCGATTTCTACAGTGGAAAGAGATGTATTATTTCCCAGATTAGTAAGCCAGTTGGTATAATACCAGCCGATACCGGGTTCTGTTTCTTCCGAGGCAACAAGATAATCGGCATAGTCATTCAGCATCAGGGCAGTTTCGGCAGTAGCCATCAGGCAGGCATCAAAGCCGATAAAATCAAATTTCATGCCGGCAGTTTTCAGAGCCTGATTAATGCCGGAAAGTGACATGGAACCGCTGGATTTGAATTTTTCGTCATAGCCGTACCCGGAAACAGAGCCGCCGCCGTGATCCCATAGGATTAATTCATTCCGGCTGGCAGGGAAATTCTTGCTGCAATACTGGATGAAATTGGAAAGCGTAGCCGGGTCAGTCATTGATTTTGCGCCGTCATCGCTGACAAGCGGTTTCAGTCCGCCGCTGACAACCTGATAAATCTGGTTTGTCTGATTGCTGATGCCGGAAGTCTTCCAGTTGGAACAGCCGCCGGTGTAGACGATGATTTTTACATTATCGCCATACTTGGCATTGGCCATTTCCTGAAGATCGGAAGAGGACATGCCGTATTTGGATTCCAGATCTGTGCCGCACATGTAAATCATGATAGTGACAGTATCTTTGCTGTTTCCCAGAATGCTGGTATATTTGCCGCGTGAACCAGCTGCAACAGAGGTGTCTGCATTGCCGCCGGAACTCGCAAAGTAATTGTTTCCGGAAGAGGCATTGGCAAATCCGGCCGGGGTCTGCCCGGAGACAGAACTGATAATGCTGCTGCCTGTTCCCGTACTGCCGGTGCTGACGGAAGAAGCAGGAGAAGAAGTATCAGAAGAATCAAATCCGCCGCCGAATAAAAGAGAAATAATAACGGCAAGCAAGGCAAGTCCGCCGCCGCCGGCTGCGGCTTTTGTGCCGATGCCGCCGGATTTTCCCTGTCCGCCTGCACCTACCTGACCTGTGCCCAGCCCTTCGCCGCGCCTGTGAACGCCGCTTCCGCCAGATGTCACGTTTTTTTCTCTGGAACGTGGTCTGTTGTTCGGATCCATAATTAAAAACCTCCGTTTGATTGAATTTTTCTGTTTTTTAGTATACATGATTTTTTTCAGCTTGTCAAGGTTTGAATCTGGAAATGAACTTATTTTTAGCCTTTTGCATAGAAATGCACCCAGACAATTGACAAATGAAATAGGATATGATATAATAAAATCTGACGTTTCTGAATTTTGATCCAGACAAAGTAGAGAAAAAGGAGACTGTAAAAATGAAACAGATTCTGTCAGAACAGAACAGGGAAAGAATTGCATTTATTAAATCTTTTCTGCTAAGATGCGGCATTCCGGAGATGTTTATGTGCCGCTTTATCGGAATTTATTTCCTGATTTCCGGAATCGTCCTGCAAATACGCAAAGCTGCCGGAGTTCATGCCGTCAATGACTGGAAAGAATATGTAAGGCAGTTTCCGCTCCGGAACGGAATTTTATGGGTGATTTTCGGGGTGCTCATACTGACGATTATTTATTGTGTTGTGCCGAAAAGATTCCGGATTGTCGATCAGATTATGCTTTTAATCGGGACGATGTTTTTTTCAATGTCATTGCTGTGGCAGAATGAGAATTATTATTTTGCCATTGCACTCAGCGGAATTGTCATAGTGTTTGTGGGGCATATGATGGGTAAAATATCGGACGAACAGTTCCGGAAACTGCCTGATGCGGCGGCAGCTGTGATTGTGGCTGTGGTATCGCTGGCTGTGGCGGCATTTGTAAGCATTACTTCGGTAATGCATCACAAAGTGTTCGGAACGTCCTGTTTTGACTTCGGCATATTTGTGCAGATGTTCTATTCGCTTCGGACGACACTGACAGCTGTGACTACCTGCGAACGTGATATGTTTCTGTCGCATTTTAACGTACATGCATCATTTATTTATTATCTGCTTGTGCCTGTGTATGCAGTTTTCAAAGATGAATGTGTACTGCTGGTATCGCAGGCTGTGCTGGCAATGGGCGGCGTGATTCCGCTGTATCTGATTGCAAAGCGGCATCATTACGATGGTTTTGCAAGAGTTGCTGTCTGCATGATCTATATTTTTTACAGCGGTCTGCTGGTGCCGTGTTATTATGATTATCATGAAAATTCTTTTCTGCCTACTATCCTGATGTGGCTGCTGTATGCCATCGATCAGAAAAAAATTATTTTATTATATATCATGACCGTGCTGACCTGCATTGTAAAAGAAGATGCGCCGTTATATGTCATCTGCATCGGCATGTATTTTCTGTTTGAGGAAAAAAGCAGGAAGAGACTGCACGGTGCAGTCATGATAGCTGTTTCCGGCATTTATTTTCTGCTGATTAATAAATGGCTCGGCGAATACGGCGACGGCGAAATGATGGCATCCAGCCGCTTCGGAAATCTGGTGCTGGAAGGCGGCGACAGCCTGATGAGTATCGTCGGCAATGTGCTGAGAGATCCGGGATATTTTTTCAGTATGTTTTTAAGAGAGAATATGCTGATTTTCCTGGTTCAGGTACTGATGCCTCTGCTGTTCATGCCGTTTATGACCAGCAAACTGCGGCGGTTTCTGCTGATTATTCCGTTTGTTATCATGAATCTTGTTATCGGCACTACTTACGGCTATGCCGCAAGCATCGGCTATCAGTATATCTTTGGCCCTTCGTGCCTGCTGATTTATATGTCTGTTCTGAATGCAGATGATATGGAATGCCAGAAACGCAACAGTTACCTGACCGTTTCTGCCTGTGTCTGCATGCTGACTGCTGTCTGCCTGATATCCGGAAGAATAGGCTATATCAAGGGTTATCAGGAACGCGCAGATTTTTTCCGCAGTCTGGAAGCCGGTCTGGATGTCGTTCCGGAAGACGGACGCGTAGTCGCAAATGCATGGTTTTTGCCGCATCTGGCCGACCGCAGGGAAATTTATATTTTCGACCGGAATGATTTCTATGTCAATGAAGACCTTCGCTCGGATACGCATGATAATTTTTATGAGATTGTAACCGGAATCAAAGATTCACACAGATATGATTTCTATGTCATGAGCCGCGGCGATGAAAATACTGCCCTTGCCATTCCGTATCTTGAAGAAGAAGGCTTTGTGCCCTACAGCGAAACAGAGGATTATATTATTATTTATGTCAGCAGGAAATATCTGGAAAGTCATCACATGGAACCATTAATCCAAGGAGAGTGAAACAGCAATGAGAGAATTATTAATTGCAACAGCTCCCGTCATGATCTGGGTACTTACTATAACAGAAGCAGTTTTATTGATAGTATTATGCAGAATCTACCGGGAAAAGAAAAATCTGATGCCCCTGTTTATGGCACTGGTATGCGCCGGACTGGTTTACGATGCCCTGATCATTGCCATAGGCAGATGGATTCCGGAAAGCTTGATGTTCCCGGTCAGCCGGTTAAGATTTATCAGTCACGGCGTACTGGTTCCCCTGAATCTGCTGACCTGTGGTTATGCAATGAAATGGGACGGAATTAAATTAAAAATCATGTATGGCATTACCGGACTGGTTTCTTTCCTGGGACTGCTGTCCGGGATTGCAAGAAAGCTTGAAGTCAAAGAAATGGCTGGTCTGGTGCGCTGTGTGGCTGCGGAAGATTCTCCCCGATGGGCAGAATCTATTGACAGAATGCTGTCTTACGGCGTAGTGTTCCCGCTGATTATTTTCGGCATTATCGTCTGGATAAAACAGAAAACGCCGTTCCTGTTTCTGTCCGGTCTGCTGATGTTCGTCTTTGCTGCCCTTGGCCCGGCAACAGGCAATTTCGATATGATTTTCTATATCAGCATGTTCGGAGAATTGTTCATGGTTCTGTTTTTCTGGCTTTATGCGAGAAAATATGCAGAACCCCGGACTTAAATTATCAAAGTTTTTCCGGATAAGACTTTACAAATCAGAATTTTTGTTGTATAATAAATAAGGGCTTGCCCCGGAATTATTTATTTTATCAATCAGGAGGAATTTTATTATGACAACAATTACCTGTCTCGACCTGGAAGGCGTTCTTGTGCCTGAAATCTGGATTGCTTTTGCCGAAGCAAGCGGCATCCCGGAACTGAAAAAAACAACCCGCGATGAACCGGATTATAACAAGCTGATGAATTACAGACTTGCTATCCTGAAAGAACACGGCCTCGGCCTGAAAGAAATTCAGGAAACGATTGCAAAAATCGACCCCATGCCCGGTGCTAAGGAATTTCTGGACGAACTGCGTTCTGTCTGCCAGGTGATTATCATCAGCGATACGTTTACACAGTTTGCTTCTCCGCTGATGAAAAAACTCGGCTGGCCGACAATCTTCTGCAATACTCTGGAAGTTGCCGAAAACGGCGAAATTACCGGTTTCCGGATGCGCTGCGAAAAATCTAAATATACTACCGTAAAAGCCCTTCAGTCTATCGGCTTTGATACAATCGCCAGCGGTGACAGCTATAACGATCTGGGCATGATCCAGGCAAGCAAGGCCGGATTCCTGTTCCGCAGTACAGAACAGATCAAGAAAGATCATCCGGAACTTCCTGCTTTCGAGACATATGACGAATTGCTGAACGCAATCAAAGCGGCTCTGTAATCAAATGCAAAAAAATGCGGCACTGTAGATTTGTGCAGTGCCGTTTTTATTTTAGAAAGGGGAGAATCTTTTATGATGCAAAAAATTTTCGAGTATGCCAAAAATACATATCAGTCACCGCCGGAATATCTCTGGGCACGTCTGCCGGAAGCAGCTGTCCTCCGCAATCCGGAAAATAATAAATGGTATGCTGTATTTATGAAAATCGGAAAAGACAAGCTCGGCCTGAAAGAAACAGATTCTGTATGGGTGATGGATATCAAATGTGATCCGCTTTTGATCGGTTCGCTTCTGGAAATGGACGGCTATTTTCCGGGTTATCATATGAATAAAAATCACTGGATCAGCATTCTGCTGGACGGTACGGTCGAAGAAGCCCAGGTGCTGGAACTTCTGGATTTTAGCTATCATCTGACAGAAACAAAGAAAAAGAAAAAAATATAATCAGAATCCGGAATTTGGAGGGAATTTTTTTATGAATCCGCTTGAAACAGTAAAAGAATTAAATCACATGCTGCTGGCAGAAATGCCGGAATACCGCTTGCAGGCAAACAGACTTCATGCAGATGACTATAAAGAACAGAGAATGCTGTTAAGAAGCCTGATGAATTTAAGAAATCCTATGCCGGTTTCACAGTATTTTCTGGATTTGCAGGATGAATTTCTGCAATCTGAAAACAAAGAAAAGGGAATTATAGATGTCAGCCAGATTTCGGTCAGTCAGAAAGATCACAGGCTCTGTATCTGGCAGGGGGATATCACCAGACTTGCCGCCGATGCCGTTGTCAATGCCGCAAATGCGGCTTTGTTAGGATGTTTCATCCCGTGTCACAAGTGCATCGATAACGCGATTCACTCGGCAGCAGGGGTGCAGCTCCGGGATGTTTGCTTTCAGATGATGCAGAGACAGGGTCACGAAGAAGCAACCGGTTCGGCCAAAATCACAAAAGGCTACAATCTTCCAGCAAAATATGTAATTCATACTGTAGGGCCAATTATTTATGATGAAGTCACGGCAGAAGATAAACTCATGCTGGCATCCTGTTATGCCTCCTGTTTGCAGGTGGCCGCTGAAAAGAATCTGGAAAGCATTGCATTCTGCTGTATTTCAACGGGAGAATTTCATTTTCCGAATGACCTGGCTGCTGAAATCGCAGTCGATACAGTTCAGGCCTATCTGAAACAGAATCCCGGTACCAGTCTGAAAAAAGTGATTTTCAATGTTTTTAAAGATTTAGATAAAGAAATCTATGAAAATCTTCTGGAAGGATGAGGACTCATGCTGTTTATACAGGAATTTACTGTGAAATATGATAAATCCCGGCGTTCCGGCGAAGATATGCGGAAAATCAATTCTGTCCGGTTTAAAGAAATTTCCGATGTCAGACCGGATTGTTCCGGCGGAGAAATCTGTTTCTGCAAAGGGGTCTATACAAGAAAACCTGCCAGACCTGCAAAGGCTGTGCCTTATCAGGAGAATCTCCGCGTTTCGGAAAGAGTTTTGCTTCGCAAACAGGATGAAAATTATCAGATAGTCTATTCTCACCGCCCTGCACAGCAGTTTTTCAAGCCCGTGTTCACACTGGGAAAAAATCAGTACGGCAGAATTGTCTATAACTGGAGAACTTCCAGTTTTGACAGCGAATGGGAATATGATCGGATCATTATCAATTTTCTGGATGCAGACACATCCGCATACCGGCCGAAACTGTTTTTCCGGAAAGAACCGGATTTCTTGTTTGAAGATCTGGCCTGGCTCCGTTACTGCGGAGAGTATCACAAAAGGAGAATTGCCAATGCACGGTAAAATTATAATTATCGAAGGACTTGACGGCTGCGGAAAATCCACTCAGGTCGATTTGCTGAAAGAACACTTTACAGGCGAAAATTTCAGATTTCTGAGTTTTCCGGATTATCAGTCACTTGCCGGAGAATTGATTCTGGAATATCTGCATAAGAAAATTCCCGAAACAGATGCCGAAAAAAGTGCCTATTCTGCAAGCAGTTTCTATGCAATCGACAGATATATCAGCTATCGGAAAGACTGGCGTGTGGATTATCAGCAGGGGAAGACTATCATATCCGCAAGATATACAACTTCTAACGCGATCTATCAGATGACCAAACTCCCCCGCGAAAAATGGGAAGATTACCGGAACTGGCTCTATGATTATGAATATCAGAAATTGGGCATTCCTCAGCCTGATGAGGTCATTTTTCTGGATGTGCCTGTCGAAATCTCGCAGAAATTATTATCCAAACGCTATCAGGGCGAAGAATCCAGAAAAGATGCACACGAATCCGATACGGAATATCTGAAACACTGCCATGATGCGGCTCTCTGTGCCGGAACAGCCGGCAAGCCGTGGAAATTTCTGAACTGCTGTGAAAATAATCAGATGAAATCCATCGAAGCAATTCAGAAAGAATTGATTCAGACAATTGAACAGATTTTAGGAGGTAAAATATAATGTCAAGAGAAACAAGTATTTCAGTCCAGATTCACAACGCGCCGGAGGATATTGTCAGCGTGATAAAAGCATTTCAGCAGATTGGCTGGGAATTCCGGCCGGAGATAGAATATCTGCCCCTGCATGATGAAGATGCCTCCAACTGGCAGAAAGAAAAATTATCTCCGGAAGAGCTGTTTGCTCTCATAGACGAAAAACAGCGAAATCAGGAGACAATCGGGTTAATTTTATATTATCATAATACAGAAATCGGAATCATGCTTCTGCTCTGGCAGTCGGAACAAATCGACATTCTGCCGGATATTAACAGGAAAACACTGAAAAATTCAGATATCACGGATATCTCTTTCTATCTGGAGCGTACTGTTGTAAAACTGGAAGAATTCGGTTATGTTTTCACGCAGATAGATATATGTGAGACTATCTGAAACAAAGCCAGAGAATGCCATAAATCACAGGCTGATGCAGAGCATAGATTTCGAGGGCGTGTCTGCCGATGAAGTTCAGAATTCTGATGCCCTGCCATCTGATATTCAGAATTTTTTCTCCGAATGCCTGATAGATGAAGAATCCGGTCAGGAACAGGAACATCCACGGAATCAAAGAAAAATAATCTGTTGAATAAAATCCTCTCTGCGGAAAGCCGAAATAAGCAGTCAGATAATTCCGGTAGAGAAATTCCGGCAGAGCAATCAGTTCATGACTGAAAAATCCCAGAAATCTGTCATCTATATGCTTTGTGAAGCCAAACAGCAGAAAACTGCTCACGAATCCCGGCACTGCCGGGATTTTTTGCAGAAATTTCCGGCATCCGGCCATAATCAGCATACAGGAGCCGATCAGTGTCAGAACGCCGAATAAAATCAAATCTTCCGGCATGAATAATGCTGTGAACAGAGTAATTCCGGCACCCAGTCCGAATACGGTCAGTCCGCGCCGGAGAAGATGACGGCTCATTCCGGCGCAGAATCCGGATAATAAAATAAAGCTCCAGCAAATGTACTGCTGCCAGAAATAAGCTCCCGGGCCGTAGTACCAGTTCCAGTCCATGCCAAAGAGATACACCAGATCCCACACGGCATGAAATGCAATCATATTCAGCACAGTAAAGCCCCGGATGCAGTCCAGAAAATGACATCTGTTTTCAGTCGGCTTGGATTGCAGAAATTCTTTGAAATTCATGAAAACGCCCCTTTCTGCATTTCATGATAGCATAAAATCATGAATTTGTCAAGATTTTGTTAATATCATACATAAATATTAACCGGGATTTATTGAAATTCACAAAATTGGCATAAATTTCATAAAAGTGCTTGACATTTCAGAATTTTGTGATATAATAAATATTGTTGAGAGTTGAGAAGATGCAGCTCAGCAATCATTACAGAAGCGACAGTTGTGGAATGTTGTTTCAGTGTTTTAATTCCAGAATTAATATTTGTCAGTGTACGCCGTGAATGCTTTAAGATTTTCAGGATTTATTGAATGAGAAAGAGGTCAGTTTGAATTTTAAAGTAAATTCAGGGCATTTTATTTTCTCTTTTTTGGACAGGAGGCAAATATGGGCAGGATATTCAAAGAAGTTTCTCGCATGAATGAGGAACGCAAACTCAGAAGAAACGAAACTGTCACTAATTTTATGGGCGGCGATTCTTATCAAATCAATCCGCTCGATACGCTGAAAATGATTGCAGCATCATCCATATTCGGCGAGGCATCGTATTACCGGAGTAACGTCCGGGATGGAAGATATCGTTTCCTTGCGGAATACAGCGATGAGTTCGCAAAAGAAGTGTTCAGCATCTACGACGGCAAAAGCACTACGGAAATCTTTCAGGAAGCTATTGATGCTTCTCTGGATTACGATTTCGGCGCAACGCTGGAGCTGGCCGCAGAACTCCGCAATACGTATAATATGCGCCTGAATCCGCAGGTTATTATGGTAAGAGCGGCAATTCATCCTAAACGGATTGAATTTACAAAAGAACATCCTAACGAGTTCAACCGGATTAATCAGCTGGTGATGCATCGCGCGGATGAACCCGTCACACAGCTGACATATTATCTGTATCTGTGCGAAGGAAAGAAAAATAAAATTCCTTCTCTTTTGAAGAGAAGCACAGCAAAGAAGCTTTCTTCTTTATCCGCATATGCGGTAAATAAATATAAAAATGCCGAAATCGGCATGATTAACGCCGTACGCATCACACATGCGCACAGCAAGGTAATCGACGAGCTGATGCAGACAGGAGCTGTTGCTGTTACCGAACAGGAACAGACCTGGGAACAGAAACGCTCTGCCGGAATGTCATGGCGTGAAATCATCGAATCCACAGACATAGGCCATATGGCAATGCTGCGGAATCTCCGGAATATCTTCACAGAAGTGCAGGATATCCAGTTCTGCACAGGATATCTTGAAAAATTAAAATCCGGAGTGCTGAACGGCAGACAGTTCCCGTTCCGGTACTATGCCGCATACAATGCCGTAAAGAGTGCAAGTGATATTCATCATCAGGATGAAATCCTGAAAGCTCTGGAAGAGTGTATGGATATTTCTCTGGGAAATATGCCGAAACTCCGCGGCCGGACAATGTGCCTTTCAGACAATTCCGGTTCGGCATGGGGATGCATTCCGTCGGAATACGGTTCTGTTACAATTGCCGAGATTGATAATCTCTCCTCTGTGATTGCGGCTAAGTGTTCCGATGAAGGCGAAGTCGGCAAGTTCGGCGACACGCTGGTGCGGTTCGGCGTGAAAGGTTCTGTTCTGGAACGGACAAGAGCTGTCACAAAAGAACGCTATTCTGATGTCGGAGCTTCTACCGAAGGCGGTATCTGGAAATTCTTCCGTGATGCGATCAAGAAAAAAACATATTATGATAATATTTTTATTTTCTCTGATCAGCAGGCAGGCACGGGCGGACTGTACGGCACCAGTCAGGACAAGCGGGAATATGAAGAAAAACATTATTCCTGCCATCATAATTATATCAATGTCTATAAGCTGGTACTGGATTACAGACGGATGGTAAATCCGAAAGTGAATGTATTCAGCGTACAGACAGCCGGATATAATAATATTCTTCTTCCGCAGATGTCCTACCGGTGCGCAATGCTGACCGGCTGGACGGGAAAAGAAATCCAGTTCGCAGCGGAATACATCCGTCAGTGGGACGAAATCGAGCAGAACGCTCGCAAGCAGATTGAAAATTAAATAATAAGTACAGTCATGAAGCAGTGGCATGGGTTACTTCTATTTTAGAAAAAACATATTTATGAAACGAGCTGAAATCTCTGAACTTTCCGCGGTGCAATCCGCGTCAACAAACTACCGGAAGCCGACCGGCTTAATAAACGCACATGTTTGCAGGCATGTAAACTCTTGCACATGGCGGTTGTCTGCCATGTAAAATAACATCGACAAGCCCCCGTGCTGTGATTCTCATGACTGTACATAAGTGCTTTTATGGTGTGATGCAGAGTGTACAGTTACTTCTATAGTATTTGGAACTATAACATGATATTTATACTGTCGCTGAAATTCTCACACCTGCTTTGCAAAAAACGGTCATGATGCAGCAGTATCAGTTACTTCTGGAGTACAATGATAATTTTCAAAGCGTGCCTGACCAGGCATCGTATGGAAGGCAACCATATTCATCAAAAAAAATAAGCCGCAATGGACACAACCATTACAAAAAAGAAAAACGGACTCATCCGTTCCCCGAAAATGAGAATGGATCTTACCATTTCAAAAAAGAAAACGGACTCATCCGTTCCCTAAAAATGAGAATGGACTTTACCATTTCAAAAAAAGAAAATGGAACTCCGCCATTTCAAAACCAGAGTACAATGGACCCGACCATTTCAAAAAAGGATAGAGTAAAATCTATACAATTGAATAAAAAGTTAGTTTATGTACTGATATAAATTTATTCTCGTGACTGTGTTTGAAAAATCCCTGCTTCGGCAGGGATTTTTATTTTTCTGTTTACAATTCCGGCATGATATGCTATAATAAAAAACGGGGTGAAAAAATGCAGACACTGGAAGAACTGCATCCTATGACAATCCTGTTATATTTTCTGCTGATTACAGGAGTGACAATGTTCTGTGCAAATCCTGTTTTACTGCTGCTCTCTCTGCTTGGCGCAGTGAGTTATTTTCTCATCCGGAACGGAAAAAAACACGGAACATATCATCTTATGTCATGGATTTTATTTCTGATTCTTTCGGGAATCAATCCGCTTGTTTCGCATAACGGCATAACCGTGCTGTTTGTGCTGAATGATAATCCTGTCACACTGGAAGCCCTGCTGTATGGCATCAATTCTGCGGTCATGATTCTGGCAGTGCTGTACTGGCTGAATTCATTCTCACAGATTATGACAAGCGAAAAAATTCTTTGTATTTTCGGAACTGTTTCGCCGAAGATTGCTCTGCTTCTGTCGATGACACTCCGGTTTGTGCCGCTCCTGAACAGACAGAGCAGAAAAGTCAGCGATGCACAAAAAGCACTCGGATATTATCAGAGTGATAATATCATCGACAGTATCCGGGAAAAAATGCGTGTGATGGATATCGTTATCACATGGGCTTTGGAAAACGGAATCATCACAGCGAATTCCATGGAGGCGCGTGGTTCCGGAATCGGCAGACGGACAAATTTTTCTGTTCACAGAATGCGTCACGAGGACAGAATTGTGATTCTGATTAGTATTTTATTATTCTCTGTGACCGCTGCGGCAGTCGTCCGGCATTCGCTGGATTTTGTATTTTATCCGGCGATTTCGTCAGCGGAATACAGTGCATGGTCAGCGGCAGGAACGGCATCCTATGCAGTATTGGCATTTCTGCCGGGAATTTTACAGGCGGAGGCGGCGTTAAGATGGAAATACTTACGGTCAAAAATCTGAATTTTACTTATCCGCTTTGTCAGGACGCGGCTGTGCAGGAAATCAGTTTTTCAATTCATCGGGGAGAATTCATCGTTCTGTGCGGCGCAACCGGATGCGGAAAATCTACTCTGCTCCGGATGCTTAAGCCTGAACTGACTCCGGCCGGGCAGAAATCCGGAGAAATTTATCTGAATCAAAAAAATCTGGATGACCTCACGGCAGAAGAATCGGCCTGCATAATCGGCTATGTCATGCAGAATCCGGAACAGCAGATTGTAACGGACAAAGTATGGCATGAAATGGCCTATGGTCTGGAAAATCTGCATCTGCCGCAGCATGTCATTGCCCGGAGAATCGCCGAAATGGCGAGCTATTTCGGAATTGGTTCCTGGTATGACAGATCAACCGCAGAACTTTCCGGCGGTCAGAAACAGCTGCTGAATCTGGCGGCAGTCATGGTGATGCAGCCGGAAATTCTGATTCTGGACGAACCGACAGCACAGCTGGATCCGATTGCGGCATCGGATTTTTTATCTGTAATTAAAAAACTGAATCAGGATTTTGGCCTGACGGTATTTCTGACGGAACATCGTCTGGAAGAGTCAATTCCGCTTTGTGACAGGCTGATGATTATGAAAAACGGGAAAATTCTGGAATTTGCCCAGCCGCGGCAGGCCGCTGCCGCAGTCGGCCAGAATCCGGAACTTCTTTGTGCCATGCCTACAGCAGTAAGAATTTTTCTGGAATTAGATCATAAACAGCAGCATTGTCCGCTGACCGTCCGGGAAGGCAGAGAATTGATAGAAAAAAATTATCAGAATCTGATCAGACAGCTGCCCGTAAAAAAAGAACAGCGTTCACAAAACGCTGTTCTGGAATTTCATGATGTGTATTTCCGGTATGAACGGCATTCGCCGGATATTTTGCAGGGAGTAAATTTAACTGTATTTGAGAATGAAGTTTTCTGCATTCTGGGCGAAAACGGAAGCGGAAAATCGACCGGCCTGAAAGCAGCGGCCAATCTTCTGAAAATTTACTCCGGAGAAATTCGCGTTTTCGGGAAAAAACTGAAAACTTACAAGGGGAACAGTCTGTATCACAACTGCCTTGCCATGCTGCCGCAGGATGTGCAGACAATCTTTCTGAAAAATACAGTTCGGGAAGAACTGGAAGAGGCCGGAGCAGAACTCGCTCTTCTGCCGTTTCAGGCAGAAAAACTGCTGGACAGGCATCCTTATGATCTGTCCGGCGGAGAACAGCAGCTGGCCGCGCTTGCCAGAGTGCTGGCCGCGAAGCCAAAGCTTCTGCTTCTGGATGAACCGACAAAAGGCGTGGATGCCGCCGCAAAACAAAAACTGATACAGGTAATCCGGAATCTGAAAAAATCCGGCATGACACTGCTGATTGTCACACATGATGTGGAATTCGCCGCCGAATGTGCCGATCGCTGTGCCATGTTCTTCCGCGGACAGGTTGTCGCAGTCGACCGGCCGGACAGATTCTTTTCCGAAAACAGTTTTTATACCACAGCCGTCAGCCGCATGACAAGAGGATATTTTCAGAATGCTGTCACTGTGGCGGATGCCGTCATGCTGTGCCGGGCAAATGCCGGACAGTGACTGTTATTACTTGCTCTCGGAAGCATAAGCTTCCAGTGCATCGAAAATTTTATGATATATCAGCTGATTGGGATAATAACGATAATCGGCAAAAATATCAATGCCATTGTGATAGAAATGCTCCTGAATTGCAGCGGCACAGCCGGCACTGCGGCTCTGGCCGTAGTCGCACTGGCAGATGATATTCTTCTGGCTGCGAAAGGCATCATAAATAAATTCGGCAACTTCATCGGCATAGTCAAAATATTGTTCCAGAGAGGTGCCGTGTGCTTTCAGCGTATCCGGATCGAGGTCATCCAGCTGACAGTAATAAACATCATCACTGCCGCAGCAGGAACTGTAATCTACATGAGAATCTTCCGGATCATAGAAGGTAATCACAGCAGTCTGCTGCGGGAAATTGCCGTCCTGAATCAGTTTTTCGGCCTGTTCGCGCGAATAGATGAAAATTTCCGTATCTGTCAGCTGAGAACAGTATTGTCCTTTGGGGCCGTGCCAGCCGATATTCTGGTTAAAGCATTCGGGATTCCGTGCACTGTTGAAAAAGGCGATAAATGCCGTTTCCAGTGCTTCAACGCTGGAGTAGCCGCTGTACCGGAACGGAATGCATCTGACTGTGAACGGATGATTGTTCTGCAATAATTTTTCCATATCGTTAGGATATTTTGCAGAATAATGCTGTCTGAGACGGTCAAGCAGATGCGTTGCTTTTCCGACATAATAGCCGGAAGTTGCATCTGCATCGCTCTGGTGCAGGATATAAACGCCCTGATGATTCAGAATTTCATGACTTTCCCGGAGCAGGGAATAGTAATCAAATTCTTTGGCATTGTCATAGACCGTTTGCAGATGATTGCGGTCAAACAGATAGAGATTATCCAGAGTAAATGTGACAATCTCGTCTCCGATTCCGTCGAAGCGGCGGAATTTTACATAATTGCCGTCAAAGCTGATAATTTCAATTTGCTGGGGACAGGTACCGCCTGCGTGTTCCCAGTCATATTTTTTTCCGGGCTGAAAAAAAGTACCGGATGTAAAATCCTGTTTTAATTTGTAATTAAGGCGTGAAGCAAAAATTTCGGCTGCTTCTTTTTTGGTAATAGACATAAAATAATCTCTCCTTTATAATATAATAATAATTAATTTCCGCTGAAAGCAGGAATCTGGCCGGGGCTGATTTTGTCAAAATTTTTGAGAATCTGCATATCACTGTCAGAGATGACGAAATTCAGGTCGGCATTATTTTTCATATGCTCCGGATTGGCCGTCTTGGGAAGAACTACCAGGTCCAGCTGCCAGGCATAGCGGATACATAACTGCGGAATGCTGACTCCGTAGGCTTCGGCGGCAGCGGCAAGCACGGGATTGTTCAGGGCTGCGCCGTGAGCAATAGGCGAATAAGCCTCTGTGATAATATTTTGCTTCTGACAGTAAGAAATCAGCTCTGCCGGAGTATTGGTGATATTTATCAGAATTTGATTCACCATAGGCTTGATTTTGCAGTCAGTCAGAATATTTTCAATATCGCATTCCAGAAAATTAGAAACGCCGATTGCTTTGATTTTTCCGGCTTGACAGGCTTCTTCCAGAGCCTTCCACACCTGTCTGTTTTCTTCCGGATAGCGATAGGGACAGTCGGCGCGATGGTATTCGCTCCAGGGCTGCGGACAGTGGATGATCATCAGATCAAAATAATCCAGTCCGGATGTCATAAGGCTTTTGTCGATAGAAGCGGCAGCTGCTTCATAGCTTTTCAGCTCGGCGGCTACTTTGGAAGTAACAAAAATCTGTTCTCTGGGAATGCCGGATTTGCGTATTCCTTCGCCCACGCCGCGTTCATTTTCATAAGCCTGTGCAGTATCAATATGCCGGTAGCCGATTTTGACAGCATTTTGTACTGCATCAGAAACAATACCGTCCTCAATCAGCCAGGTGCCCAGTGCAAGCCTGGGAATCGTGATGCCATTGGATAAAGTAAAAGATTCGTCAAAAATCATGAAGAGTTCCTCCTGATAATAATTTTGTCAGTTAATATCGCTGTTTCTATCATAACTCATTTTTGGGGGCAATGTCAAGCAATTATGGAAAAATGCTGAAATTTCAGCATAACGCATGAAGCAGGGATTGCTTTTTTGTAGAATATTACAGAATTATTTCCCGATAAAATATACCGGCAGGGGCTGCTGTTTCAAAAAATCAGGATTCCGGATTGTCAATAAATTAATAGCATAAAAATAACAATTGGCTATACAAATAGTAAAATATGACTATGCAAATTAAATAAATTCTGTATCAATAAATTGGCAAAATGAATGATTTTAGCCGTTTCCTGATTTTTTAACTTGACAATGCGTTGAACTTATGGTATAATTTTACCATAGATTAGAAAAACCGATCTATTAAAACAGTTTCAGAAACAAAAGGAGCAGAAAACATGACAGAAAAAGAACTCCGTAAACTGAAACGCGCCGAGCTGATTGAAATTCTGTATTACATGCGGACAGAAATTGACGAACTGAAAGCAGAAAATGAACAGCTGAAATCCAGACTGGATCAGTTAGTCAGCAAAGCACTCCAGTCCCAGACAGTGCCGTCAGAACATGAGGAGCAGTTATCCCAATGAGTGACGAAACAAAAAAAGAAATGGATCTGCCTACCGCGGAACAATTGCATACAGAACTAAAACGGCTCAGGTACAGTCAGAATTTTGCAAAGACTTTATGGAATACAATTTCTTCTTTGATAGTAGTTGCCGCAGCCGCAGTAATCGTGTCGATGCTGTTTGTTCCTGTGCTCCGTGTGACCGGCAGCAGTATGACCCCGGCTTTATTAAATGACGAACTGATTTTGTGCATCAAAAGCAGTGACTTTCATCATGGTGACATCGTGGCATTCTACTACAATAACAAGATACTCTTAAAAAGAGTGATTGGTGTTGCAGGGGATGTCATTGATATTTCTGAGGACGGAATTGTTTCTCTTAACGGCGAACAGCTCCAGGAAGATTATGTCAGCGAATCCGCCTTCGGAGAATGTGACATCCAACTGCCCTATCAGGTTCCGGATAACAGAATCTTTGTCATGGGCGATCACAGAGCAGTCAGCATTGACAGCCGCTCGACTGCCGTCGGCAGCATTGCCGAAGAATATGTCCTCGGTAAAGTTTTCTTCCGGATATGGCCGTGGGAAAGAATCGGAACAGTTTGACTTTTTGAATTTTCAGGAAAGGAGAGTGCTGTGATGCGTTATAATAACAGAGAACCAACAAATCAGAAAAAAATAGCCTGGTGGCAGAGAATGACAGCATTCTTGCTTTGCTGTGGAATGATTGCAAATTTTGTAATTCCATCCGATTTTGTACTCCCTGCAATTGCCGAAGAGGAAACAGAAGAACTTGTTTGTGCAATAGAAGAACATACACATTCTCCCGATTGCTATGAACTGATTTGTGAGGACAATTCAGAAGAACATGAACATACGGATGAATGTTATGAACTCATCTGCGGAATGGAAGAACATGTTCATAATGAAGAATGCTATCAGTATGAAGAGGAAGAAACAGCTGCTGAACAGATTCCAGAAACAGAGTCTGAAATAGTAACAGATACTCAATTAGAATTTAAAACAGAAGAATCAGAAATTGAAGATGAAATAGAAGCACAGCCGATTGATGAACCTGTTGCAGCTGATGAAGATGTATTAGATGAAGAAAACGAAAATTATGAATTACCGGAAACAAATGGTATTCATATCAGTACGCCGGGCGGTACCAGTATATTAAGTTATGATACTGCGTTTGACGGCGGAAAAAGTACAAAAACATCTCCAGCGAGAAACAGTGAAAAAACAGACCAAATGATGATGGAACAGCTCCCTATTTTTCATCTCCGGCAACAGAAGTAGGTCAGACTACTCACGAAATTGCGGAAGACCAGATTACCAAAATTATCGTAAAGATAGCCAATCAAACATATCAATCACCAGACCCAAAAACAATAACGCTTACAGAAAGCACTACAGATAGTGTATCTGCTAATTTTGATTTTTACTATCGAATTGAAAAAGTAAATGGTGTATCTCCGGTAACAAAAGATTCTCCTTGTATTTTCTATCAGCTTCCTGATGGTGTCAACATCCCAGAAGAATATTATGGATATTACCGTTATTCAGAGGATGATGGCTATATTGCCCCGGATGGCACACATCGTTGCGGTTATTATTCTATCAATACAGATGGTCTTATTGTCCTTCAGTTTACAGATGATTATATTGAACATAAGATTGCAACGTCTGACTATTTTGATGGAACATTAAAATTTGATGGTATTATCAATCGTGCCAGTACAATGTCCGGTGACAGAACTGTGACGATTGGCGGATTGACAATTCAAATTCCGTTTAGCAATAAGGATAGTACAGTCTCTAAAACAGGTACAAGAATTGACCCTGAAAAACCGGGAGATGATTTCAAAATCAACTGGACAATCACAGTCAATAATCTTGTAGTTCCTGCGAATCTGGAAGGCTGGAAACTGAAAGACACAATGTTTGCCGGTATTAGTACTGATGATATCATAATTACTCCCTCAGATGTAGGAAGCTTCGTAAATAATGAATTTGTATTTAATGACGGCGGAAACATGACGCAGGAAATTACATTTACTTACACTCAGACTGTTACTCCGGAAGAATATAATACAGCATTGCTTGCTGCTGGAAATGGCAATGTAAATCTTTCTACTAATAAAACGTGAGTTCGATGGAAAAAAT
>DFJS01000015.1 GCA_002373165.1 Ruminococcus sp. UBA3665
GTATCCGGACAAGACCCCCAAGGAACGCGAAGACCTGATCTGCAAAGAACACGGAACTGTATTTATCATGCAGATCGGCGGAAAGCTGAAAAGCGGCCAGCGGCATGACGGCCGCGCTCCGGACTATGATGACTGGGCACTCAACGGCGACCTGTTCTTCTGGAATGAGACGCTCCAGAAAGGCATTGAAATTTCCTCGATGGGTGTTCGCGTGGATGAGAAATCTCTCCAGAGTCAGCTTGCCGAAGCCGATGCACTGGACAGAAACAAGTATGATTATCACAAGATGATTACAGACGGCACACTGCCCCTGACAATCGGCGGCGGCATCGGACAGTCCCGGTTATGTATGCTCCTGCTGGAAAAGGCACATATCGGCGAAGTGCAGGCATCTATCTGGCCGGATGAGATGATTCAGGCATGTGCCGAACACGGCATTACGCTGTTATAATTTTTTTGAAATCTCCCTTTCCAATCCCTGTTTTGAAAAGCTCTGCCGGACGGTCTGAAACGCTGTCCGGCAGAGTCTTTTTTAAGATTGAAAAGGTTTGTTTCTTTCAGCGGCATAGTCATCCAGAGTATAAGGCTCTGTGCTGTTCTGTTCGGCTGTGAGCAGATGTGACTTTCTGTTGTAATAAAGCCGGATGTTCTGTTTCGGGATTTTTCTTTTGCTGGTATCGCGGCCGGGATAATAATCCGCATTCGGCATAGAAAATTCCGGAAGATGATGCCCCGTATACCATGTTTCCCTGCGCTGATACAGCTCTTCCGGATCAAATTCAAGCCACAGTTCCAGATTGGCCTGTGTCAGGTCGGCCATCTGTGTGAGCATGTCGCACAGACAGCGGTATTCTGCAAAAGAACTCTGAATTCCCAGTGCATCAGAATTGATTGTCAGATACAGACAGATGGAAACAACCGGATGATTTCCGGCTTCTTCCAGATAGGACGGAAATGTAAAATTTTCTGTCTCCGGCATAGGAATATCATCTTTCACGGCGCATTCCGCAGTAACATAGAACTGTTCAAACGAATCGCCGATTAATTCTGTACAGCTCTGTGCCGCGTGATGATTCAGAATGCCTTTTTCCAGACTGTCCCAGAATGTTACGCCGCTTTTTTGCGTGGAAGACATCGTTGTCCGGAAAATGAAGTCCGGATAGGCCGCCGGCGCACAGCACACGGCACTGACATAGTCATAAGGAATGGGGCTGTCCCGGATGATTTTGCTCTCGTAGGCGATGAATTCTGTATGATATTTATTTTCCAGCCAGGCTTTTGTAAGTTCCTCATCGCTTTGGCGGGGAGTGCACATTGTCCAGAACAGTATGATGAACATCAGCAAAGTCAGAATCACAGGCAGAAGAGTGCTTGCTTTTGACATGGCAGAAATCAGATAACACCTTTCTGGAGCATGATATTCGCATAGAGAGCCTTTTCACTGGTGGCGATGATACAATAAACTTTTTTGGTCTCTTCATAGAAAGCAAAGCGTTCGATACAGCCGACGGCATCCGCGCCGCGGGAATCATGTTTCGCGATGATTTCTTTGTAAGTATCCCAGATGGGAGTCTCGACAGGGTCATTCGGCATGACTTCCATGAGATTCACGGGCTTTTCGACATAAGTATCAAGAGGAAATACTGTCAGAATGGCATCCAGCAGTTCCGGAACGCCGTGGCCGTCGCATCGGATGACGATTGCATTTTTTCCCATGCTTTCAGCCGGAAAGTTTCCGTCAGAAATAATTAATCTGTCACTGTGTCCCATTTCGCACAGAACTTTCAGCAGTTCTGGGGACAGAATCGGGGGGATATTTTTCAGCATAATAAAAAATCCTTTCTTGATAAAATTTTATTCAGCGGCATCTTTCAGCCATGCCAGCAGAGCAGGGGAGTCCGCTTCGTTAAGGCGTTTTGCCCGGAGCGTGTTATCTTCTTCGGGCGGCATGATTTCGGCATTGAGAAAAATATGTTTCCGTTCTTTCCGCGAGCCGAACAATCCGGAAGAATCCAGAATATGTACAGCCATTTCCATAGCATCCAGCCAGCGGAGAACTTCGGCATCATATTCAGAATCTGACATACTGTCCTGCCGGGCAAAGCATTCTGAAAAAAGCGTTTCTGCTTCGGAAAAATATTCTTCATAGCCAAATGCGAAATACGGCGAATCGGCGTAAGAATACCGGTAATCCAGCCGGTCTTCCGGATTCTGTATCCCGTTCTGTGAAAGAAAAACCTCCAGAGCCTCTTCTGACCATGCCGAAATGCACGGCGCGGAAACATCCAGCATGACAAGAGTACAATAATAAAAATGCTCGTCAGGATGTTCCTGAAACAGCTGACGGAATGCTTTTTCTGCGGCGGCAGTCAGCACCGGAATGATTTCGTTCATGATAAAATCCCCTTTTTCTGCATGATGATAATTTTATTTTAGCATAACGATAAAGATTTGTCAAGATTTTTCTCAGGCAATAGCTATTCTGCACAAACGGAAAATTCATAATTTGTACAGTATAACAAAACTAAAAAATTTTCAAAAATCTTGAAAAAAACTATTGACTTTTTATAAAAACTGTGTTATAATAAAATCACGATAAAGGATTGCAATCCAGATTCAAAAAACCGTATGTTTCCCGGAAGCGGAAACAAATTTGCAGAACCCCTGCTTAACGGATGCTTTAAAATTCTGTTGAATATGCAGGTGTACTGCTAGGAGGCGAAACCCATGGAAAATCAGGATTCACAGCAGCAGGCGGTTTCGTCTGTCGCAGGTAAGTGATATTCAGGCGGCAAGCATAAGCTCGGAGCTGTCCCTCCGGTTTACTTCCCTGAGGTTCTATACCGTTATCAATTCTGCGATCAAGCCGGAATACGTCTCATTCTGAACATGCTCTTAAAGTTTCAGTGCCGCAGGTTCAGAATCTTCTGCTAAGGCTTAAACATGGCAAGCGAAACTTTCTATATAGCACACAACCCGAAATTATTAGAATCGAGGTACATTCCCATGGAAGGTTCTATCTTGACTTAAATTCTGATACGAAAGATGTGATGCGTATGAAAAGTGCTGTGAAAAAAATTCTTAAAAAACCTTAGTTAGAAAGGCGAGTGTGACCAATGCACAACTAGGTCTCTGCAACGGATTTTCTTATCAGCTTTTTATAAATCTGGTGGTGTACAGGCTGGATTTTAGCTGATGTTACAATTGAATACAGAAATAAAACTCCCGGCGAACGTGAATCAGACCGGGAGTTTGTTTTGTAATCAGTAATTGAATTTCATTTTAAGCATGTCATGTTTCAGATTCCAGAGCTTTTGAGAAAGATCTACAAAATACGTCTGCGGATTCTCAAAACGCTTGACTTCTTCCCAGAGAGTTTCCAGCTGTTCTTTGCAATAGGCCTGAATTTCCGGCAGGGAAGGGCTTTCGTAAACGCATTCGCCGTTTGCGAATATCGGCACTTGCAGTTTTTTTGCCGTAAAGTTCGTCACAGTCTTGCGCTTGTAAGTGTGAACAGGGTCGAAAATCTCGTAAGGCTGTGTGTCGTCAATCACTTCGTCATGCAAAGTCAGCACATCAGCAATGGCCTTTCCGGATTCGTTGTCGTACAGCCGCCAGAGCGTCTTGAAAGACGGATTGGTAATCTTGATGATATTTTCCGAAATTTTGATTTTTGGAGTAATTTTGCCGTTTTCCTCGACTGCGGCCAGCTTGTAAACGCCGCCGAATACAGGTTCCGATTTGGAAGTTACTAATCTTTCACCGACTCCGAAACTGTTGATCTGTGCGCCCTGCATAATCAAATCACGGATGATATACTCATCCAGCGAATTCGATGCCACAATGCCGACATAATCCAGACCGGCGGCATCGAGCATTTTTCTTGCTTTCTTCGAGAGATAAGCCATATCGCCGCTGTCGATTCTGATTCCTTTGCCTCTGTGACCCTGCGCTTCCAGTTCTTTGAAGACCGTAATTGCATTCGGAATGCCGGAGTGAAGCACGTTATACGTATCTACCAGCAGAGTGCAGTCATCGGGATAGACCTTCGCATAAGCGCGGAATGCATCAAGTTCAGAATTAAACATCTGCACGAAGCTGTGCGCCATGGTGCCGAGTGCCGGAATCTGAAAGGCTCTGTCGGCGATGGCACAGGCCGTTCCGGCCACGCCGCCGATATAAGAGGCTCTCGCGCCGAGTACCGCGCCGTCATAGCCCTGCGCCCGTCTGGAGCCGAATTCCATGACAGGACGACCCTGTGCTGCTGTAACGATTCTGTTCGCTTTGGTAGCAATCAGGCTCTGATGATTGATGCTTAACAGAATCATCGTTTCAATCAGCTGTGCCTGCATGGCTTCTCCGCGGACGGTCAGAATCGGTTCGGACGGGAAAATCGGCGTACCTTCCGGAACTGCCCATACATCACAGGTGAACCTGAAATTTTTCAGATATTCCAGAAACGCTTCACAGAACAGATTCTTGCTTCTTAAATAATTAATATCCTCGTCGGAAAAATGCAGATTTTTCAGATATCTGATCACCTGTTCCAGACCGGCGGCGATGGCATAGGCGGCATCATCGGGAGCTTTGCGGTAGAACATATCGAAATAAGCAATTTTTTTGCCGCATCCGTTTTCGAGAAAGCCGTTTCCCATAGTGAGTTCATAAAAATCCACCAGCATGGTGAGATTTCTGTTATCCAGATTATTCATGATATATTACCTCCGAAGTTAATTTAATTCCGGCCTGCGCCATAATTTCAAGGGCGGCAGACTGCATGGAATCGGCGTTGTGGCCGGGCGCATCGTAAGTTTCGGCAGCGTTGACAGGAAGAAGCACTTCAAGCTTTCTGTTCTGCTGATTGCAGAATGTTTTGAGAGTCAGGCAGAACTGCATCACACAGATATCCGTGCAGACTCCGCAGACGACAATTCTTTCAAGTTCCTGATGCGTTTCAAAAAATTCCTGAAATTCCGGGGTCAGAAAACCGTTGGTAGAATTTTTTTCAATTTTGAGATAACCGCCGATTTTTTGCAGTTCCGGGGCAATTTCAGATTCTGACGTTCCCCGGATGCAGTGCGGCGGAAAAGAACTGAATTCGATGCAGTCCGGCTCGTGGCAGTCCGCGAACGCTACACACGGCAGATTATTTTCTTTGAAGAATTTCAGAAGCTTTTCGCATTCCGGCAGAACCGATGCCGAACGCGGACTCGACAGAACGCCTTCCGTTAAGAAACCGTTCACCATATCAACGATAACAAGAGCAGTCTTGTCATCCAGAAAAACTTTGCTTTCTGTGGGGGCTGAATTGGAAATCATAAAAATCAATCCTTCTTTCTGTAGATTCTGCTGGGGCGGTGCTTGTTTCCGGAAGTGAATTTTTCCGTCGGCTGAATCTTGTCAGCGATTTTCTTCCGGAAGTTCGCTTTATAGAGCTTCTGACCAAGCAGAATTTCATAAATTTTCTGGAGCTGGGGGAGCGTGAATTCTTCCGGCACAAGTGAGAATGCAATCTCGGTATAACTGACCTTGTTCCGGATGCGTTCCCGGCCGTAAGCAATCATATCACCATGATCAAAAGCGATATTCTTACACTGTAGAATTTCCTCAGCCGGGAAAAATTTTCCCCGTTCAGAATCCGGTATCTGTGCATCCGGCACAAGCGCATAATAAGAAACAGAAATAATTCTCATCCGCGGGTCACGCTCCAGTGCGCCCCATGTATAGAGCTGTTCCAGATAGATATCATGCAGACCTGTTTTCTGATATAAAGCTCTGTGTGCGGCTTCGTCAAGAGTTTCATCCATCCGGACGAATACCCCCGGCAGAGAAAGCCTTCCCAGAAACGGATGCTGATTCCGTTCTGTCAGCAGAACGCAGAGCTGTTCCTGCATCACTGTGAACAATACCAGATCGACCGCAACAGAGGGCTTCTGAAATGCGGAACTGTCATATTGCCGGACGAATTCTTCTTCTGTCAAGCAGATCACCTGCCTTTGTTAGTATTAATTTGCTACTTACTGTGATTCCAGTATAGTATATTTTTACTACTTTGTCAAGAGATTTTGAAAAATTTCTTATTTTTTCGTAAAAATTACAGAATATTTCATAAAAACAGCCCCGAAACTTTGTAGAAAATTACAAATGTCAAAACAACTGATTTTTTGTCATTTTCGCGGTTTTTTAAAATCAAACAAATGTTTCTCGAAAACGTGTAAGTGATTCTGAATGCGCGGAAACTTTCACTTTTTCTTGATTTTCTGCTATTGTGCAAAATTAATAAATTTTAGAAAATAAAATTCATAAAATTTGTAATTCAATCTTGTTGCTTGAATCTTCTGAATGTGCTATAATAAAATCAGGCATTAAGCCTATAGAGAAAAATAAGAACAAAAGAACAAAATCAAAGTCGAAAAGGAGGGCACTCATGGAGTTCGCACATGTTCCGGTTTTGCTGCCGGAAGTTTTACATTTGCTTTCCGTTCGGCCGGATGGTGTTTACATCGACGGCACGGTCGGCGGTGCGGGGCATTCCAGAGAAATCGCTTCCCGATTAGACAAAAACGGGTTGTTGATCGGCTTAGACCGTGACCCGGATGCTGTGGCGGCTGCCGCAGCACGGTTGCAGGGGCTTCCGGCAATGGTGATTCAAGGCAATTACTCGCAGATGCGGCAAATTCTTGACAGCCTGAACATCTTTGCTGCCGACGGCATTCTGCTGGATCTTGGCGTTTCTTCTCATCAGCTGGATGAGGCAGAACGCGGCTTTTCTTACCATGCAGACGCGCCGCTGGATATGCGCATGAGCCAGGAAGGCTTCAGCGCATATGATCTTATCAATTCCTGGGACGAGCAGGCACTGAAAAAAATTCTCTATGAATATGGAGAAGAAAAATTCGCAGGCAGTATTGCCGCCGCGATTGTCCGTGCCCGTGAAGCATCTCCCGTTAAAACAACAGGAGAACTTGCCGAACTCGTCCGGCAGGCTGTGCCGCAAAAATACCGGAGAGACAAAAATCCCTGCAAAAAAACATTCCAGGCAGTACGTATTGCCGTCAATGACGAGTTCGGACACCTCAGTGCCGGACTCCGGGCGGCATTTTCTTGCCTGAAACCCGGCGGAAGGCTCGCTGTGATTACGTTCCATTCCCTGGAAGACCGCATTGTCAAACAGCAGTTTGCCGAATGGCTGAAAGGCTGTACCTGCCCCCCCGATTTTCCGCAGTGTGTCTGCGGCAACCGGCCAAAAGCCAGACTCCTCACACGCAAGCCCCTGACTGCCGGCGCATCCGAACTGGAACAGAACCACAGAAGCCGCAGTGCCAAACTAAGGGCAATTGAAAAATTACCTGAAATTCTGTGAAGATTCACGAAAGGAGCGTCCCGTTTCCTTCTATGAATACGCAAAACCAGAAAACAGAACCTTCGGCCGAAAATTCTGACAAAAAGCCGAAGATTTCTTCCGTCAAAGTCATTCTGTGCTCCATTGTGTGCTTCGCACTTCTGATAGCTGTGATTGCCAGCAATGTAGAACAGCTCCAGCTGACAAATGAAATTACTGCCAGACAAAAACTGTATACTGATCTGCAAAGCGAAAATGTCCGGATGCAGTCCGAGCTTGCCGGCAAAACTTCCAATAAAAATGTCCAGGAATACGCCGAACATGTGCTCGGAATGCACGCCCTGAACCCTTCCCAGGTGGAATATATCGAAATCCAGACAGCAGATGTGGTGGAAATTCCTGAGGAAGAACAGAATATCTTTGTCAGAATCAAAAACGCGTTTGACGATTTTGCAGCATATATGCGGGGGTAAGCTGCATACTGTGAAACAAGGCAGAAAAAAAGAAAGATTCAATAAACGGGTGCTGCGGTGCGCTGCGCTGCCGGAGGAACAGAGAAAAATCTCTCCGGCAGCGGCAGACCTCCGCTTTCGTGCCCTACACGAAATGGTACAGGCAGGATTTTTGAGTAACACCTGCCTTTTTTAAATACATTCCTGCTCTGCAAGAGGTGATTTTGCTTGAAAGAAATTCCCAAAGATTACGAACCTACTGCGGCTATGACCAAAAAAGCTGTGCTGGCAGGGTTCGGCGTATGCCTGGCTATGGCTGTTGCTGTGACAATCAAGCTTTTCCTGCTTTGCATTGTCGATCACGATGTTTACGCCGAAAAAGCCAACAGCAAGCATTTCAGCCGTATTACCATCACTGCCAACCGCGGAAGCATCTACGACCGCAACGGCGATCCCCTCGCCAGAAGTGCCACGGTTTATAAAATCTATATCGACCCTCAGCAGTTCCGCAGCGATATGGAAGCCATCGGCAAAACTATGGCCGAACGGCAGAAAATGCTCGACGAAGGCAAAGAACTTGCTCCGGATAAAATTGTCATGCCAATCGATCAGCTTGAAGAAGAAATTATCCGGACTCTTGCGGAAAAACTGAATATCACTGTAGAAACTGTGCAGGAAGCTGTGCAGAAAGAAATCCGCTATTATGTGCTCCAGACACAGGTAGAGAAAAATATTGCTGATGACCTGATGGAATATCTGGATACTTACGGTCTGACTTCTATCAAGACAGAAGAAGATACGAAACGCTACTATCCGCAGAATGAACTTGCTGCCCAGGTAATCGGTTTTACCAACAGCGACGGCGAAGGACAATACGGTCTGGAGGCGTATTATAATAAATATCTCGCCGGAACAAACGGCCGTGTGCTCTCGGCAACCGATGTCAAGGGCGATGAAATGCCTTACCGCAATTCCCAGACGTTTCCGGCAGAGGACGGCAGTTCGTTATATCTCACGCTGGATATGACACTGCAATATTATCTGGAAAAAAATCTACAGGCCATGTGCGAAAAATTCGATGTTCAGAACCGTGCCTGCGGCATCATCATGAATGCCAAAACCGGCGCAGTCTACGCAATGGGAACCTATCCCAGCTTTGACCTGAACGAACCCTCTTCTATTTATGACAGGGCTACCAGCGAATATCTTCAGTCGCTTCCGCAGAATGAATATAAAGATGCCTATATCGCCGCCCGTGAACAGCAATGGAAAAATAAAGCCATTACTGAAATTTATGTTCCGGGTTCGGTTTTCAAGATTTTCACCACGGCAATGGCCGTCGAAGAAAAGGCCGTCAACATCGATACGGACAGATTTGTCTGCACAGGTGCCTATACCATCAAAGGCGTGCCGAACCCGATTCACTGCCACAAGCTGGCCGGTCACGGCGAACAGACTTTCTCCGAAGCTCTGACAAATTCCTGCAACCCGGCATTCATCGAAGTAGGCCTTAGAATCGGCATTCATAAATTTTCCCAGTATTTCAGCGCGTTCGGCCTGACAGAGAAAACAGGAATCGACCTGCCCGGCGAAGGCTCCAGTTATTACCGCTCGGAAGAAGAAATGGGAATTGTCGATCTGGCCGCCAGTGCGTTCGGACAGTCCAACTCCCTCACCCCCATGGAAATGATTACAGGCATTGCCGCCGCCATCAACGGGGGCTATCTGGTACAGCCGCATGTTGTTGATAAAATCGTCTCCAGCGAAGGAAACGTTGTCAAGAGTTACGGCACAAATGTCAAGCGGCAGGTCATTTCCGAAGAAAGCTCCGCTGCTGTCCGGAAACTGCTCCAGGCAGTCGTTGATAACAACGGCGGCTCGAATGCCTATATCAAAGGCTATGCAATCGGAGGAAAATCCGGTACATCCCAGAAGCTCGAAACCGGCGATGAAGATAAATATGTTGCTTCCTATGCATGTTTTGCTCCGGCAGATGACCCCGAAATCGTCATGCTGATTATGGCAGATGAACCAATGGGCGAAAGCTATTACGGCTCCAAAGTCGTGGCACCGTATGCGCGTATGGTTCTGGAAGAAGCTCTCCCGTATCTGGGGTATTATCCGGAATATACTGACGAAGAATATGCAAAGCTGGATGTGACCGTTCCGCTTCTGCTGGATGTTTCTGTCACTTCTGCCGAAGAAACGCTTGCTTCCCTCGGCCTGAATTATGAAATCAAAGGCAGCGGCGAAACCGTCACAGGGCAGTGTCCGCTGACAGGCTATACTGTCTCTTCCGGCGGAACGGTTATTCTCTACACAGAACAGGATTATGAACCCGAATTTGTTGCTGTGCCCGATGTCAAAGACTATACCGCCGCCGATGCCAGTCAGGCAATCCGCAATGCCGGGCTGAATTACGTCGCTGTAGGCGCATCTACGGACAGAACTGATGTGCTTGTGCAGTCGCAGTCTGTTCCGGCCGGAGAAATGGCCGAAATCGGAACTGTCATTCAGCTGGATTATGTCATCAACAGTCAGGGTGACTGAGATATATTATATTGATAAAATCAGGAGATGGATTTATGAAACTTTCAGATTTACTCGAAAATCAAGCCGCTGTATCGGAAAATTTGCAGGATACAGAAATTTCCCTTGTGACAGACGATAACAGAAAAATTATTGAAAACAGTCTGTTTGTCTGCATCAAAGGCGAAACATTCGACGGCCACAGTGTCGCCGCCAAAGCTCTGGAACAGGGCGCGGCGGCAGTAGTCTGTGAACGCGACCTGGGGCTTGGCAAACGTCAGATTCTGGTCAGCGACAGCCGGGCATGTTACGGCGCACTGTGTGCGGCATGGTTCGGCCATCCGGAGCGGAAAATGCGCTTCATCGGCGTGACCGGCACCAACGGCAAGACAACAACTACCAGTGTCATCAAGCATATTCTCACGAAAAACGGCCACAAAGTCGGCCTGATCGGTACAATTCAGAACGAAATCGGCGACGAAGCTGTTCATACAAATAATACCACTCCGCTGACGTTCGAGCTGATGCAGTTATATGACCGCATGTACCGGAGCGGCTGTGATACTGTCGTGATGGAAGTTTCTTCTTTCGGACTTGTGCAGAAGCGAATCGGCCTGACACATTTCGAGATTGCCGTTTTCACCAATCTGACTCAGGATCATCTGGATTATCACAAAACCATGGAAAATTATTATCAGGCCAAGAAAATGCTGTTCGATGTCTGCGACAAAGCTGTTATCAATACAGATGACGAGTACGGCAAAAGATTATATCAGGAAATTTCCTGCGAAAAATATTCCTGTGCCAGCAAGGGCGATTTTGCTTACCGGCCTGTTTCCGTCACGGCCGGAGGAACGGATTTTATCCTGAATCATAAAAAAATTTCCATGCTGATGACAGGCTATTTCAACATTGCCAATGCTACTGCGGCCTATGCGGTGTGCCGTCTGTACGGTCTGGAAGATACACAGATTCTTCCGGCTCTGGAATCCTGCACGGGAGTCCGCGGCAGATGCGAAGTCATTCCCACAGGAAAAGATTTTTCCGTCATCTGCGATTATGCCCATACCCCCGATGCTATTGAAAATATTCTGGAAAATGTCAAGCTGTATACGGAAAACAGACTGGTTTGTCTGTTCGGATGCGGCGGCAACCGGGATAAAACCAAACGGCCGCGCATGGCACAGGCAGCCGCCCGGTTCGCCGACAGACTGATTGTCACATCGGATAATCCGCGCGATGAAGACCCCGAAGCCATCATCCGGGATATTCTGGAAGGCCTTGCCGACAGCAAAACGCCTTACGAAGTCGTCACAGACCGCCGCGAGGCGATTCATCATGCAATCCGCACTGCCCAGCCCGGCGATGTCATTGTCCTGGCCGGAAAAGGCCATGAAGATTATCAGATTTTTGCCGGTAATTATCACACCCATTTCGACGAACGCGAAGTCGTCGCCGAAGCTCTTAAAGAATTAGATCAAGCATAAGGAGAAATATCATGGAAACACTAACACTGAAAGAAATTGCCGAAGCTCTGCATACAGACTGTCCGCTGGATGCTGATATCACAGAAATCAGCACAGATACAAGAAAACTCCCGGAAGGCTGTCTGTTTCTGGCACTGCGCGGAAAAAAATTTGATGGTCATCAGTTTGTCAAACAGGCTCTTCAGAACGGAGCTGTCGCCGCTGTGACAGATACGCAGATTGAAGATCTGCCTTGTCTCGTAACCGGGCATACAGGAGAGGCTCTGCTGAAAATTGCCAATCTTTACAGAAAAAAATTTGATATTCCCGTGATTGCCGTCACGGGCAGTGTCGGCAAGACAACTACAAAAGAACTCATTGCCTGTGTGCTTTCTGAAAAATTCAACACACTCAAGACCGAGGCAAATCTCAATAACGAAATCGGTATGCCGAAGACGATTCTGAATCTGACCCGTCAGCACGGCGCAGCTGTGCTGGAAATGGGCATGAACCATTTCGGCGAAATTTCGCATATGACCAACAGTGCAGAACCTACTATTGCCGTAATTACAAATATCGGCTTTTCTCATGTGGAAAATCTGGGTTCTCAGAAAGGCATCCGGAAAGCAAAGCTGGAAATTCTGGAAGGCATGAAAGAAAATGCCCCGCTGGTCACAAATGCCGATGATCCGTTATTGTGCACACTCAAATCAGAATTAAGCCGTCCTGTCTATACATTCTCGACTAAGGGCAGTCCTGCTGATGTTTCCGCCGAAGATATCAAAGAAGAAAACGGCGTGACAACATTCAGCATCTGCCATGACGGAAAGAAATCGCTGGCTGTGCTTCCGGCAGTCGGCGAACATAATGTCAAAAATGCCCTTGCGGCGTATCTGGTGGGAACGCTCGCCGGAATGGAAGAACAGGAAATCCTCTGCGGCCTTGCCAAATATCAGCCCACAGGTATGCGGCAGAATATTATGGAAAAAAACGGGCAGATTATTATTGCCGACTGCTATAATGCAAGCCCCGATTCCATGCAGGCCGGCCTGAACGTTCTGGGAAATTATCTTGCGGACGGCAGAAAAATCGCTGTGCTGGGCGATATGCTCGAACTCGGCGATATGAGTGATGCGCTTCATGCACGTGTCGGCGAAATGGCAAAACATGCCGGAATTGACCTGCTGTTCTGCTACGGCAAAGCGGCTGCGAAAATTGCAGAATCCGCCGGAGAGCAGATTCAGAAATTCTGCACGGAAGATTCTGATATTCTGATTCAGAAACTCCGCGAAACGGTTCAGGAAGGCGATGTGCTGTTATTCAAGGCCAGTCACGGAATGCACCTGGAAACTGTCATCACGGCTCTTTACGGAGAATAATCATGCCCGTCTGGTTACAGCTTACGGCTGCGCTGAGTGCGGCACTGTGCAGCGGCGTAATGGGCATTGCCCTGATTCCGTTTCTGCGGAAATGCCGCTTCTGTGAACCCGACCCGGATGCAAATCAGACTTCCGAAACAATCTCCGGCGACAGGCTGCGGCCGACAATGTGCGGTATTTTATTAATCTTCGGCAGTGTGGCCGGTTTTGTGCTGAGTTATACGCTCTATCTGCAAATCAGCGGAACAGACCGCACCTCGCTGGATTTCCAGACTGAATCAGCTGCCATGCGCCTGGTGATGCTGCACGGCATACTGTTCGGGATTATCGGGTGGGTTTCAGATTATGTCCGGACTGTTCTGCGCCAGACCGATTCCGGCGAAACGGATTTTATTATTATTCTGGTGGCATTTTTTGCAACATATTCGTTTTTGAAATTTATGCCGGAAGAACCTGTTCTGGATTTCGGCTTTTTCCAATGGGATGCCGGGATAGCAAGCATTCCTGTCAGAGCGTTTCTGATTACGGTCTTCTGGCTGAGTATGCAGCGGCCGGAACAGAATGCCGACGGCATCAGCATTACCATCGGCAGTATTGATTTTCTGTTTCTGACCGTGCTGTGTCTGGCGGCAAAGCAGAACCTGAACGCATTGTATGCGCTGACCGCCGCCGGAGCCTGCATGGGCTGCTTTTACTGGAATATCACCCCGGCAAAATGCCGTCTTGGTCATACGGGCACTTACTGGATCGGCATGACAATTCCTATGCTGTGCGTGAATTATCATAAACTGGATTTGTTATTGTTTTATACGGCAGTATGGATGATTAATCTTCTGCCGTTGCATATCTATCGGCGGACTTTGCTGGGACTGCTGAAACAGGACGGCAGAACACCGGCACAGAGAATTTTAATCCTGACAGGATTTGCCTTGTTCTGCTGTCTTATGGCAGTCATGCCGCAGCATGTATGACAGGAGGCTGATTTTTTATGATATCTATCAGACAACCAAAACTAGAAAAAGAAAAAATACGCATGACCGGCGTGAATATGACATTTCTGATTGTCGTGATTTTTTTGCTTGGCATCGGGATTGTAATGATGTTTTCGGCCAGTTATGCCATCGCAATCAACGAGGGCAAGGCCGGTTCCTATTACGCTTCGCGGCAGGCAATGTTCGGAGCACTGGGACTGGTGCTGATGCTGATTGCCTCAAAAGTGGATTATCATATTCTGTATAACAAACTGGCCGCGGCAGGTTCGTATCTGGCTAGTGTTGTCATGCTGATTCTGGTGCCGATTATCGGAACCGATCTGGGTACAGGATGCAAACGCTGGCTGAAACTGCCCGGCGGCTTTACGTTCCAGCCTTCCGAGCTGGCAAAATTCGCCATTGTGGTATTATTCGCCTATCTGATTGATACAAGCTTTGACAAGATGCAGACGTTCAAATACGGCATTGTGCGGTTTATGATTCTGCTGGGGGTGATTGCCGGACTGCTGATGATTCAGCCGCATTTGTCCTGTACGGGACTGATTGCGGCAATGGCCTTTCTGCTGATTTTTATCGGCGGCGCAAAGATGAAGTATCTGTTTCCGGCCGGCGTGGCCGGTGCACTGGCACTGGCGGCTGTAGTTGCATTCAAAGTCCTGACGGGCGAACAGACTTATTTTTTAAAGCGTCTGGAACCGTGGTTCCATCCGTTTGAATCTGATGATGCCTATCAGACACAGCAGTCACTGATTGCAATTGGTTCCGGCGGCGCGTTCGGGCTGGGACTGGGCGAATCCCGGCAGAAATATTTATATCTTCCGGAATCGGAAAACGACTTTGTTTTCTCGATTCTTTGCGAAGAACTTGGATTTGTCGGCGCAGTGACCGTGATTCTGTTATTTGTGCTGCTGGTAGCACAGGGCTTTCACACGGCCACACACAGCAAGGACCGGTTCGGCTGTCTGCTGGCCGCAGGGTTTACCATGCAGATCGGCTTGCAGGCATTTATTAATATTGCCGTTGTCAGCAATCTGTTTCCGAATACCGGCATCAGCCTGCCGTTTTTCAGCTATGGCGGCACGGCTCTGATCATGCAGCTGGTGGAAATGGGAATTGTCCTGAATATTTCGCGCGGCAGGTACGTCGTCAGCGAAGAGGAATCTGAAAAAAAACGCCGGAGAAGAGGACGTTCCGATGAAAAAAATTAAACTGATGATAGAAGAAGGCGAACTTCAGGGATTTGCCTTAGGGTCTTCTGCGGAAAAGCTTGTGATTCCGGACGGCGTGACAAGCATTGCCAACCGTGCATTTTGTGTCAATGAAGAACTGCGGCAGGTTGTCATTCCGGATACGGTTGTATCAATCGGAAATTCGGCATTTGATCACTGCACCCATCTGGAAGAAGTCCGCATTCCGGAAAACCTGACAAAATTCGGCTGGCATGTGTTTGAAGGCACGCCGTGGAGCAGACAGTTTCAGGATGGTTTTGTGATTGTCAACGGAATTCTGCTTTCCTATACAGGGCAGAAAAAAGAAGTGCTGTTTCCGGGCGGCATCCGGCATATCAATCAATATGCCCTTCGCGGCCAGAAAGAAATCAAAAGAATTATTCTGCCGGAAGGTGTGGAAAGCATCGGCGAAGGCGCATTTTCTTTTTGCTACAGGCTGGAAGAAGCAATTCTTCCGGATAGTGTGAAAAATATCGAGCGCAATGCATTTGAAAGCTGTCATCTTCTGAAAGGAATTCGGCTTCCGTCAGTTCCGGATGAGATTTTATGGAATGCCTTTATGGGCTGTCTGAGTCTGGAGCGCAGACCCGTCGGCGTGTATCGGGGGAATGTTCTGTTCACGTTTCCGGAATACTTAAACGGTACAGTGCATATCAGCTATCTGCTCCGCACCCGGGATTATCAGAACGCAGAAACAATGATCTGTCCGGAAATTATGCATGATCTGATCTTTCAGCTGCATGTTCTGGATTTCGATCCGGACGGCACAGAGGATTATATCCGGAAGCATTTTCCGGAAATGATTCCGATTCTTATCCGGATGAATGATGAAATTCTGGTTCAGAAATTATTTCATCAGTTTCCGGAACTGCTTCTGAATTTTGATAATATCATGATTCAGGAGGCCAACCGGCAGGGGAAATATCAGTTGCAAATGCTGATTCTGAATGAAAAATATCAGCACGGCAGTTTCTCTAAGAAAGATTTTACATTATAAGAAATCATTATTCTGAAAGGATCTGGGTTTTATGAAAGTTTTACTTGCAGGCGGCGGCACAGGCGGCCATATCAATCCGGCACTGGCAATCGCCGGAATTATCAAAGAACATGTTCCGGATGCGGAATTCCTTTTCGCCGGAACGCCCAACGGTATGGAAGCTAAACTGATTCCGCAGGCCGGCTATCCGATTGAGTTTATCAAAGTTGCCGGATTCCAGAGAAAAATCAATCTGGAAAATATCGGCCGGAATATCAAGGCACTGTACTATCTGGCAGGTTCCGGCAGAAGAGCAAAGCAGATTATTCAGGAATTTGAACCGGATCTTGCTGTCGGAACAGGCGGCTATGTGGCAGGGCCGGTCATCCGCATGGCCGCTAAGATGGGCATTCCCACGGCCATTCATGAACAGAATGCCTATCCTGGCGTGACAAACAAGCTTCTAGCCAAAGAAGTCGATCATGTCATGCTGACTGTGGAAGAGGCTCTTAAATATTTCGATCAGAATATTAATTATACCGTCACAGGACTGCCCGTCCGCGCACAGCTGATGCAGAAAACGAAAGCACAGGCTCGTGCCGAACTCGGCTTTGACGACAGTTTCTGTATTTTATCCTTCGGCGGAAGCCTCGGCGCAGGATGCATCAATGACACTATGGCAGAAGTCCTGAAATGGCATGTTTCCAAAAAATTAAAAATCAATCATATTCACGGCTACGGCGGCATGGGAAAAGATACCTTCCCGGCCAAAATGAAAGAATACGGCGTTCCGCTGAAAAACCGCCGCACCAGAATTACTGAATATATCAATGATATGGATACCTGCATGGCCGCTGCCGATTTAGTTGTCTGCCGTTCCGGCGCAAATGCCCTCGCCGAACTGGAAATGCTCGGCAAACCGTCAATTCTGATTCCGTCCCCGATTGTCGCCGGAAATCATCAGTATCATAATGCTATGGTGCTGGGCAATGCCGGCGCGGCCATCGTCATCGAACAGAAAGATGTCACATCCAAAAAAATGATCTCCAAAATCCGGAAATTGTACAAAGACCCCGAAAAACTCCAGAGTATGGCCAGAAACGCCGCCGCACTGGCAGTGCATGATACAGATGACAGAATCTGGGGCGTAATTAATTCGCTGATGCAGGAAAGCGAATAATTTCTGCACCGCCCGGACACTTCTTACATACTATGCAGAATGAAAGGAGTGTCAGTTATGCAGAAATTTGTGATACACGGAGGAAAGCGGCTGGAAGGTGACATCACAGTACAGGGAGCTAAAAACAGTGCTCTGCCGATTCTGTCAGCCGCTATGCTCTGCCCGGAAGAAAGTATTCTGGAAAACTGTCCGGAACTTTCCGATGTCTATGCCGCCTGCCGGATTCTCAGCAGTGCCGGCTGTGACTGCCGGATGCAGAATCATACTGTCACGGTCAAGGCCGACAGTATCCGGAATTCTGAAATCCCGGAAGATATGATGCAGGAAATGCGTTCGTCAATTATTTTTCTCGGAGCTATGCTCGGCAGAACAGGCTGCTGCCGGCTGGGTTATCCGGGAGGATGTGAACTCGGTTCGCGGCCGATTGATCTGCATTTGCAGGCATTCCGCAAAATGGGCGTAAAAATTCAGGAGGAAAACGGCATTCTGACCTGTACTGCGCCGGGCGGTCTGCATGGTGCCAAAATTCATCTGCAATTCCCGTCCGTGGGCGCAACGGAAAATATCATGCTGGCGGCAGTGCTCGCCGAGGGAGAAACAAGTATCACCAATGCCGCCCGCGAACCGGAAATTTCTGATCTGGCAAACTATCTCAGAAACTGCGGCGCAAATATCACAGGAGAAGGAAGCAGTACAATCGTCATTCAGGGCGTGAAGGAACTGCACGGCTGTACATACCGGATTATGCCTGACCGGATTGTGGCAGCTACCTGGCTGGCCGCGGCGGCCGTCACAGGCGGAACCATCCGGCTGCTGGAGGCCGATACCCCCAGCATGGAAGGCATTCTTGATATCTGGGAACAGATGCATTGTCAGTGCAGCTATACGGAAAAGACAATCTGCTTTTCTGCCGGAAAGCCGCTTCATGCCGTGCGTTTTCTGAAAACAATGCCGTATCCGGGCTTTCCGACCGATGCCCAGGCAATTGTGACCGCGGCACTGTGCACGGCAAAAGGAACTTCTGTTATAGAAGAAACAATTTTTGAAAACCGTTTCCGTCATGTGGATGCGCTTGTCCGCATGGGAGCAGATATCCGGACGGCCGGACGGATTGCAGTCATCCGCGGAGTCCGTCAGCTGCACGGCGCACCCGTCAGCGCGACTGATCTGCGCGGCGGCGCGGCTCTGCTGACTGCCGCGCTTGGCGCACAGGGCGAAACCGTTCTTACAGAGCTTTCCCATATCGACAGAGGTTACGACAGCCCTGAAAAAATTTTACAGTCTGTCGGAGCAGATATCCGCAGAGTTTAAATCTATTCACAGGAAGTGATCTGTTTTGAGAGATATCGAAAAATTAAACATGGCACACGGCGCAAATTCACGCCGCATCCGCCGCCGCCGCCGCGGACGTTCGTTCTATGCGCTCCTGGTAGTCGTGCTGACGTTTGCGATTGTCGTTACACTCTCTATGACCGTGTTTTTTAATATCAAAGCGTTCCGGCTGACAGGCGATCAGATCTGCGGAGAAGAAGAACTTCTTGAAAAAATCGGCGTTTCGCTGGGCGATAATATGATGCGCCTGAATCTGGAAGAACTGGAACAGGCCGCCGAGGAAAATCTGCTGGATGCAGAATCTGTAACGCTGAAACGCCAGTTTCCCAGTACGCTGGTAATTGATATCCGCGCGGCTGTGCCGGCCTATAACGTCCGCTACGAGGACGGTACGCTGATTGTCAGCCGGAATAATAAAATCCTGAAAAACAGTATGGATCCTATGGACGGCCTGATCAGCATCATCGGCTATGCGCCGTCGGAAACAACTCCCGGAAAACATCTGGCCGCCCAGGAAGAACGCCATGATAAAATTCTGGCCGCCTTTCAGGAACTCATACAGGATACTTCTCTGGCCGTGCCGATTGTCTCGGTCAATATGACAGACCTGAATGATATCATTGTCAATTTTGATGACAGAATTGAATTCGATATGGGCAACTGGAGCGAAATTCCTTATAAAATCAGCTTTGCCGAACAGGTTATTGCCAAACAGCCCGCCGGAAAAGAAGGCTATCTGAACATGATTGGCTCGAATCAGTGTTCGTTCCGGAATAAATCTGATGTGCTGAATGCCGAAAAAACTGCCGAACTCCGTGCCGCTGCCCAGCAGGAAGCCGCGCTGGAAACAGAAACAGAATCTGCTTTGCCGGAAGAATCTCTTCCCGAAACTGAGCAGCTTGAATAAATTTTCCTGTATATTTTTGTGAAAAACGCGTAAAAAACGGCAGGCAAAGTTGTATGTTTCAGGAAATTTAAAAATTTTGTCAAAAAACTATTGCAAAATGAAAGCAGATGTGCTAAAATAATATTATCTAAGTATTTTTTACGGAATTTTTTATTCTGGTAGGAGGAAATAAAATGACAGACTTCATCTACGAAGAAGCATTTGAACCCGATGTGAATATTAAAGTGATCGGTGTCGGCGGCGGCGGCGGCAACGCACTCAACTGCATGGTGGATTCAACCGATGTTAGCGATATTGAATATGTGACGATTAATACTGATGCCAAGGCTCTGAAAAATTCCAAGGCTGCTACCCGGATTCAGATCGGCGCAAAACTGACCAAGGGCAGAGGCGCAGGCAATAAGCCGGAAATCGGCCAGCACAGCGCAGAAGAAAATATTGAAGAAATCGAAGCCGCTCTGAAAGGCGCAGATATGGTCTTCATCACTGCCGGTATGGGCGGCGGCACCGGTACAGGTGCGGCTCCCGTTGTCGCTAAGGCTGCCCAGCAGATGGGTATCCTGACCGTTGCGGTTGTGACAAAGCCGTTTGCGTTCGAGCGCGAACAGAAAATGCGCCAGGCAGAAGCCGGTATTGCAGAATTGCAGAAATATGTCGATTCCCTGATTGTCATCCCGAATGAAAAACTGCTCGCCGGACTGGAAAAAGCCCCCACAATGAAAGAATCATTTGCGCTCTCTGATGATATTCTGAAAACCGGCGTGAAAAGCATCTCTGACCTGATTGTCGAAGAAGGCTATATTAATCTGGATTTTGCCGATGTTTCCACTACCATGAAGGGCGCAGGCTATGCACATATGGCCATCGGCCACGGCTCCGGCAAGGATAAGGCCATGGAAGCCGCCAAGGCCGTGATCAGCAGCCCCCTGCTGGAAACTTCCATCGCCGGCGCAAGAAGACTGCTGATTAATATTGCCATGTCCGAAGATACGCTTGCTTCTGATGTCGATACGGCTTCTAAAATGATCACAGAGGCCGCCGCCCCGGATGTACAGTTCATTTTCGGCGCAGCTTTTAAAGAAGATATGCAGGACGAAATGTCCGTGACCGTCATCGCCGCAGACTTCTCCAACGGCGAAGAAGAATCCCACGAAGAAGCCCCGGAAGACCCCCCCGTTTCCAGATTCGCTCCTAAGACTTCCCGGTCTGCCAAACCCAAGAAAGAAGCTCCCCCTGTTGTCGAAGAAGAGGAAGAAGAACCGGAAGAATTTGAAGTGCCTGATGACGAAGAAGAGGAAGCAGCAGCTCCGCCCCCGAAGCGTTCTTCCAGACCCGAACAGAACAGCTACATGCCCCGGCCTTCCGGTCAGCAGAAAAGACAGCCCTCTGTCAATGATATGGATATGCAGGAAATTTTCGATATCCTGGGAGGCAATTAAGCCATGATTCCTGACGGCATGTTAAAATCGGCTTTGTTCGGCGGTTTTGAAAAAACTTCTGTGGAAGATTATCTGCAAAAACAGCTGGATATTCTCAATCAGCTCGAACTCCAGGTCGGACTGCCGCTGACTCAATTACAGCCGGCACTGCTTCAAAAAACCAGAATCGGCTCCGGTTATGACAAACAATCCGTTCTGGAGTATATCACCGCCCTCCAGCAGAATAGCATCACGCTGGAAGAAAAACTAAAAAAAGAAGAATGACTGCATTTTTCGCTCCGGCTGTATAAAATGCCGGAGCTTTTCTTCCCGTTTCGTCAAATTGCACGAATTTTTAGTCAGGATTTTTACATAAATTCTCTTGCAACTGTAAGAAAAATATGTTATAATATTCACAGTAATATGTGCAGGAGTTTTTTCTGCAAAGAAAGTGAGTTGTTATTATGTCCATCCCAACCGGTGTCCTCAAACCGACCAAAATCGGCGGCGGTTTTGAAAAAGAATCTGTTCTGACTTATATTGACGAGCTTCAGAAAAAAAATAATGATCTGGAAGACGAAAATAAAGAACTCCGCGAAGCCCAGGAGGCAGAACAAAACCAGCTGATTCAGGATTATAAACGCGGCGAAGAAGATGCCAAACGCCGTGCTGCCGAGGCCGAGCGCGAAGCCGAGAAAAAAGTGCAGGCCGCTGAAAAAAAAGCTGCCGAATTTGAACGGAAATTCAGCGAAGCTACCGAAAAAGCTGCCAAACTCGCCGAAGCTCTTAAAACAGAAAAAGATGCCAGACAGGCCGATATCGAAAAAGTAAAAAAACAGCTGGAGGAAATTAAAACTACCAGTGCCGATTCCGGTAAGCTCAAAGAATACCAGCAGGAAATTATGGAACTGAAAAGCGAAATCAGTGCCATGAGTATGGAAGCCAATGAACTCAGTACGAAGCTGGAACTCCAGGAAACCGAACTCGCTGACCAGAAATCCAAGGCCGAAGATGCCGAAATCGAAATCGAAGACCTGAATCAGTCCCTCGATGCCAAGGATGACGAAATCACCGCAAAAAGTGAACAGATTTCTGATCTCAAGGCCAGAAATACTCAGCAGGAATCCGAACTGCTCGAACTCCGCGCTTCTGAAAGAAGCCTCCGTGATCAGGTCAGAGAACTGGAAGCCAAAATCAGCGAACTCCAGAATCAGCCCGTCCAGAACGTTACAGCTGATATGTTCGGCGGCTGGATGGCCAATCTCGCCAAAAATGCCGAGAGAGATGCCCGCGAACAGGTCGAAAATGCAAAAAAAGAAGCAGAAGCTCTCGAAAAAGAAGCTGCCGAAGCTGCGGAAACTCTCATCGCCGAGGCGGAAGAACGCGCTGCTACTGCCAATGCCGAAGCAGATAAAATTCTCGATGCTGCCCGCAAACAGGCCGAACAGGAAGCTGCTGACAAACTCAAATATGCCGTTCAGGCCGAACAGACTGCCAATGCCCTCACTGCACAGATACACGCCATGCTGCTGGAACAGATTTCCGGTATTGAGGAAAAACTACAGAATATTCAGGAATCTGTAATGCAGGCCGTCGAAGGCATGACAGACAAGCTCGACGAAACAGGTGCCATGATCGCAGAAGCCAAGGAAGAAATCGGCAAAACTCCTGAAATTTCTGCTGATGTGCCTGCTCTCAAAGTGCCTGAAATCAAAAAAGCCGAACCCGTTCCGGAAAACAAGCCGGCTGAAAAGCCTGCTCCTAAGCCCGAACCCGTTCCGGAAAGCAAACCTGCTGAAAAACCTGCTCCCAAGCCCGTTGCTTCTATGGCACCTTCGATGGAAGATCTGCTCAAAGATGCCGAACAGGCCGTTGTGGAAGAGC
>DFJS01000099.1 GCA_002373165.1 Ruminococcus sp. UBA3665
TGTCTTGACAAAGGGGACACTTTAACATGCACAAAAAACGGCATGGGCTGTATCTGGTGGGACAATGGCGCACAGTATAAAATCTATAACCGCCGTACTCTGAAAGTTTCTCAGCCGGGACTGCTCAACGCTATGCTCGAAGCTTCCGGTTCAGAAGTGACTGTCACTCCCTCCACGCCGACAGCAGTCGCAGGCGATGCCAACGGGGACGGAAAACTGGATTCTGCTGATGTAAAACAGCTCCAGAATTATCTGCATAAGAGAACGACAAGTATCAGCATTAATGCTGATATGAACAAAGACAGCAAAATCAACATTTATGACTTGGTTCTGCTGAAAAAGGCAATTCTGAACCCCGGTTCTGTATCTGTTCCGGAAAATCTCTGTGCAAATGAAGATAACTGGAACAGCTGGACAGACACTTCCGAAGGTGCAGAAGCTGAAATGAACTATGTTGACAATGGCGTTTCCATGCAGGTTCAGCATTATACTGATACTTTCGAGTATACTTCCAAAACTGACAAGCTCTGCCGTGTGGGCTTCAATCTCGGCGGTGACGGCGTGAACGTACCGTTTAAGGCAACTGTCACGAATCTGATGCTTGTGAAAGTAACGGGCAGTTCTTCCGCAAAAACAGAAACGCCCTCAGAACAGCCTACAGAAACTCCTGTATCAACAGACACGAATCTGACTGCTGATGCTTCCAATTTTACAGGCTGGGCTTATGAGGACGGCAGAGCAAGTGCAACTTTCAAAACTCTGAGCAACGGCATCCAGATTGCTGTTACTAATTCCGGCTCGGAAGAATGGCACGTTCAGGGCAGCTATCCCGGTATCACGCTTGAAAAGGGCGTAACCTACGAAATCTCATTCGATTATCAGGCAGATAAAGCTGTCGATTTAGGCTATCACATTCAGCAGAATTATGACCCCTATGGTCAGTATCTGTACGAACCTCTGAGTTTTACTGCTGAAAAGCAACATTATTCTACAGAATTCACAATGACAGAAGCAACAGACGATAATGTTGCCTGTGTTTTCAGCTGCGGCGGTGTGCAAGCTCCTGTTACTGTGACTATCACTAATTTGACAATAAAAAAATCCTCTTGATACATCTTGTTCATAATTTTTAAGTGCAATCTCCAGATAAAAAAACTCTCTGCCCAAGCAGCTGGCAGGGGGTTTTTTATTTTCATCACTGCTTTTTGTAAAAATATCATTTATCCTGTAAGATATATCATTGCTTTTTGCCTGTAAATAGAGTATAATAAATACAGTCAGAAATTTATTCATACATACATCTTCCTTACGACTGCTGAAACTTCCCCCCCTTTGTTTTCAGCAGTCTTGTTTTTCATTCCAGAAAATGATACAAGTTCAATGAAAAATGGAATGCCATAAAATGACATTCCATTTCAATTTGCTAATTCTTACAAAATTTATTAATCGCAAAATAAAAGCTGGTAATCAGACTCGAACTGATGACCTGCTCATTACGAATGAGCTGCTCTACCGACTGAGCTATACCAGCATATTGATGAAATAATGAGTCACACTGCCGACTTGCTGCACAAGCAACAAATTTATTATAACACAGTTTTTCTGATTTGTCAAGAGCTTTTTATAATTAATTTTTTATTCATAAAAGAATCATACGGGATAACTATTTTTGTCAGGAGAGCTTTGCGAAAAAATTTGACAAATTGCCGGCAGCTGTGCTATAATAAAATCAGTTTATTTTCAGGAAGAGGGTGCAGAAAGATGCAGGAACAGGAAAATCAGGAAATATTCCAGAAAATTGCAGAACTGCTGGCACTGTTCGGCGATACAACAAGAGTCCGGATTATGGCGGAACTGCTCGAAAAAGAATTGTGTGTCAGCGAAATTGCCGCAAAGCTGAATATGTCTGCCTCGGCGATTTCGCATCAGCTTAGAATTCTCAAACAGGGAAATCTCGTCAAAAGCCGCAAAGCCGGGAAAACCGTGTTTTATTCTCTGGCAGATGCCCACGTCAGAAGCATTTACTTCCTTGCATTGGAACATGTGACAGAATAAGCACAGACAGGACTCTGTTTATTATGCATCAATACAAATTGCAGATTTTAGCTAAAATTACCGAAAATGTGAAAATTTATAAATTTTTCTTGACCGGATAAGAAATCTGTGGTATGATAATATTAAAATATAGTGTGCAGAATTTATGCAATAACATGTTCTGCCAGAAAGGAATCTCAACTATGTATGAAACACAAAGCAGCTTTTTTTATCAGGATCAGGTAATTGAACAAACCAATAAGCTGGATGCATTGAAAGAAGTCCTGATGCGGTACGCTGAAGAACATGCAAGACCGGTTTACATGATCAGCAAGGCAATGGGGACAGAAAAAGAATATTCTTACGATCTTTCGGAAGTAGTAATTCTTCTTATCCCGAAGCACAAAATCTGTATTGTCAATTACGGCGAACCCACCGAGGAACTGGAGGATTTTGTTGCCGATTTTAAAGAAGATACAGGTGTTATTTCAAAAATATATGATTATTCCAAAATTCTGGGCAGATCCAGAAAATGGGGAGAAGAACTGTTTATTTCTTATCAGATGCAGGATTTTGATGTCAATGCTTATCTGAATGAAACTGTTCCGAAAGAAAATGAAAGAAAAATAGACCTGCTGATTTCACTGCTGATTGGCAGTATCAATGATATCAACAGAATCGGCATTGACGAACCGCAGACAACACTTGAAAAAATCAAAAGAGATATTCGTCTTTATGATGCTTCACAGACCCGTTTTCTGTACTCCTCGCCTATTAACAAGCGCATTACCATTCAGGGATTAGCCGGCACTGGAAAGACAGAACTGCTCCTGAACAAATTAATTGACCTGTATACTAAGGACGATACCTGCAAAATTGCCTTTACCTGCCATAACAAGGTGCTTGCTGCTGAACTGAGAAATCATAAAATTCCCACTGCCTTCAACTTCCGGAAAGTGACAGAACAGATTAAATGGTTCAGCCGTCTGTTTGTCTTTCACAGCTGGGGAAGCAGAACAGAGCCTCATTCCGGCCTGATTAGTTTCCTGCATGAACATTACGGCACCACATTCCTGCGTTATGGTGAAGCTCCCAGTTTTGAAATTCTGTGCGGACAGATTAACCAGGAACTGAATGACATAGAAAACTTCGAGCCGTATTTTGACTATGTCATGGTTGATGAAAGTCAGGATTTTGGCGAAGAATTTCTGAAACTCTGTGAAAAAATAGCCAAGAAGAATATCTATATCGGCGGTGATATTTTCCAGAATATTTTTGATTCGCCCGGCAATTCGCAGGATACGGAAATTGATTTTCTGCTGAGCAAATGCTACCGTACCGATGGACGCACTCTGATGTTTGCCCACGCCGTCGGCATGGGACTGTTTGAACAGCCCAAAATCAACTGGCTGAGCGATGACGGCTGGTACAAATGCGGTTATTCGTTCTCAAAATCATCTGGTAACTTGGTTACATTAAGCCGCGGCTCTCTGCACAGATTTGAAGATCTGGAACTGGAAAACACCATCCGTCTGATTTCTTTCCCTCAGGATGCACTTGCAAAGACTGTTGCCGATCAGATTGCCTCTATTTATGAAGAATACCCGGATACCAAACCGGAAGATATTGCCGTAATTGTTCTGGGCAAATCTGCGGCTCTGAAAGAATATTGCAGCAGCATTGCTGAAGAAATCCACGAGCGTTTTCAGCTGATGTCTATTTTCGGCTTTGAATCCAAAAAGACAGAAAACGGCTATGTCTATATCAGTAATATCAATAATGTAAAAGGCCTGGAATTTCCTTTTATGCTCTGTGTAGTACCGGGAAGAATTTCCAATAACATCCGCAGCCGCAACAGCATTTATACTGCACTGACCCGTTCGTTCCTGACATCATATTTTATTGTCAATGAAGAAAACGAACAGTTTATTTCCAACTATCGTGATGCTTTGCAGCAGATCAACAACGGGGCAATGACCGTTCAGGAGCCTTCTGAAAACGAAAAAATCAGAATTCAGACTAAGATGAATGATGAAAGAAACCTGGATAAAATGTCACTGGATGAGATTGTTGATCTTGTAGACGATGACTGTGACGATGGTGCAAGAGATTTAATCAGAAAAACCGCGGACTATTATTTTACTAACAAACAGCTCCGCGGACATGAGCTGATAGATGCACTGGCAACATTTGCCAAATCACTTTCAAAAACATCTAATGATAAATAAAAATAACAGCCCCTGCTTTTCCGGCAGGGGCCGTTTTTCATGCAAAACTCAGAAATGATTCAGCAGACCAACAATATATTTTAAAACAGAAAGCGAATCTACTGCATCCGGAGTGCCGTTTCTGTCCACATCCGCACACTTCTGCTGTGCAGGGGTCAGCATTTCCTTGCCAAGAATATTTTTATTCAGTGCAATGACATCTAGAATATTAATATTCTGATCTCCTGTCACATCGCCGAAATAGCTTTTATGCAGGCCGGTTTGTGCGGCATAGCTTTCGGCAGCAGAATTTTTATTGCAGATAACAGAAAAATCTTCTTCTGTACTGTGCACAAAAATATAAGAATACTGTCCTGTTGCCATAAAAGTCGATGTACAGCCGAATGCCTCTGTTCCGATGGCAGTATCCTTTCCGCAGACAGTCACTTCCGTCAGGGACTTGCAGTTGATAAATGCTTCTGCGCCGATTTCCTTCACGCCGGCCGGAACAGTCAGCTCTGTAAGAGCTGCATCAGAAAAGGCCTTCTGCTGAATTGTTTCCAGACTTTCCGGAAGAACAGCCGTTTGCAGAGCACTGCATCCGCTGAAAGCATTTGCGCCGATTGTTGTGACACCTTCCGGAATGCTGACAGATTCCAGTTTTGTATTCATATAGAATGCATTGCCCAGAACAGCAGTAACTCCTTCCGGAATTTCTACTGCACCTGCGGCAGAAGTGCCGTCCACAAGCAGACCGTTGATAATCAGCAGAGGCGAATCTGCCTGCATTGCCGTCAGCCAGGGAGTTCCGGCAAAAGCATTTTCTCCTACCAGCTCCAGAGAATCCGGAAATGTCAGATTTTCCAGTTTACTGCACTTGAAGAATGCCTGCTTTCCGATCTGTGTGACAGAATCCGGCAGAACCACTTCTGTGACATAAGCATTATATTTTCCGAAAATCTGTTCGCCGATGCCGGTAATTCCGTCCGGTACTGTCACGGCAATCAGCGGATCTTCGTCATCATCCAGAGAAGGCGGTTCGGGAATCTGTTCGCCGCCGGAAGGCTGTCCGACAAGCAGGCCGCCGTTCTGTTCGCACAGATAAGAAATCATCCACGCAAGAGAAGTATTCCAGTTTACAGCGCATTCGTTGACAGAATAGGCTTCGATATCATCCAGATAGCTTTTTTGCGGAGCAAGTTCCAGATTTTTCCAGGCAAGCTTGACTACAGAATCTTCCTGTCCTGTATTGGGGCCGCCGACCAGCACGCCGCAGGGAGCTTTTGGAAAATCGGATTTCAGAGCTTTTGCCCACCAGCGGTGATGCGGATACTGCACGCTGTGCACGCCGTAGCCTGTCACATAAGAATAATCCAGCGGATTGCGGCCAAGCAGATAATCCGCCGCGCCGATCATGCCGTTGAGATATTTCTTATCCTGACTATCATCATAAGCATAGGCAAGAATAATTGCATTATCCGAAACAAATGAATTGGATGCCCATGTATAGCCGCCTTCCGGATTTGCCTGATAAGGCAGTCCATAGCCCTGACTGTCTTCCAGATACAGATAAAAATCTGCTGTTGTTTTCAGATTTGCCGCTAATATATCCTGTTCCTGTTTTGTGAGAACATCTTCATGAAGCAGGAGCGTCATCGAACCCAGTGCGGCAGTATGTCCCCAGTCGAAACTTCCGGGCAGAGCACTGGCCTCGCCGCCGTTCAGATCAGAAGGCACAGCAAATGCGAAATCCGAAGCCTGCAAATCGGCATAATAGCTGCTGTCTCCTGTAGAAGCATATAATTCACAGGCAGCCCAGTAGAATTCATCTGTAACGACATCATCGCTGTACGCGCCGCCGCCGCCGTATTCCTGATTGGGAGCATACATTTCGGGATGTGCCTTTGCCGCGGCATAGGCATTTTTGGCAGCTGTCAGACAGGATTCTGCAAAATCCGCATCCAGATCTTTCCACAGACGATAGGCCTGTGCGCCGCAGGCGGCCAGATTCAGCGTAGCCGCTGTAGAGGGCGGCATCAGAATTCTGTCCTGTTTATCATTGGCCGGAGCTGTTGCAAGAGCTGTCCATTTGATATCATGTACTTTATGATAGGCCATTCCCTGACAATCGCCGTCCTGCACAATCATTTTCAGCATCCATTCCATTTCATAACGGGCTTCATCCAGAAGGTCCGGCAGAGCATTGGCATTTTCCGGGATTTTCATCGTTCCGTCCTGGTACACATCGCTGCTGCCCCGGGTCAGGGCGCGTTCGTACTGATTCTGCATCAGCCAAAGCGAAATGCCGCCGTTGACGACATATTTTCCATGATCTCCGGCATCATACCAGCCGCCGGTTACATCCTGCGTTCCGGAGGAGCTGTCATAGCCCCAGATATTCTGAATTTTGGCAATATCAGAAACATGACCTGCATCACGGGCGAGTTCGGCAGGATTGCCGGAAGTGATATATTGCTCTTCAATGGCAATGCCGGAACGGTTTTGATAGAAATAATTCAGTGCATCATACGTCAAGCCGGAATAACTGTCCAGAATGCCGATTTTAAATGCTCTGGATGTTTCGCCGGATGCGCTTTTCAGCGTGTAAACGCCTTCTGCTGTAAAATCGGAAAAATCGAGGATATGCACAGTATCGCCGGAATCGGAATCGAATCCCATGGGCCGGGAAACGCCTGTATAGACAGTATTTCCTTCTTTATCAAGAAGTTCAAATGCAATGCCTTCTGCGGCATCGGAAAGCAGTGTTGCTTTTTTAACAAGATCCGGGAAATAACCGATCTGATTTGTCAGAATTCCGGCGCGTTTCCAGTTTTTTGCCTCTTCGGCTTCCTGAATTTTCCGTTCTTTTTCGGCCTGGATGGCATCCAGCTGATTGCTGACGGCGGAAGAGGCATCAATCAGAATATGATTAATTACGACAAAAGGCGACTGTTCTTTCTGTGCGGCAATCCATGCGGTATCGCCGAACGCATTATTCCCGACGGAGGTCAGGCTTTCCGGGAAAGAAATCGTCTCCAGAGCCTGACAGTCATTGAAGGCAAAGCCTTCGATTGTTGTCAGAGTAGACGGCAGTTTCACTTCCGTAAGATTTTTGCTGTGCCAGAATGCGCCGGAAGCAATATTCGTTACGCCCTCCGGAATGGTCACAGATGTCAGTGCACAGCCATAAAAAGAAGTGGCACCGATTTTGGTAACGGGCATTCCGTCGATTTCGGACGGAATTTCAACCGTTTCGGCCTTTGCATCACAGCCGCTGATGGTAATTTCCCCGTTTTCGGTCTGATAAGTCAGAGCACCGTAAGTAAGTTTTTCATCTGTCGCGGCAGATACAGAAATTTCAGCCGCAGGCAGTGCAGTATTCAGCAGACACAGCGCAAGTGTCACAGCTGAAACAGCATATTTTTTCATCAAACATTCCCCTCTCTCTGCATAACGCAGAATAATTTATCTAAGTATATCAAAAAAGAATCACAAAGTCAAGAGTTTTTTATAAAAACAGAAAAATTTTATTGAAAAAATATTAAGAATTTGTTAAAGCTAAAACAATTCACAGATTGATGATAAATCAGTTTAGCATACTGTTGTTCTGAAATAAATCCCGGAAAAAAATTTCCGGGATTTTTTAATTTCTCTGATTTTTATGCTGTTTTTTATCCTGATACATGTTTTTATCGGCTTTCCGGATGCAGTCCAGCAGGGAATGCGTACTGTCCGGCATGACGGCCGCACCATAGGAAATACTAATCTGTCTGCCGCCGATGGAATATGTTTTCTCCATCCGGCGAAGGGATTCAATTATGCCCTGTGCCTTTTTTTCTGAAGTCTGCGGAAGAAAAATCAGAAATTCATCGCCGCCGACACGGAAAATCAGTTTTTTTTCACCCACTGCATAGAGAAACAATGATGCCGAAATCCGGATATATTCATCTCCGGCAAGATGGCCGTAATAATCATTGATATATTTCAGATCATTGCAGTCTGCCGAAATAATCGTCAAAGGATAGCAGTCTGCCGGAAGTTCCCGGATATATTTTTCATAATAGCTTCTGTTATAGAGTCCCGTCATAGGATCTCTGTAGGCCTGACGTTCGAGCTTCTGTTTCAGGAGTTCCTGTTCTGTAACGTTGTTGATCAGGGCAATAATGCCGGTAATTTCGTTATTTTCATCCCGGACGGGAGCTTTTGTAATTTGCAGATATTCCAGAATATCATCTGCATTCACTTCAATGACATACGAACGCTCTTTTCCGTCTGCCAGAAGCTGTAAATCACTTTGATACGCAAGTATTGCGTTTTCTTTATCTTTGCGGATATCGATATCTGTTTTTCCGCGGATTGTCCAGTCGGGGTCGTCATCATGCTCCAGATGATGCCAGTAATGCGTGGCAAAGATATATTTTCCCTCGGCATCTTTGAGATAGATATTTGCCGGAAGCGCACGGAGCATTTTTTCCAGTTCCGGAAACGAGGCGGAATCTTTCAGCCGCACAGCGTTGGAAATACGGTTGATGATGATTTTTTTATGATACGGCGATGTAATAAAATCCACTGCGCCAAGTGAAAGATAGTCCTGTTTGAGATGCATAGTTTCTTCCGAAGTCAGCACCAGAACAGGGAGTGTCTGCCATTTTTTATTCCTGCTGATTTTTTGCAGAAAAATTTTACATCCCTCGCCGGGCAGTTCGGAATCAATCAGCACAGCAGACAAATTATCTGACATCCGCCGCACTGCACTCAGACCTTCCTCCAGTGCAGTGATGATAATAAAATGATATATATCTGTCAGCAGATTATACAATGCAGAAGATGCCTCATGATTTTCCTGTATCAGCAGGATTGTTCTTTTATTGCGGTTTGCAGTCATCACTTCCATGCTGTTTTTCCTCGATTCTGATAGATTATATTAATATTTTCCGGGATAATCCAACAAAAGAAGGAACAGGAAAGCTCCTGTTCCTTTCTGGTCAGGTTGTCTCGTACCCTGTTTCGGAAGGAACTGTTTCTTCTCCAGTTTCTTCGCTGTCAGATTCTGTTTCGTCTGTTTCTTTCTGGAACACTGTGCCGAACATGCTGTCATAAAGCGGCGTATCCGGGTGCACGTTGAATAAAACCATGCTTTCTTCTTCCGGAAAACCGCGGTAATACATCAGTTCGCTGACCGTTACCAGCTGATAGCCTTTTTCGATCAGATCAGGAATCAGCCGTTTGGAAGCGTCTGCTGTTTCCTGATGAATATCATGCATCAGGACGATATCGCCGTCATCGATATTTTCCATGACGATATTATAAATTTTATCTTCGTTTTTCAGTTCCCAGTCATGTGTTTCGACTGACCACCAGATAAACACTCTGGTATCTGCCTTGCGGATGTCGTCATTATATGCGCCGTAAGGCGGGCGGACATGCTGCGGATAGCGGCCTGTGCAGTCATAGACTTTCTGGTCGCAGGCTTTGAGGGAAGCAACAGCTTCGTCAAGCTCCAGTTTGGTAAGCTGTTCGTGACCGCGCGAATGATTGGCAACTTCACAGCCGATGGAAATTTCCCGGCGGATGATATCTTCTGTTTCTTCGCTGATATTATTTCCGACTACAAAGAAAGTAGCATGTGCGCCGTACTCTTCCAGGACATCCAGAATTTCATCAGAAGACCCCGGTTTAGGGCCGTCATCATACGTGAGGGCGATCATAGGCTTATCGGGGTCGATTTCCAGATTATAATCAATAAACGGAGCGTTTTCATCTATTTCAGTAACGGGTTCTTCTGTTTCCGTAACGGGTTCTTCTGTTGTTTCGGGGAGAGAATCCGGAAGTTCTACTTCGATAACGTTCTGATTTTCTTCCTCAGCAGAACTGCGTTTTCCGTTCCAGAATGTCATCAAGCCGCAGAAGACTGCAACTGCACAGAAGGCAAAGAGTGTCAGTTTTACATTTTTTTTCAGCCGGAACTTTTTTTTCTTTTTTCTGACGGGCTGAATTTTTGTTTTCTGAACCGGCTTTTTTTCAGGCTGTTCGGGAGCGGTTTTCTGAACAGATTTTTTCTTTTTCTCAGGCTGTTCGGGAGCGGTTTTCTGAACAGGTTTTTTCTTTTTCTCAGGCTGTTCGGGAACTGCCGCCTGAACAGACCTTTTCTTTTTTTTAGGCTGTTCCGGGGCTGTTTCCTGAACAGACTTCTTTTTCTTTTTTTTGACTGTTGCTGCTGTCTTTTTTCCTGATGCTGGTTTTGTCTTCCGGCTTGACATTTCCTCTGCACTCATTTGCCTGTACCATGCCTTTCTTTTGGATTTTATTTCATCTCTTGGTATTAATTAACATAACAGATTTTTCCGGTTTTATGCCGAAATATAAAAAAATAACAACGGTCTGCCACCGGACAGAAATCAGATAAAAAAGCCCCAAATACAGTAATTGGGACTTTTCATCCCTGAATATTCCGAGGAATTCAGGTCTGCCGTGTGAGGATAAACAAAATTTTCATGTCAGTATTATTATAGCATAAAGAATCCCAAAAGTCCAGTAAATAGGGCAGTTTTGACAAAATTTGTGAATTTTATATAAATTTTGCAGAATTTGTACTGCAAATTTTGCATCCTTCTGATTTTTTATAAATTTCGGATATTTTCAGTCATGCGGCTTATCAAGATTGACATTTCTATCATTTCATGTTATAATAAGAATTATGCAATACTCGCTTGCATTCTGAATTTAAATTTTATGATAGAAACGGAGACTGAATATGATGTATTTTCATAAAAAATTATTAGCTGCTATGCTGGCCGGCTTTATGCTGCTGGCCGCCGGATGTCAGAAAGAAGAAAAATCCAATATCAATGTAGAAGTTGCCGAAACAACTGCGCCTGCTGTCGAAATTCAGGCTCAGCTCGGTCAGGAAGCCGAATACGGCGGTATGAAACTGATTGTGCTTTCTGCCGAAGACCCTGAAATCGTCATGGAACAATCCGGAAAAATGGCACTGTTCTTCCAGGTACAAATCAATAACGGCACGGACGAAACAGTCACTGCCAATTATCTGAATAATTTTTCCCTGACCGTTGACGATACGGAATATACTTCCGATCAGTGCTGTACAATTCCGGTTATGAAAAAATTATATGATTTCTACGGCGTGGAAGCCATCAACGAGGAAATTCCTGCCGGAGAATCCCGTACAGGTTATGTGGCATGTGAAGCTGACCAGAATTTCTCTGAAATTGCTCTGCATTATACCCCCAAAACTACTGACAGAGCTTCTAAAATTACTGTTGCACTGAATCAGGATCAGATTGTCAAGGCCGAAAAGAAATCCTGATTATGAACGGCTATATCACATTCTGGTCACAGGATTATGTCAAAGAACTCCGGAAAGCCGGAGATTCCGGACAGTTCAAAGTTGTTTACGGCAGTCATCATACCAGAATGCCCTATATTTCTTCACTCAAAATCGGCGATATTATTTATCCTGTCGCGATTCTGAACGGCACACTCTGCATCATGGCAAGACTGCCGGTTGAAAAAACAGAACCGGCTTTTGCATATCTCATCCGGGAAACAGGACAGGACTTCGGCTCTCTGACTCCGGAGGGCATTCTCTACCGGACAGTTGTCGGCGGAAGAGATTATATTTTCACTTCTGCCGAATCCGGTTTTGCCGATAAAATTCAGCTGACAGACAAAAATTATACTGTCATCGACGAAAAAAATCTGACTCCCCTGCCCCATCAGTTTCATCAGGAGCCGATTACCTGCTGTGCAAAACAGGCCGCGAGCGGTTCACATGGTTCTGTGATTCAGGCAAGGCCGATTCCTTTTGAGAAAATTCCGGAACTCCGGTTCGGAAAAACGCCGGCCTCTCAGAAGCCCCTGAAACTCGATCAGAACGGCAAACTCCGGAGCACTTCCCTTGCCGGATTTATCCGGAAATTAAGTGACGAGACGTTCCAGTATTTTGAGACTTTTTTTCCCTGACCTGACGGAAAGGTGACATCTATGGTAGTAAACTATTATTTTATTTCCGGCTGTACTTATCGTAATTATGACGGAAATCCCTGCATTTTTGCGCCGGCTGATACGGATGAAAAGCTTTTGCAGCAATATGATTTTCAACAGTCAGAAGACGGCAGATATTATAAAATCCTCACGGCAAAAGAACGCGAAGCTGTGATAAAAGCCTGTCCGTATTATGATGTTTCATTCACATATCAGAATTCACAGCCGATGTATCACTTTTCCGAACAGGAACAGGCTGACGAATCAGAACCTATTTTTCAGGATACGGCACAGGATTATCCCGACTATTATGATGAAACATCTGACAGGCATTCTCCGGAAAGTCAGGACAGTTCTGTAGGCTTTATTCTTTCTGCGATTTCACTGGGCTGTATTTTGTTCAGTGTCGGAATATTATTTCTGAAATTCAACGTACTTCTAAGCGGACTTTTTGGCTGTGTCGGATTGATTCTGATTATTTCGATACGAATCCGCTATCCGGAAGATATGCTCGGAAAATTCGTCAGCGGCATAGGGATTCTTCTTCTCATAGGCGCGATATCCATGATATTTTATATTATCATCGCATGCAATCAGATGATGGAAGAATGCTGTTCCTGCAATATTCCGGGCTGACCAGAAAGGAGCTGCCCATGCTTGTGGACTATTGCTCGGTACAGGGCTGCAAATTCAGAATCTATTGCGAAAAGCCCTGCATTTTTGCTCCGGAGGGTACGGGAGAATTTCAGCTCCAGAAGTATCATTTTGAACTTTCTCCGGAAGGCGAATATTATAAATTTCTGACAGATGAAGAATATGCTGTCATTCAGAGAAATCCCTCGGCAAATCTTGTAAAGATAAATCTGTTTTATGAAGACAGTTCTCCGGCAGAACAAAAATCTTCTATGCAGAATTCCACAGCAAACTGGATTTGTATCGGTTCTGTGCTGGCTTTTCTGATTGGGATTGTACCTCTGCTGATACCCCTTTATTCAGAACCTGGACTCATCATACTGATAACGCCTCCTCTGATGTGGGTGACTGCTCTGATTCTGGCGGTGCTTGTGCGTGTCCGCTGTCCGGAAAGTCTGTTCGGAAAAATTCTTCTGATAATGTATATTATTCTGATTCTGCTTGCTGTTATCGCAATTCTGCTTTTCATGGCCGCTTGCAGCGGAGCATGGGATGCATGTTTCAACTGCGAGTGTATCGGTTCGGGAATGGGGTAATCGTCATGCAGAATCATCATGAAAAGCTGATGAGCTTTCTTCTTCTGATTTCTTTGATTCTGACATGTGCCGTGATACTGATTCTGTATTTCGTCCTGTCATGGGAGTTTAAAATTGCTCTAGGCTTCGCCTTTCTGCCTGCGGTTCTGACTTTGATTCTGGCAGTCATCATGCGGATTCACTATCCGGAGAACCGTTTCGGAAAGATTCTGTTCCGGTTTTATCTGCTCTTGATTTTGCTGTTTTTACTCGGCGTTATTTTGTTCCTGATCAAAGAATGCAGCAGCTGTATCGAATCGCCGCCTTCTTTGTGAGATGCGGAAAGGATTGCTATGTATATCAATTATTATTTTATTCCGGGATGCACATACAGCCCCTATCAGGGAAAGAACGTCATCTTTGCGCCGGACGGAACTGACGAAGATCTGCTTCAGCAATATGATTTTCAGAAAGCCGAAGACGGCCGCTATTTCAGAATTTTGACCGAACAAGAATATCAGGCTGTTAAGAGAGGTTATCCCAATAATAATGTTATTTTTTCTTATGAAAATTCTCAGCCGATGTATCATAATCCCAACCGGAAAACTTCTAAGAAACTGCCGGATTTTATCCCGTCTCCTTCCGATTCTGAAACTGAAAATCAGAAAGATGAAAAAGGAATTCTGATCTCAAATATTCTTTGTATTTTTTCATTTCTGTTTGCCGCAATCGGGACTATTTTATGGACATATCATGATACAAATATAGATTTTCTTGTTTCTGTGGGAATGTTTATCATCGGCGGCATTCTGGCACTGATTGTAAAAATCCGTTATCCTGAGAATATATTAGGAACGATACTTTTCGGAGTCTATACCGTTCTGTTTCTGATTGCCATGTTTGTCATTGTCAAGCTGGTTGCGTTTATGGTATCATGCTGTATGGCATGTCTGTAACAAATAAAGGAGTCTGCCGCAATGGAAATCAATACTGATTATGACTTCATTCCGCCGTATCCTGTGATGATTTTATTATCTTTTCTTGCCGGGCTGACCGGAATGTATCTTCTGAACATCCGGGACGGCATCCGGAAAAATGTTGCCGGATATTTCTGTCTGCTTGCGCCGGCAATGAGTATATTTCTTGGAATCGTGCTGACATATCTATCCTCTGGATTTCAGTATTTCGGGCTTTCTTCCATCGGCGGCCTTGCCGGAATGTATGCGGCATCGCTGACATTGGCACTCATCAGCGGAAAGCCAGGAGAAATCGGCATCATGATGAAAAACTGCACACTGCTTCTCCCCCTGATGTACAGCATCTCGAAAATCGGCTGTCTGCTGGGCGGATGCTGCCGCGGAATCGCCTATCACGGAGCATTCCGCATTCACTATACCGGAAGCAGAACTGATTCTGCTTATGTATTTCCTGTACAGCTGACGGAAACGATTTTATTTCTGCTGATTTTTCTTCTGGGGATGTTTCTGCAAAGAAAAATCCGGAATCCTGTCCCGGCTGTATTTATTCTTTCAGCCGTGACGAAATTTCTGCTTGATTTCATGAGAGAATCCCATGCCGGAGAAATTATTTCCTTCACGCAGATGCTGTGTCTGATTCTGATTCTGACCGAAATGATACTGATATTTTTCAGGAAACGAAACAATCAGGTATGAAAAAATCATGCCTGATTGTTTGTAATTATTTTACGAAAATCATTGACAAACTATGAATTTTATGTTATAATATTATTATATTTAAAATATACAAGGGGGAATTTTATTATGAAACAATACAGAAAACTCATCGCCGCAATCTGTTCTGCTGTGATGTGCTTCAGTGCAGTTTCCGTTCCGGTCAGCGCACTGGAACTGAATCCGGTCGAAGCAGTCCAGGTTCAGGCTGATGCTCTCAAAACCCGCGATGTCTGGTGCGCCAACGAAGATGTCAACAGATGGGAATCTGAACATTTCCAGTTTATCTGGGGCAAGAACGGCGCGGACTCTTCCAAGATTACAGAAAGCTTTTTGCAGGAAAATGCCAAAAATCTGGAAGCCTGCTGGGATGTCTACATGAATGAACTCCAGATGGAACCGCCGACACAATCAGTCAATCTGGCACTCCGGGACGGAAATCAATATAAAGTGAATTTTTATATCTCCGGAACAGGGCTTTCTCCGTTTGCCGATGACTGGGCTTACATGGGCTATGATAATCAGGGTTATGCGTTCATGTTCTGCTGTGTGGGTGCGATGCAGAACAGCCCCAATCCGTCATGGGTACTGCCTCACGAATTCGGCCACGTTGTGACTGCACATCAGCTCGGCTGGAATGAAAATAAATATGTCCAGTCCTGGTGGGAAGCCATCGCCAACTGGTACAGAGAACAGTTCTTATATTCTGATTACTACAGTCAGTGGGTGACTGACCCGGCATCCGGCACGGATTACTTTGAAACTTATATGAAAAATCTCTGCTTTACGCCGATTCTCGGCAGAGATAACTATGCATCCTGGGCGTTTCTGCAATATCTGACCGATAATCCTGACAATCTGGACGGCTACGGCAAAGATTTTATGAAAACTCTCATGCAGAACGGTCAGCCGGATGAATATCCTTATAAAGAAATCGACCGTCTGGCAAATGCCGATATCAAAGAAACACTCGGAAGATATGCGGCTCGTCTGGCGACTCTGGATTTCAATCAACAGGAAAAATATCAGGCAAGACAGTATCAGCTTTTGAATTCCGGCGAATGGAACTGGGGCGAAATCTATACACTGTTAGAAAAAACTACTGAGAAAGATAATTATTATACTGTCCCGACAGAACGTGCTCCTCAGCAGTTCGGGATTAATATCATTCCGCTGAAAGCTTCCGGCGGTACATGGGAAGAAGGTGCTTCTGTTTCCGCCACATTAGAAGGCCTGACCGATGTACAGGGCGCAGACTGGCGCGCCTGCCTTGCTGTTCTGCACTCTGACGGCTCTACAGTTTATTCCGATTTGTTCAAATCCGGCGAAACCGGAAGTATTTCCAATATCGGTCTTGCCGATGCCGTTTTCCTTGTTGTGACAGCGACTCCCGATTCCGATACATGGCAGGAAAACGGCGTGCCGTGGGCTTACGGCGAAGGCGAATTCGATGAAAATAACCGTCCGTTCTTAGGAAAAACAAGATATCCTTATGCTGTCACAATCGAAGGCGCATCCATCATGCAGACGGCAAATAATACAGGCATGGCGCAAGGACACTATCACAGCAACGGCGGCGGCTTTGTCGCTGAAACTGCTCGTGTGGATGATTCTGTCTATGTCGGCCAGAATGCAAAAGTCCTCGGCTATGCCACTGTTACCGGAAATGCACAGATTAAAGATTATGCCACTGTCACAGGTTCGGCAAAAATTTCCGGAAATGCAGTTGTTTCCGGTCATGCAGTTGTCGCCGAAAATGCTACCGTCAAGGATAATGCAATTATTTCTGATTCTGCCGGAGTCATGGGAAATTCTGTTATCTCTGATAATGCAAGAGTGCTCGAAAGCGGACTTGTCTTTAATGATTATACTGTCTCCGGAAATGCGACAGTCAAGGGTGTGACTTACGGACTCGCGAAGGGTTCGGCAGCCGGTCAGGCCATCACTGACGGCGATTATTATGACGATTCCAGCAGAACCGTACAGGCCGGAGCTGTCTACGGCTGGGCAAGCCCGGATAATTATGTCAATTCCCGTCCTTACAATGACGGACAGTATGCCGGTCTGGAATTCGATACAGACAGCTCCAGAATCGCAAAGGATAATTATATTTCCACTTACGGCGTATCTGTGAACAATCCCAAATGGGAAGAATCCAGAACCAGTGCAAACGGTGTTCTGACATTCAACGGCGTAAATCAGTATCTGATTGCAGACAGTTCTTATGCAAACTTCCATGATGTGGAATATCAGACAGCTGTTTTAATCCGTGATTTCAGTTATCTCTTCCAGTTTGGCAATGATGAAAGATATATCTGGCTGGTGGCCGGCAATAACGGAAATCTTGTTTTATGGGTAAAAGATGAAAACGGTTTGCAGTCCCTGAAAGCTCCCGAAGCTGTAGAGCTTGGAAAATGGGCCGCTATCAGTGTAGCCTTTACTGGAGATGAAGTGAAACTCACTGTAAACGGAAAAGTCTACGGAACAAACAGCATTAAAATTGATCCTGTAGATGTTGTTTCCGAAGATGCAACCTATTATATCGGCAAGGGAATGGACGGTTCTATGGATTATTTCCGCGTGAACTTTAAAGAAACTGCCCAGCCGGAATATTATTATACAGAATCTGAAGATATCACAATCGGCAACCGGATTTTCTTTGATCTGAATCAGGATAATCTTGTTAATATCTATGATCTGGTTCTGCTGAAAAGAGCTGCTCTGAACGGCACTTACTATAAATACGCCGATGCCGATCAGAACGGAGAAATCAATGTTGCTGATATTATCATTCTGACTAAATATCTGCATAACAAGCTGGAAAAGACAACAGTACAGTCTTCCAACACAGCAGCGAAATCCGTTTATGTTGCTGCCAACACAACACTGACCGATCTTGATGAAGATTCCGAAACTGACAGCGAAGAACTGAAAGCCAGAATTGCAGAATATTTTAAAAACATCCAGAATCCTATTGATTAATATAAAAGCAAAGCCGCCCGGAAAAGGCGGCTTTACTTGTTCTGATGTTTTGTTTCAATCCGCACTACAGCTTTGATGATATCAGAAAATAAGCTGTAATGATTCTGATTTTTTGAAGTACTCACATGAATCTGAAATTATTCAGCCTGAGGAGCTTCAACGGGACATGTTGCTGCACATGCACCGCAGTCAAGACAGACTTCTGCATTGATTTCGTACTTGGTATCGCCGGCGGAAATTGCATTGACAGGACATTCGTCTGCACATGCGCCGCAGCTGATGCAAGCGTCAGTAATCTGATATGCCATAACGTAACACCTCCTGTATCTGGAATCAGGACAGAAATCCTGTTAGTAATATTCTAGCACATTTCGAGAAAAAAAGCAAGTGTTTTTTCAAATATTTTTTCAGAATTTTTTGTATTTTTTCAGCAGTTTTTCTTGATTTTCTGAATTAATTAAAATATAAAACTAATATAATAATTCGCTTGATTTTTATCTTATTGTGCATATCGTATAGGAAATATTTCGATTTTTTGTGTAAAATATTTGAAAAATGCTTGACAGATGCCGCCGATTTCTGCTATAATATAATATATATGTATGGATATGTTATTTCCGTTTTGTTCCGGAAATATCCAAATGACTGCTGTGCCAACCCGCAGCAAAGAAGGGTGGAATCATTCTGAAAAATAAGAAGATGTATGTTCTGAGTGCATTTCTGGTGCTGGCACTGTTCTCCAATGCTTCACTTCCGGCATTTGCCGAAAAAGAATCCCAGAGAACCCGCAAAGATACGGCCGATGCCGTTCTGACCGATGCCGCTGATGCCGAAACGCCGCTGTATGTGGAACAGGCTACTTACAGTGATTATTATGATACGTATTCCAGTGAAAAACGTCCGCAGAAAGAAATTATCGTCTCCGGAAAAGATTATGCTTCGCTTGATGCCGGAAGTGAACCCGACGGCGTTTCTGTCGGCAGTTACGGAAGCGAATACGATCAGGAAGTGAAAAATAATATCTTAATCTGGAATGCCCCTGACGGCAGTGTCAGCTATGATATCACTGTACCGGAAACAGGAATTTATTGTCTGGATTTCTCGTATATGCCAATTCCGTCAAATATGGCAAATATCGAATTCGGCATTTTAATCGACGGCGAATCGCCTTACGATACGGCTTCCCGTGCCACATTGAACAAGATTTATGTCAACAGCGAGGAAATTAAACTGGACTCGAAAGGAAATCAGGTTCGTCCGACACAGGTGCAGACAGGCAGATGGATGGAATCGCCTCTGCTGGATGTGGACGGCTTATTCAACGATCCGCTGATTTTCTATCTGGAACAGGGAACGCACGAAATCAGTTTTGCCATTACAAAAGGCTATTTTGCACTGGAATCTTTCAAGTTTTACACGCCGGAAGCTCTGCCGGATTATGCAGAGTACAAAAACAGTGTCAATGCCTCTGTCACCAAAGAAAGCACGCCTTCTGCACTGATTCGCATTGAAGGCGAAGCCGCTGCCTATAAAAGCGATTCGACTTTATATCCGACTTCTGATAATTCCAATTATCTGGCATCCCCGTCGAACCCGTCAAAGACTGTTTATAATACAATTGGTTCCGGAAACTGGAATCAGGCCATGCAGACGATTACATGGGAAGTGGACGGCAGTCAGATTCAGGATGGCTGGTACAAACTCGGCATCAAGGCTCGTCAGAGCGAAATGCGCGGCTTTTATTCCAACCGCAGAATTTATATCGATGATGAAGTAATCTGTCAGGAAATGAATCAGGTCAAGTTCTATTATGATACGGACTGGCAGGTTGTTTCCCCGAAAGATGCCAGCGGCGAAGATTTATATATCTATCTCAAAGGCGGAGAAACTCATACTATCAAGATGGAAGTCATCCCCGGAGAAATCGGCGAATCAATGCGCGTTCTGGATGCCGCTGTACTGGATATCAACTCTTATTACAGAAAAATCCTGATGATTACAGGGCCTTCTCCGGACAAGTATACAGATTATTATGTTCACGAGCGCATTCCCGAACTGCTCGGCGAATTTGAAAGGCTCTCCAATGACCTGAAAGCAATCCAGAATAATATTGAAACGATGGCCGGTTCCGAAGGTTCCGAAGCGGCTTCTCTGGAGCGCATGTATCTGGTTCTGGACAGCTGTATTGAAACGCCGCTGAAAATTCCGGATTATCTCTCGCAGATTAAAGATAATATCACTGCGCTTTCTGCCTGGATGTTCGATTACAGAGGCCAGCCCCTTGAAGTGGATTATCTGGAACTTGCTTCTGCCAGCCAGAATTTCAGTTCTGTCAGGAGAAATGCGTTCAAATCGCTTAGTTTCGGCTGGAAGAGATTTTACGGTTCGTTCTTTGAAGATTATACCAATCTTTCCGATGATGCCGGAGAAGAGGCCATCAACGTATGGGTCAGCCTGGGACGTGATCAGGCAATGGTTGTCAAATCGCTGGTAGAATCAGAATTTGCAGAACAGTATCAGACCCCGATTGCCGTCAATCTGGTAGTGGGCGGCGTAGTAGAAGCAACACTCGCCGGAAAAGGCCCTGATGTTGCCTTGTTCCTCGGCGGAGAATTTCCTGTCAATCTGGCCGCAAGAGGTCTGCTTGTCGATCTGAAAAACGAATTTTCTGATTTCGATGAAGTCACACAAAGATTTCAGGAATATGCTACTGTCCCCTACTGTTACGAAAACGGCTGCTACGGTCTGCCGCTGAGTCAGAGCTGGGCTATGATGTTCTATCGCAAGGATATTCTGTCGGAAATGGGCTATACCGCTCCGCCGTCCACATGGGATGATATTATTGATATGCTTCCCGGACTCCAGAGAAATTACATGTATGTGGGTCTGGTGCTTCCGGTTGTTTCGGGTACAAATGCGACTATTTCGGCCGCGACTGAATCCGGTCATACATTTGCGATGTTCATGCTTCAGAACGGCCTGAATTATTACAACTCCAGCCAGACACAGACAAATTTTGACGATATCATTGCAGTCAAAGCATTTGAGAAATGGACAGATCTGTATACAAAATACGGTTTTGAACAGTCTTATGACGGCTTTTCCCGTTTCCGGACAGGAGAATATCCGCTTGTCATTTCTGATTATAGTTTTTACAATCAGCTTTCTGTTGCATCGCCGGAAATCAAAGGCTTATGGGGCTTTACACAGGTTCCGGGCACGGTACAGGAGGACGGCAGCATTTCCCATGCGGTCAACTCCACTTCTTCGGGTGCAGTCATCTTCAATAAATGCAAAGATATTCAGGGCGCATGGGATTTCCTGAAATGGTTCAGTTCCACGGAAATCCAGGTAGAATACGGCACACAGATTGAAGGCCTGCTCGGACAGCTCGGCCGCTATACGACAGCAAATACAGAAGCTCTCCAGCAGCTGGCATGGTCGAAATCCGAACAGCAGACTCTGCTTACTGCACAGGAAGAATTGCAGGAAATTCCGATTATTCCGGCTTCTTATGCCGTTACCAGAAATATCATGAACGCATTCCGCGAAACGGTCAATAATAACGAAAATCCCCGTGATACACTGTTATGGTACAACCGTGACATCAACACTGAAATCACCAGAAAGCGCGAAAACCTTGGGCTTCCGACGGCTTCTGACTAATTTTCATACAAGGAGGAATCAGATTTGGAACATGCTGAACAAAAACGGGATCAATCCGAAATCGGAAAACGTACCAAACAGGAAGAACGCCGTCTGATGTGGCTGCAAGTCAAGCAGAACAAGGAATGTTATTTCATGATGCTGCCTTTCATGCTGGTATTCTTTATTTTCACGATTGTGCCCGTTGTGATGTCCCTGCCTATGGGCTTTACAGATTTTGATATGGTACAGCTGCCGAAATTTATCGGCTTATCGAATTATACAACTTTATTTTTAAACGACAGTATTTTTATCCAGTCAATCCGTGTTACGCTGGTATTTGCATTATTTACAGGCCCCCTGAGTTATGTGCTTTGTTTTCTGCTGGCGTGGCTGATTAATGAACTTCATCCGAAGCTGAAAACAATTTTTACGCTGATTTTTTATGCGCCTTCTATGGCGAATGTCTATACAGTATGGCAGCTGATTTTTTCAGGCGACTCTTACGGATATTTGAATTCTGTCCTGCTGAATCTGGGGCTTGTCACAGCTCCTGTGCAGTGGCTGACGGACAGTTCCTATGTACTGGGCGTTGTAATTGTCGTACAGCTTTGGATTTCGCTGGGTGCCGGATTCCTGGCACTCCGTGCAGGTTTCCAGAATATTGACAGATCTCAGTACGAAGCCGGTGCTATCGAGGGCATCAAGAACAGATGGCAGGAACTGATTTATATTACAATTCCGTCGATGGGGCCGCAGCTGATGTTTGCGGCAGTCATGCAGATTGTCAGCTCGTTCACGGCCGGAACTGTTTCACAGAGCTTAGTCGGCTTTCCCAGTACAGATTACAAAGCCCATACAATCATGACACATGCCTATGACTACGGCTGGGTTCGTTACGAAATGGGCTATGCATCGGCAATTTGCATGGTACTGTTCATTGCGATGCTTGTCTGCAACAAACTCATCAGCAAACTGCTGAGTAATTTTATGGATTAAGGAGGGGCTTTTCTTTATGGCAGCATTGAATCTTCAGGAAAAGAAAAAAGAAGTAAAAGTTCCCCGCAAATATCAGGCCGGCAATATTGAAAAAGTCCGCGGCTCGAACAAGCAGGCCGGAAAGAAAATCGGCGGAACAATCGGAATTTTCGTCTTTCTGACCGTACTGGGACTGTTCATGGCTCTGCCGATTTATCTGGCAATTATCATGAGCATCAAGCCTGTACATGAATTATTTGTCTTTCCGCCGAAATTATATGTCATTGACCCGACACTGGATAATTTCCGGGATATGTTCCAGACTTTGTCTGATATGTGGGTGCCGTTTTCGCGCTATGTATTCAACAGCGTATTTGTCACAATCTGCGTAACAGTTGCACAGTGTGTCTTTGCCTCGATGGCGGCGTTCATTCTGGCGAAGTGCAGACTGCCCGGCATGAATGTCATGAATAAAATCATTGTCACCTCGCTGTTATATCAGAGCAATGTTATTTATATCATGCAATATATTGTCATGGCAAGACTCGGCATGATTAATACTTACTGGGCATTGATTCTGCCGTCTGTTGCATCTCCGATGTGTCTGTTCCTGATGCGTCAGTCCATGACAACCATTCCGGATGCCATGATTGAAGCCGCAAAAGTAGACGGCGCGAACATGTTCACCATCTGCTGGAAAATTGTCATGCCGAACCAGAAGCCTGCACTCATGACGATGATTATCTTTGCATTCCAGGCAGCATGGAATATTCAGGGCGGTACGCTGGTCTACAAAGAATCGCTGAAAACTCTGCCGACTGTGGTACAGCAGGCCGCAAGCTCCGGACTTGCCCGTGCAGGCGTGGCCATGGCTGCCGCCGTGTTCATGCTGGTGCCGCCGATTGTCATCTTCATGCTGGCACAGCGGAACGTCATCGAAACAATGGCACATTCCGGCATCAAAGATTAAGGGGGAAGCGTTATGCAGAAAAAATTCAGAAAGATGGCAGTAACTGTTCTTGCCGGACTGCTTGCTTCTTCTTCCCTGCTGAGTATGGCCGTCCATGCCGAAGAGCATTACGATGTCTATAACTATGACAGATGGGAAGAAGCAATTCCCTCGCAGGCGGGCTATCTGGCCTCCCGTGCCGTCAGCGGACAGGATCTGGGCATCGGCGATTTTTCCGAACCCAGTGATATCTTCCGGGATGCTTACGATCAGTTTTTTATTGTCGATACGAAAAATAACCGCATTGTTGTGACAGATTCTGACCTGACCGAAGCCGTCATGGTAATGGAAGAATTCCAATATCCGGACGGAAAAACAACTACACTCAAACAGCCGGAAGGCATTTACGTCGCTCCGGAAACAGATCTTGTCTATATTGCGGATTATAATAACTCCCGTGTTCTGGTATGCGACTATGACTGCAATATAAAAATGGAAATCACCAAGCCGCAGTCAGAACTGTTCTCGCAGGAACTGACTTTCATGCCGCAGAAAGTCATTGCCGACAAGGCCGGGAATGTCTATATTGTTCTCGGCAATATCACAACCGGTGCGGCCATGTTCAACAGCGAAGGCGAATTTCAGGGCTATTACGGTGCCAATACTGTAGAGGCCACTTCTGCGGTGATTGCCAATTATTTCTGGAAATTAATCTCGACAGATGAAATGCGTTCCAGAACTTCCAGAACCGTTCCGTCCGGCATTACAAATTTCGATCTGGATGACGAGGGCTTTATCTACACCTGTACACAGTCCACATCACAGAAAAAAGATACGGTCAAAAAGCTGAACCCGGCCGGAACTAATCTGTTTTCCAGCCTGGAAACATCCTGGGGCGATGTCGAATCTGTTTATGATTCCAATACTAACAAGAATTATCAGTCCATGATCTGCGATATTGAAATTGCTGACGACGGCAACATCAACTGTCTGGATCTGACATCCGGGCGTGTGTTCCAGTATGACGAAGAAGGAAATTTATTATTTATTTTCGGCAGTTCGTCAGAACAGCTGGGCGGCTTTACGGAAGTAGCCGCTATCGAATCCATCGGAGAAAAAGTTCTGGTTCTGGATACCAGAAAAAATACTGTCACTGTGTTTGAAGAAACAGATTTCGGCAGAATTGTACATGATGCTACTGTCAAATACAACGGCGGCTATTATGAAGAAGCTCTGGAGCCGTGGTATCAGGTATTGCAGTATGACGGCAATTATCGCCGGGCATTTCTGGGAATTTCGGCCGCACTGCTGGTGCAGGGCGACTATGCCGGTTCGATGAAATATGCCAAACTGGCCGATTCTCCGTATCGTTACAACAGAGCATTCGAGGGCTACCGGACAGAATGGCTGACAGAGCATATCAAGGGCGTGACAATTGTTGTCATTCTGTTTGTGATTGCAGTCATCGCCCTGAGAATCTACCTCAAAAAGCATTATAAGCCAAATCTGGAATACGATATCACACGCACTGACGAACGCAAACGACAGGAGGAGGGTGAATAAGCTCTATGATGGATTTAACCAACAAGCAATGGGTCAAACATGCAGTCACTCATCCGATGGAAGGCTTTGAAGATATGCGCTGGAAAAAAGCCGGTTCTATGAAATATTCCATTGTGATTGTCCTGCTGTGGTTTGTTGCATCGATTTTCTACAACAGATTATACGGATTCCAGTTCTATGCCGAAGCCGATAAAATGTTCAATATTATCCCCTATATTGTCCAGACGATTATTTTATTCTGCACCTGGGTAGTCGGCAACTGGTCAATCTGCACACTGCTGGAAGGCGAAGGCACAATGAAAAATATCTTCATCTACAGTGCCTATGCGATGATTCCCTATGTTGCCAGCATTTATATCGAAGTATTTCTCTCACATTTTCTGATCCGTGACGAGGCCGTCTTCATTGATGCCGTGCATATTATCGGCCTGCTGTGGACGGGTGTCCTGCTGTTTTCAGCGATCAAGTCCGTACATCAGTATTCATTCATGAAGACAATCGGCGCAATCATCCTGACGATCTGTGCCATGCTGATTATGCTGTTTCTGCTGGTGCTTCTGCTTTCGCTGTTCCAGCAGGTGTATGTCTTTGCTTATTCGATTTATACCGAAATTGCATACCGTCTGAAAGTGTAGGTGAAACATCATGAAATTATTAAAATTAAAACATGTTCTGGCCTGCCTGCTTTCGATGGCTCTGCTGTGCACTTCCGGTTCTGCGATGGTTTTCGCCGAAGATGCTGATACTGCTCCGGATGCCGCTGTCACGGAAGAAGCGGCTTCTCCGGAAGACGAAGCTCTTTCCGAAGAAACAATCTCTGTCGAAGAAGAAGAGGAAGAATTTGATTCTTCTCCCGATGAGGTCAGAGCTTATCTGAAATCCCTCGGCGAAACCGACGGCTATGAAGTCTGGATTCGCGAAGAGGATTATAAAGACAAGATAGAAGCCGATATGCAGAAAAAATATTCTGATGAAGAAGAACGCAAAGATGCTGTCAAAGATGCAGAAAAACATCTTAAACATGCCGAGCTTGTCCTGATTGATGCCGAAACAGGAAAAATGGCCGCAGAACTGGAAGAAATCGAACATGATAAAGACCAGCATATCTACTACAGCGAAGCAGGAAATTATCTTGTTGTTCTGGATGCCGACCAGAAATCTGTGATCAAAATCCGGTTCAGAGTTTCTACGCTGGACAGTGAATATTTATTCCTGACAAAAGATAAAAATACTCTGGAACTCTACAGTACGGATTATAAATCTGTTCGTGCCGAAATGCAGAACGTCTGGAGTCAGGGCGAAACAACGCTCTATCAGAACGAAGACCGAAGCCGCTGGTCAGTTCTGGACGGCTATCAGACACAGGTGCGCGTATGTGTCAAAACCGTGGCTGAAAATGACAGTTTCCAGATGTACTATGATGAAGATACCGGCCTGATTGGTCTGGAAAATAAAAAAAGCGGCTATACATGGTGGTCCTCGCCGCCGACTGCCAACCGTGATGCGACTGCTACGCCGCTGGTTGTGACAGAATTGCAGTCTTCCGTTGTTCTGACTTACGGCGACAGCAACAGCCGCGGTACGACAAATCTGCGTTCCCGGAATGCAGCTGCCCTGAGCTTCAAGGAACTCGATAACGGCCTGACGATTACTTATCAATTCGATAAATGCGGCATTACCATTCCTGTTACTTATCAGCTGGAAGAAGATTACATGTCCGTCAGCGTGAATTGCAGCGAAATCAAAGAAACAATGACTGATAAAGGCCTTGTTGCCACACAGCTGACTCTGCTGGGGGCGTTCGGCGCAGGAGAAGGCGACGAAAACGGTTATTTCGTCATTCCGGACGGATGCGGCTCCCTCATCCGGTTCAATAACGGCAAAGAAACAACCAAAAGCTATTCCCAGAAAGTCTACGGCCGTGACATCACCAACGTTCCGACAACCAAGCCTGCCGTTACGGAAGAACTTCTGATGCCGGTCTATGGCATTGTCAGAAAAAATAACGCCATGGCAGTGATTATTGAAGAGGGTGACGGCAATGTTTCGCTGAATTCCAGCGTCAGCGGACAGTCTCTCAGCAGTTTCAATACCTGTAATTTCACTTTCCAGCTCCGCGGGTCGGATACTTACAGCATGGCCGGAGATTACGGCAATCTGACCGTTTTCGAGAGCGGCGATATCAAAACAGAAAGCATTAAATTAAGATATTATCCCATTGCAGATTCCAGCGCAAGTTATATGAACATCGCCGAAACTTATCGAAATTATCTTCTGACAGACGGCGGCATCACTCAGAAAGCACAGCCCAATTCGGCAGAATTATATCTGGATCTGTACGGCGGTACGATGAAATCCCGTTCTGTGCTGGGAATTCCCGTTACGATGAAAACTTCCATGACAAGCTATGCCGAAGCCGAAAACATTGTTTCTGAACTGAAAGCACTCGGCGTGGATTCCATGTCGGTTATCTACAACAACTGGACAAATGACGGCATTTCCGGCAAAGTGGATTATCAGTCCAAACCCTCTGCAACACTGGGCGGCGCGGCGAAATTCAACAAGCTGGTCAAATATCTTGACGAACAGGGTTTTGATTTTTATCCGTCCGTCAATAACAAGATATTCGATTCCGGAAACGGTTACTATACTTTCCGGGATACGACAATCCGGATTTCCAATTCTTATTCCCGGCAGATGACATATAATCTTTCCTACGGGGTGCAGGATTCCACAGTCAAGACGAAATCCCTGCTTTCGCCGGGCGTATTTACAGAATTATATCAGAAGCTCGCCAACAGCTATTCCAAGCGCAAGCTCGGCGGCGTGTGTCTGGGAGAAATGACTTCTACCGTCTGGGGCGATTACGGAAAACAGAATATGTCCCGTGATGACACAATCCATGCGCTTCAGGATTCTTATCAGAGCATTCAGGATTCTGGGCTTTCCCTGCTGGCCGATACCTGCGCAGCGTATGCCTTCCCTTATGCCGATAAAATTTCCGATGTGCCACTGCATTCCAGCGGATTTGATATCTTTGATGAAGAAATCCCGTTCTATCAGCTGGTAATGCACGGAATTATTCCCTATTCCAGCACGGCCATCAATGCCAGTGCCGACAGTACAGAATCTTTCCTGACAGCTGTTGCAACCGGATGCAATCCGGCTTATGATATGATCTATGCCCAGGCAAGCGATCTGAAAGATACTTTGCTGGACAGTTATTATTATTCCAATTATGCTTTCTGGACGGATACGGCTGCCCAGGAATACAAACTGGCAAAAGAAATTCTCTCCCAAGTCAGTGACAAAGTCATCACAGATTATGTCCGCACAGGCGATATTTCCGTCACGACTTACGAGGACGGCACCCAGGTAACTGTGGATTATGCCGAAAAATCAATCACTGCAAACGGCATTGTCTACAAACTTGCCAATGCACAGGAAGGAGTGTGAACGGACACATGGCAAAAGAAAAAAGACAGATTAAAATGCCTTATGAAAAACGCAAAGCCATGTACGGCTATGGATTCATTGCCCTGTGGCTGGTCGGCGCACTGATCTGGTTTTTATATCCGCTGGCCAATTCCCTGATGTATTCGTTTATGGAAGTCAAGCCCGAAAAAGGCGGCATGAAGGGTACATGGGTCGGACTGGATAATTATATCTATGTATTTACCGGGGATGCCAATTACAGCAAATATCTTGTCAACGTGCTGATAGAAACGCTGTGGAAAACGCCGCTGATTATCATCTTTTCACTGTTTATCGCGGTAATTCTGAATCAGAAATTCAAAGGCAGAACTTTTGCAAGAGCAGTATTCTTTCTGCCTGTTATCATAGCAACGGGGCCTGTCTACAGCATTATCAACGGCAATATTTCCAGCAGCGGCGCGAGCAGTGCCGGACAGTTCTCCACAATGTTTTCTACTGACCTGATGGGCGAACTGTTCCAGTTTATCGGCCTGTACGGCATTAACGAGAATATTCAGAAAATGGTGGAAGCCGTATCGAATAATATTTTCGGCATTGTCTGGAACGCCGGCATTCAGATTCTGATTTTCTTGGCGGCATTGCAGAATATTCCTGTTTCGGCAAAAGAGGCCGCCCAGATGGAAGGCGCAACGGCATGGGAATATTTCTGGAAGATTACGCTGCCTTATGTCAGCCCGATGATTCTGGCCTGCCTGATTTTCACAGTCATTGACAGTTTTACTTCTCCGGATAACGCCGTCATGGGGCGCGTGCTGGATATGCAGAAAGACTGGCAGTACGGCTACGCCGCCGCTATGGCATGGATTTATTTTATCATTGTGCTGGCCGCTGTCGGACTGATTACTGTAATTCTGAATCATTTTATCTATTACGAAGTAGACTAAAGGAGGGATTGTATTTTGACTGCTATTTTCAAGAAAAAACAGGAACCTGCTGCCGAAGGCGAACACATTGTCGGGAACGGTCTCTCCAAAAAACAGATCCGTCAGATTCATATGCGCAATATGAACAAAGAAGAAATTGCCTATCTCAAACGCAAAGAAGCGATGGACAAAGTATGGCCGATTGCAAGATTTTTCATTCTGTTCGGGCTGTGTTTTATCATTCTGTATCCGCTGATTTATATGATCAGCTGTGCCTTCCGTGCGCAGGAGGATATGAGTGACCCCACAGTCATGTGGATTCCGCGGCATCTGACGCTGAAAATTCTGAAACAGACAATGAATGCCATGGATTTCTGGCACACGCTGGCAAACACGCTGTTTCTGAACATCGGCTGTTCACTGGTACAGGTGGTGACCTGTGCCGTGACCGGCTACGGATTTGCAAGATTTAAATTCAAAGGCAAGAATTTATTATTCGGCATTGTCCTGATGATGATTCTTGTGCCGAACCAGATTATTGCCATTCCGCAGTATATGGAATTCCGTTATTGCCTTGGGATTCAGCCGCTGATTGAAAAGGCCAATCCCACGCTTGCACAGAAATTCAATCTGATTGACTCGCCGCTGACGATGTATCTGCCTGCCCTGATGGCGAACGGCATCCGCGCCGGACTGATGATTTTTATCTTCCGGCAGTTTTTCAAAGGCCTGCCGAAAGAACTTGAAGATGCCGCCTATCTGGACGGCTGCGGCCCTTTCCGGACATTTATTCAGGTAATGGTGCCGAATGCGGCTTCCTCGTTCCTGACTGTCTTTCTGTTTTCAGTCGTCTGGTACTGGAACGACTATTATGTCAGCTCGACGTTTTTCACGAACAATTCGACAATTGCTCTGATGCTGAAAAATCTGAACACACTGCTTTCTCTGGAGCTGTTCAACAGTGCAACGGTAGAAGTTTCGCCGCGTGAACAGATTATCTGGATGGAAGCCGGCTGTCTGTTATCCGTTACGCCGCTGCTTGTGATGTATACATTCCTGCAAAAATACTTCACAGAAGGCATTGAGCGTTCCGGTCTGGTAGGCTGATGCATAGAAACAGCACGTTTTCTGCAAACAGCGTGCTGTTTCTCTTTGGAGGAAAAAATTCATGTACTTACCAGATTTAAAACATGATTTCAGAAAATATGTATTTCTGAACATGATTGGCTCTTTCGGGATTTCGCTGTATATTCTGGCGGATACGTTTTTTATCTCGAAAGGCCTTGGCACGGACGGGCTGGCAGCTCTGAACCTTGCACTGCCCGTATTCAATTTTCTGAACGGCTTCGGGCTGATGTTCGGCATTGGCGGCGCGACAAAATTTTCTATTTTTTACTGCCATACCGACCGCATTGACACTGACAGGATTTTTACAAATACGATTCTGGGAATGGGCGGCATTGTGCTGATTTTTGAAATTCTGGGAATTTTCTTTGCCAGGCCGCTGACGATTCTGCTGGGAGCAGATGAACATATATTTCAGCTGACTTATGATTATCTCAGGATGGTATTATTATTTTCTCCGGCATTTTTGCTGAATCAGGTCATGCTCTGCTTTATCCGGAACGACAGCGCACCAAAACTTGCCACAGCGGCCATGCTGATAGGCAGTGCGGCAAATGTCATTCTGGATTATGATTTTATCTTTGTCCGGCAGATGGGCATGAAAGGCGCAGCCCTTGCAACCTGTACCGCGCCGCTGATCAGCATGGCCGTGATGAGTCTGCATATTATCAGCGGATGGAATGCATTTCAGTTCCGGTTTTTCCGGCCGTCTCTGCCGATGATTCAAGAAATTGCCTCTCTGGGATTTTCTTCTTTTGTGAATGAACTTGCAGCCGGAATTGTCATGATGATTTTTAATTTTCTGCTTCTGCATCTGGAAGGCAATACCGGGGTTGCGGCCTATGGAATTGTAGCGAATATTGCAATTGTGGTGACTTCGCTCTATACGGGCATTTCTTACGGCGTACAGCCTCTGATGAGCAGGGAACACGGCGCACATGATAAAAAGGCACTGCAATATCTGCTTTCGGCGGCTATGAAGCTGACTGTCTGCATTTCTGTGATAATTTATTTTTCTGTTTTTTATACTTCGATTCAGATTGCCGGCATTTTCAACAGCAGTCATGACCAGAATCTTCAGCTGATGGCCGAAAACGGTCTGCGGCTTTATTTCATTGCAATTCCGTTCATGGGCGTGAATGTCATTCATACCGTATTTTTCACGTCGCTGGAAAAGCCCAAGCCGGCACAGATTCTTTCCATGCTGCGGGGCGTGATTCTTGTCATTCCGTTTGCCGTGATTTTTTCCAGGCTCTGGAACGTTACCGGAATCTGGCTGGCAGTTCCTGCGGCCGAACTGGCTGCCTGCATTGTGGGAATTCTGATTTATTTTCTGCAAATCCGGCAGGAAATCGTTCCCAAGCCTAAAGATCCGTTTGAAGCTTATTATGATTAAAATCCGGATAAATTTATTTTTGTAAAAAATACTTGACAAATTCCTGAAAATTTTATATAATAATAATATATTATTTTTCAGGAGGTAATCCCCTATGTTTACACAAGTTGAATTAAATTATGCTTTCGATGCACTGGAACCTTATATTGATGCTCTCACAATGGAAACACATTACGGCAAACATCATGCTTCTTACACGGCGAATTTCAACAAAGCCGCTGAAATGGCAGGCGTTCAGAATCAGGATGTAATTGAAATTCTGGCAAATCTGGATACGATTGCCGACCCGGCTGTCAGAACTGCACTGAAAAACAACGGCGGCGGATTTTATAATCACAATCTGTATTTTTCACAGCTTTCTCCGAACCCGGCAAACGCTCCGACAGGAAAGCTTGCTGAAAAAATCGACAGTACGTTCGGCAGTTTCGAGAACCTGAAAACAGAACTCACAAGACTGGCACTTGGACAGTTCGGTTCCGGCTGGGCATGGCTTTCTGCAAATCCGAACGGCGATCTGATGATTTCGGCATCCCCGAACCAGGATAATCCGATTTCGGAAAAAACAGGATATATTCCGATTCTGGCACTGGATGTCTGGGAACATGCCTATTATCTGAAATATAAAAATCTGCGCGGCGATTATCTGAAAAATCTGTTTGAAGTTATCGACTGGAATGTAGTTTCAGAAAATTATCAGGCTGTGACGAAATAATGTTTGCTCCGTGTTCCGGAAAATTCCGGGGCACGGAGATTATTTTTTCAAAAAGACTTGCAGTCCACTGCATTTTATGCTATAATAAAACCCGGAAGGAGTTTGAAAACATGACTGAAAAAACAACAAAACTGGAACATTTTGTCCGGATTGTCGTATGCCTGTTTGCCTTGTTCCTGATGGGCGTGCTGACTCTGGCAAGTATTTTTTCTACAACCGGCATGGAAATTGTCCGGGAAGGTGAAGGAGTCGATAATTTAATTCTCAAGATCCGGGAAAATATCGAATCAGTATGGTATTATCATGATAATATTTTTGCCAATCTTATCTGGATGGCGGTAGGCTTTGCCGTCTGCTTTGCCGTGATGCCATGGCTGAAAAAATTATCTCTGCCAAAAGAAATGCTGCTTGTTTCCGTGTGGGTGATTGTCTTAGGCACAATCTGGGTAGTCTCTTCGCAGGTGATGCCCTCGGAGGATTCCGGCACACTGGCAGCGGCTTCGGAACGGTCTTCGCGCGGAGATTTTGAATGGATGGAACTGCCGTATTTTTCATATTATTCTTATCAGCTGGGCTATATTTTATTCAACGAAATGCTGATCCGGATTCACATGCTGTTCACAGAGACAAGAACGCTGATTTTTCTGGAAATTCTGAATGTTATTTTTCTTGCCCTGATTTATGACGGTATGCTGCTGTTAAGCAAATTATTATTCAAAGACGAGAAAATTCATCATCTGACGGCAGTATTATTATTATTCAGCATTCAGCCGATTATTGCCTGTGTGTTCGTTTACGGAATTTATCCGGGCATGGTGTTTGCCGTATGGGCAATTGTATTTGAAGTATATTATTTCCAGACCGGGAAAATCAGATTTATTCCGTTATCGGCAGTTTTTATCGCAGTTTCCTATACGCTGAAGCCGAATTATCTGATCTGCCTGATTGCCATGATGATTGTCGCGCTGGTGAAATGTTTCGGCGTACTGAAACAGCCCCGGAAACTGGCCGCTCGGCTGGCTTATATCGTACTGAGCTGCTGTCTGGCATATTCTCTGCCGAACTATGCCATTTCCTCCTACGAGGCAAGAAGCGGCATCGAACTGGGCGAGTCAATCCCGATGACTTCTTTCATTGCTATGGGCATGAACGAAGCCGGAAATGCTCCCGGCTGGTACAGTTACTGGTATACAATCACAAATTTTGAATCGCACGAATTTCATACAAAAGAATCTTCCGAAGCTTCTGTAGAAGAAATCAAGAACAGACTGCAATATTTTTCTGAAAATAAAAATTACAGGAATGAATTCTTCTACAAGAAATTTGTATCACAGTGGAACGAAACAAGTTATCAGAGCATCTGGAACAACAAAGTCCGGATGCAGTACAAGGAAAAAGGCAAATTTGCCTTTTGGGTCTGCAACGATGCCGAGAAGAATTTTAAATATTATATGGATTTATATTCACAGCTGATTTTTGCCGGCGTACTGCTGGGAAGCTTTGCCTGTCTGCGGAAAAAAGAACTGATGCAGGTATTTTTCCCGCTGATTATCATCGGCGGCATGTTATATCACCTGATGGCAGAAAGCAAATCGCAGTATGCCATGCCTTATTATATCCTGATGACCGGCTTTGCCGCTGTGGGCATCTGCTGGCTGTATGACAGAATCCGGCCGTCTCTTGAACAGAAATTCACCTGCCTGAAAGAAATGAGGGGTAAGCATGAACAAACAAAATTCTCTGACCAGAATCAGCAAGTTCCTGAGTCTGATTCTCCGGCACAGCCCTGAAACAGTCGGCATTCAGATTGACTATCAGGGCGGCTGGACAGATGTTGATATCCTGATTCAGAAAATCAACCAGGACGGAAGATTTCATCTTGACAGAGCTTTGCTGGAAGAAATTGTCCGCACAGATGAGAAACAGCGTTACAGCTTTACGCCGGATCAAACCAGAATCCGCGCCAATCAGGGACATTCGATTCCGGTCGATATGGGATTGCAGCCCTGTCAGCCGCCGGAATTTCTCTGGCATGGCACGGCCGAACGCTTTCTGAATTCTATCTCTGACAAAGGACTTCTGCCTATGACCCGGCAGTATGTGCATCTTTCCAAAGATACAGAAACGGCTCTGAAAGTCGGCAAACGGCACGGAAAGCCCTATATCCTGAAAATCCGCTCCGGAGAAATGCATCGGCAGGGCTATGCCTTCTATCTTTCTGAAAACGGAGTCTGGCTGACTGATCAGGTGCCGCCGGAATTTCTGATCTGGGATGAGGCACAGTCATGAAAAAATTTTCTGTGATTCTGGAAGCCTTATTTTTCTGGACTTTTTTTATCATTCTGCCGATACTGATTCTCATTCAGACACTTTTTGCCGCCCATCAGCATTATGATGCCGATCCCCGCACTGCAATTCTGGCATGGGAACACGCTCCCGAACAGACGGCCTATCTTGATATTCTGGCCATACCGGACCCGGATGATTTTTATGCCGAAACTTCCGGTCAGCCGCCTTGCTGGTACGTCAGTCCGGAACGGAATTCTGAAAAAAGTCTTCCCATTTCGTCAGGCAGTGAAATTGCACAGTATCAGCAGGAAGATTATCAAAGTCTTTCACAGCATACAGATTCTGTTTCTCAGATTCTGATTTATGACAGTGAGTATAATCAGACAACAGGATGGGAGATACAGGCAATGCTGTATCTCAACGCGCCGGATACAATCGAACAGCTGTTCCAGAATTATCAGACCTTCAAGGCCGCTTATGTGGATGAAAACGGTCATATTCTGGATATTACAGATTCTTTCACAGTCATCTATGAAGAACGGCAGGAAAATGCCTTTCTGGCCGACGGAAAAAATCTGACTCTGCGTATTTCCGGCATTGCACCGGAAAAAGCCGAACAGCGGAAGCTCTGGACAAAAATCAGGAGCATTGCTCTGCCGTCGCTGCTGTTTGTGGGATTTGTCTACATGCTGCTTCTGGCCGCCCAGAAGCGCAAAACTGATGAAGAATATCAGCAGCAGAAACTGGAATTTGAACAGATTCGCAAAGAAAGAGCTGCAAAAAAATCAGAACCGGAACCAGCCGAAGAATCTGATATTAAAAAACAGAAAAAAAGCAAAAAAGAAAAAGCCAAAAAATAGCCAAAGGCAGGAAAAGGCAGTCAGCAGACCGCCTTTTCCTGATTTGTTTCAGTGCACCTGCTCGGCGATTTTCAGTTCCAGTTTGTCTCCGGATGCCGTAAGAAAAACAGTATCGCCTTTCTGCAATTCATCATGCAGCCACATCCGGGAAAGCGGATTTTCAATTTCCTGAGTGAGAAATCTCCGGATTGGCCTTGCACCATACTGTTCTGTACCGGGACAGCCTGCAATCAGTCTGACAGCGGCATTGTCATATTCCAGAATAATCCCGTTCTGTGCCGTGCGCCCGGCAAGCAAAGTCAGCTGACGTTCTGCAATCCGGAGCAGACTTTCCGGCGTGAGATTTTCAAATACAAGAATTTCATCCATTCTGTTAATCAATTCCGGCGGAAGTTTTTGTTTCAGAGCCTGCAAGGCCTGTTCCTGCTTCTGGTTCTGCTGTTCCAGAAAGCCGACTGTTTTTTGACTGCCGTGCATTCCCAGATTGGAAGTCAGAAAGATCAGGCAGCTGCGCAGACTGATTTTTCGTCCGGTACTGTCTGTCAGAATGCCGTCTTCCAGAATCTGGAGCAGAATATGCAGCACATCCGGGTGTGCTTTTTCGATCTCGTCAAACAGCACCACACTGCACGGACGTTTCCGCAGATGGGAACAGAATACAGATTCTTCCGCAAAGCCGACATATCCGGGAGGTGCGCCGATCAGTCTGGCGACAGAATGGGCTTCCATATATTCAGACATATCCAGCCGGAGGAGTGCCTTTTCAGTCCCGAACAGCGTTTCGGCAAGTGTCCGGACAAGCGCAGTTTTTCCGATTCCGGTTGCTCCCAGAAACAGAAACGAGCCGACCGGACGATTCAGTTCCCGGAAACCGCTTCCGGCACGGCAGACGGCATCACAGAGCTGTGCAATGACAGCATCATGGCCGATAATCTTTTCCCGGAGCGTTTCCTGCAAATGCTGAAGCTTCTGCTGTTCGGCAGCGGTCATCTGTTCCAGCGGAATCCCCGTCCGCAGAGAGGCCACCGCGGCGACATCTTCTGTTTTGACTTCGGAGAACGCTTCGCTTCTAAGCGAGGCACGGGCACAGGATTCGTCAAGCAGATCGATGGCCTTATCCGGAAAGCTTTTGTCTGCAATATATTTCTGTGCCAGGTCAATACAGGACTGGAGCACGGGCTTTGTCAGAAATACATGATGATAATTTTCATAATTTTCTTTCAGGCCGTTCAGAATCCGGAATGTTTCGGCCGGATCCGGCTCCTGAATCATAATGCTCTGGAATCTTCTGGCAAGGGCACCGTCTTTCTCGATTGTTTTGGCATATTCTGCCGGAGTGGTTGCGCCGATGATGCGCAAATCGCCTCTGGCAAGCTGTGGTTTCAGCATATTGGCGGCATCGATGGCACCTTCTGCGGCACCGGCACCGACGATAGTATGCAGTTCGTCGATAAATAAAATAATTCTGCTGCTGTGCGTGACTTCCTGAATACAGGCGCGGATGCGTTCTTCAAAATCGCCGCGGTATTTTGCGCCTGCGAGTAGTGCACCCAGATCCAGAGAAAAAATAAACATTCCGGCCAGCTGAGAGGGCACTTCTCCCCTTGCGAATTTTTCTGCCGCGCCTTGGATGATTGCACTTTTTCCGACTCCCGGCTCTCCGATCAGGCAGGGATTATTCTTGCTTTTTCTGGAAAGAATCTGCAATACCCGGCTGATTTCGTTTTCTCTGCCGATGAGGGGATCGGCAGTTTCGGACGGAAGCATTAATTTTCCGTACCGGAACAGCTGGGGAAATTCTGAAGCCGTGGGCGGATTCAGCATTTTCGGCGGCCGGACGGACTGACAGGATTTTTCCAGCGCATTCAGATCTGTATGCATAAATTCCAGAAGTTCGGCAGCCGCGCAGTTTTCATCGCGCAGCATGGCAAGCAGGATGAGTCTTGTACCGATTTCGGAACGGCGTTCCTGGTCGGCCAGTGTCTGGGCTTCTGAAAGAATTCTGTGCAGTGCAGGGGTCATGCTGTGATAGCCCGGCGCGGTGCGTGTTCCCCGGCCGACAGTCTGGCACATCTGCTGAGAGAACTGCTGTTCTGTCACGCCGCTGCTGACCAGAATTTCGGCTGCTGTGTTGGGCTGCTGATGAAGAATGCCAAGCAGATAATGCTCTGTTCCCACATAGGTATGCCCCATTTCTCCGGCAAGGCAGATGCCGGCCTCCAGTGCGAGCATAGCATTTTCTGAAAAGCGGCTGATTTCATAATCATAATGATTCTGCATAAAAATAAGAATCTCCTTTCCAAAATCAGAACTAGTAACAGTATAGCATCTTTTTGGCGCAATATTTGTCGAGGCAATGCAAAAAAGCAATTCATTTCCGGGCAATTGCAGAATCTTGACAAAATTCTGCAAATATGTTATGATAGGAAATAACAGATTAATTCCGGGAGGTGAAAGCATGGGCTACAGAGAATTATATTTTCAGCATCACAAGGGAAAAAAGCTGTTATTCCGCAAAGGCCTGTATTATAAATGCGTGGCCTGCGGAAAATGGTTTTCGAAATCGCAGATTACAGTAGATCATATTATTCCCAAAAGAAAAGGCGGCCTTGATGTCATCAGCAATTTACAGGCCATGTGCCGGAGCTGTAATTCCAGCAAGCGTGACAGACAGTCAAAAACCGATACGCTGAAAGGTGTTATCGGCATGACTGCCCAGGGCGAACTCGGCCATTTTCTGGAGAGTGCCGCCAAGCAGAAAGTAAAAGATGCGCTCGGCATCAAGTACAAGAGAAAATAATTATCATTTGCAGTCACAAAATTTCTCCTGCTTCATACTATGTACTATGAAACAACGCAGTACAGCGGAGTTTCAAATATATATTTTTTATAGCAAGGAGATTATGTCTTATGTGTTTCGATAACAACAACAATAGCTGCTGCTGGGTAATTTTCCTGATTCTGATTCTGTTCTGCTGCGGCAATAACAACAATAACTGCGGATGCAATAATAACTGCGGCTGCGGCTGCTGATCTGGTTTTACAAAAGCCTCCCCGGAACGGGGAGGCTGATTTTTTTGGAGAAATTACATGTCCTCGAAAGAAAGCTGTTTTCCTTCGGCTGACGGCTGTGCTTCTGCTGATGTTTCAGGCTCCGGGCGGCCGTATACAAGTGCGAGAAAATTTTTTCTGGAATGCAGTGCCTGTTCCAGCCTGCCGGATAATTTCAGAGAAACAAAGATTGCACAGGAACGTGCCTGACAATTGACAGAACGCGCCGGATTAAATGCAATATCTGTAAAAGCCTGATATTTCACCAGCTGTTCTGCGAGTTCCGGGTTTTGATTCAGGGCATTGATATAAATCCAGTCATAGAAAAAAGTTTTCGGCTCCAACGGGAAATTTTCGCCCATAAAGCAAAATGCTGTCAAATTGCCGCTTTCTCTGAGACGAGAATCTTTTTTTGCTTCGCGGGGTGTTTTGTTAAGCAAATCTGTATAAGGGCCGCCGTGTTCAAACACTTTGCCGGACTGGAACACATTCTCTACGGGCACGGGCGCAGGCAAAGCCTGATGTCTGAACAGCAGATTAAATGCGCTTAACTGTGTACCCAGTTCAGCTTCTGATCTTGTGGAGACTTCCAGAATTTTATCTTCCGGAAATAATCTGTTATAGGCCTGATGCAGACTCTCCATTGATTTTTTCTGCTGTGCCATGCTGAAACCGGGGAAAAACTGGAATTCTGTATTGATTTCCCTGAAAAACGGAATATTTGTACCGATTTTAAATACTGGTCTTTTAGCCATTTTTTTACCTCACTTTTTTCCAAAGCTTCCAATCGTCTCTGGGCTTGAAAAAAGTTCTGTTGCCAATCCGTGTCACGCCTTCAGGAATATTAATTCTTGTCAAAGCTTCACAGCTGTCAAAAGCATCATCTTGAATTTCTGTCACCCGTTTAGGAATGAAAACAGTTTTCAGAGCTGTGCAGTTTCTGAAAGCATTCACACCGATTTTATTCACAAAAGACGGGATTATCGCAATTCTATGACTGCCGCTGTATCTCACAAGAATCTTTCCGCAGATATCAAATGCCGTATTATCCGCGGCGGCCGGACAGTTTTCAAAAGCATTATCAGCAATTTTCGACACGCCCTCAGGAATGACAATGCTTTGCAGTGAAGATTCTCTTCTGCCATCAGGATTCCCCTTTCAGTGATTATTTTGCAGTAATCGACATTATATCTGTTTTTATTATACTCCGTCCGCCGTATTTTGTCAATAGTCTGATATTATTTCAGAACAGGAGGTTTTTTCAGCAGATTTGCTTTATCCTGAACTTTTCCGCAGTGCATACAGAACAGGGCATCCGCATCGCTGAGTTTTTGGCCGCAGTAGCGGCAGAACTGTCTTTGCATACGGGGAACGGGCTTAGGCAGATCCACGCTTTCGGATTTCTGGATTTCCTGTACAGGCTCCGGCTTGACAGCAATCAGATTCCACAGCATACCCGTACAGAACAGCATCACACAAATCAGCATACCGATGCCGGAAAATGTTACTGTTCTGCCGCGGAGTGCAGTTCCGAGTTCTGCGGGCAGTTTCATCAGTTCCAGAACCCAGGTCATCAGCAGGCCAAGCAGAAATATGCCGAAGCATGGCACAAATGCCGTCACACTGTAAATTTTGAACGCTGTGCCGATCCGGCGTTTTCCGCGGATATGAATTACAATCATCCATGCCAGAGCTGCAATCATCAGCAGAATCAGCAAAATCTGGAACCAGAGCGACAGTGCTGTCCGGAGGAGAAATCCCTTCGGGCCTTTATATAAATAAGATTCCAGTATTTTATTGACAAGTGTCAGCGGATGATTTAAATTTTGCTGTAATTTTTTCTTATCCGGGTCGAGAAAACGCAGTCCGGTTTTCTGATAAATCAAGTCGGCATTTTCTTCCAGCAGGGCAACGAATTCCTGTGAATCGATTTCCGGGAATTGTCCGCCGTCGGCAAGATAGCGGTTATACTGTTCGGCCAGAGCGGCAGCGAAATCGGAAAATGTTCCGTCATGCAGTACTTCCTGTACTTCTTCCACACTGATGCGGTCATCCTGAATATACTCATCCAGAATATACTGTGCAAGCGTTTTTTGCGAACCGTCCGGCTGACTGATTCTGACATTTTCCAGCACGACGGCTTCGACTGCCTGCGGAATTGCCGCTGTCCTGACATAATACCGGAGTGTCATGCAGGAAAGCAGCAGTGCTGTCAGGAGCAATATGCTTAAAATACACAGTATTGTGAATAAAATATATTTCGGCATAGAATAGACAATTTCTTTTTTCTCTGTCTTCTGTAATGCTTTAAACTGAAATTTCATCATAAATCCATCCTTTTTTGCAGTTATGTGTTTTGTTTTTTCATTGTCAGGCTGATGCGCTTTCGTTTCAGATCTACATCCAGGACTGTGACGTGCACCACATCGCCGACTTTGACAACATCCAGAGGATGCCGGACACGCCGGCTGCTTAACTGCGAAATATGCACAAGGCCGTCCTCATGTACGCCGATATCCACAAAACAGCCGAAATCTACAATATTCCGGACTGTGCCGACCAGCTGCATACCGGGCTTGAGATCACTCATCTGCATGACATCGCCGCTTCTCATCAGCGGCGGCGGCAGAAGATCTCTGGGGTCACGGCCGGGTTTGCGGAGTTCCTGTGTCATATCCTGTAGAGTATATACGCCGATATTGAGTTCTTTTGCCAGCGTTTCGGCACCTGCCTGCCGGACTTTTTCGTCAAGATCTGTCAGTTTTCCGGCGGCGGCATCTTCCAGCGAACAGCCGAAATATTTCAGCAGAGCTTCGGCGGCCGGATAGGATTCCGGATGCACAGCCGTATGATCCAGCGGCTGCGTACCGCCGGAAATCCGCAGAAAACCGGCACATTGTTCAAACGCTTTTTTGCCAAGCTTCGGAACTTTCAGCAGTTCCCGGCGATTGGTGAACGCGCCGTTTTCTTCCCTGTACTTCACGATATTTTTTGCGACAGAACTGTTAATTCCTGCAATATGCGACAGAAGCGGCACAGAAGCCGTATTCAGGTCTACTCCTACAGCATTGACACATTCTTCCACAACGCCGTCAAGAGCTGTCTGAAGATCATTTTTGGGCATATCATGCTGATACTGTCCGACTCCGATCGCCTTCGGGTCAATCTTGACGAGTTCTGCAAGAGGGTCCTGCAATCTTCTGGCGATGGAAACGGCACTTCTGAGAGAAACATCATAATCCGGGAATTCTTCGGCGGCGAGTTCCGATGCCGAATAGACAGAAGCTCCGGCTTCGGAAACGACCATGTAGGAAACTTTATGAGAAAATTCCGGGAGAAGTTCTGCAATAAACGCTTCTGATTCGCGGGAGGCCGTGCCGTTTCCGATTGCAATGGCTGTAACCTGATAAGTTTCTACCAGATGCCTGATAATATCAGCGGCTTCCTGTTTTTTTCGTTCACTGGTAGTCGGATAGACGATTGCCGTATCCAGAACTTTTCCGATGCCGTCCACTACGGCGAGTTTGCAGCCGTTTCTGTAACCGGGATCGAATCCCAGCGTGACGGTATTTTTCAGCGGCGGCTGCATCAGGAGCTGTTTCAGATTGGAAGCAAATACTCTGATGGCTTTTTCGCAGGCATTCTGGAACAGAATATTCCGGATTTCGCGCACAGTCGAAGGGATAATCAATCGTTTGGCACTGTCGCAGGCGGCCTGACGGACAAGTTCGGAAGAAGCCGACGGTTTTTCTTTCAGGTAATGCCTGGTACAGGTGCGTTCTGCCAGCGTTTCAGAAGCCTGAATGGTTACTTTCAGATAGCCTTCTTTTTCGCCCCGGTTGATGGCCAGAATCTGATGCCCCTGCAATCTGGGCAAAAGTCTTTCATATTCATAGTAATCAAAATAGACGGCGGCTTCTTCGGGAGCTTCGTCAATCTTATCCGTAGCAGAACAGCCCATTGTTCCGAAACGCTGGTACAGATCGCGCATTTCCGAGCGGATTTCGGCATTATCGGAAATTTCTTCGGCGATGATATCCATTGCCCCCTGCAATGCGGCGGCCGTATCGGGAACGCCTTTTTCTTCGGAGAGATAAGCTTCGGCGAGCTGTTCGGGATTGATTTCCGGGTTTTGTTCCAGAATGGCTTCTGCCAGAGGAGCAAGGCCTTTTTCACGGGCGGCAGAACCTCTTGTACGGCGTTTTTCTTTGAACGGCCTGTAAATATCTTCCAGTTCTACCTGTGTCATTGCTTTTTCGACTGCCTGCATAATTTCGTCAGTCATGGCGTTTTTATTCTCGATTGCCGTGATGATTTCTTCCTTGCGGGTTTCCAGATTGCGTAGAGCCTGAAGCCGGAGTGCCATTATCCGGATTGTCTGGTCATCGAGTGCGCCGGTCATTTCCTTTCTGTAACGGGCAATGAAGGGCACAGTTTTTCCGTCGTCGAGGAGTTCCACAATATTTTTCACATATTCAGAACGGACGGCGAATTCTTCTTTCAGAATCTGAATGATATCCATCATAAAAAATTAATCCTTTCTGTTTTCTGGTTTGCCTGTATTATAACTGCGGATGACGTTCATGAACGCATCGCCGTATTTTTCCAGCTTGACGCGGCCAACGCCGGAAACGGTCAGGAACGCCATATCTGATACCGGACGTTTCTGGCACATATCCCGGAGTGTCATATCTGTAAAGACAATATACGGCGGAAGATGTTCTTTTCTGGCAATCTGTTCCCGGCACTGCACCAGCCTCCGGAACAGTGCCTCTTCTATGCCGGAAGAACGCAGTTCTGCCGAAAGCTGAATTTTCCGTACAGGCATGAATAACGTTTTTTTCTGTTTCAGGAAAAGAGCCGCGTTTCTGTTCAGGTGCAGAATCTGTTCTTTTTCCGCCAGCAGTCCGGCACTAAGAAGAAACTGAATCATTTCCAGGCATTCATTTTCAGGGACTTCCCTCATGATGCCGTAAGTAGAAAGTGACTGGTCAAAATGATATTCCTGATATTTTTTTGCCCTGCTTCCCCGGAGAATCTGCACAAGGGAACGGGCATCGAAATGCAGATTTCTTTCATGCAGGTGATAAATGCAGGAAATTATTTTCTGTGTTTCCAGTGTGATTTCTCTGGATTCGCAGTGTGTCCGGCAGAAACTGCAATTGCCGCAGTATGACGGAGCTGTATCGCCGAAATAGGAAAGCAGATCATGCCGCAGGCAGGAATTTCCTGTACAATACTGCTGTATCCGGCGCAGCCGCTGAAGCTCTTTCTCCCGGAGCTGTTCTCTGATATCCGGGGACAGCCCGGACTCTTCCCCGGCATTGTCGATAAAATACTGATTTACACGCATATCAGAACTGTCATAGAACAGAATACATTCGGCCGGACTGCCGTCACGGCCGGCCCTTCCGGCTTCCTGATAATAATTCTCCAGATTTTTGGGCATATTATAATGAATCACAAAATTGACATCGGATTTGTCAATGCCCATGCCGAATGCATTGGTTGCCACAATCAGCCGGACATGGCCGTAAATGAACAGATTCTGATTATTGCGGCGTTCCTCGTCCGTCAGCCGGGCATGATAGCGCACGGCCGGAAATCCGGCATGATTAAGATCTTCCGTTACCTGTTCCACCAGTTTCCGGGAAATACAGTAGATAATGCCTGTCTGTTCCGGATGCTGATGCAGAAAATCCAGCAGTGCCTGAAATTTATCTCTGGGATGCTGTACGGAAAAATATAAATTTTCCCGGTTGAATCCTGTTGTCAGGCAAAACGGCTGGTGCAGATGCAGGATTTTTTGCACATCGTCAGCAACTTCTTTGGTAGCCGTTGCCGTGAATACACTCAGAACCGGCCTTCTGGGGATCTGTTTCAGGAACGTGATGATTTTCAGATAGCTGGGGCGGAAATCATGCCCCCACTGGGAAACGCAGTGGACTTCATCCACAGTCAGCATTGCAATAGGAACTTGTCCGGCAATTTTCTGAAAAACGGATGTTTCCAGACGTTCGGGGGCAGCATAGAGAATCCGGATTTCTCCCCTGTACACCTGCCGGAGTACAGATTTATATTCTTCCGTACTGAGCATACTGTTCAGAAACGCCGCCGGAATGCCGTTTGCCCGGAGTGCACTGACCTGATCCTGCATCAGGGAAATCAGCGGCGAAACGACAACCGTCATTCCCGGCAGCATCATTGCCGGCACCTGATAGCACAGCGATTTTCCTGCGCCGGTGGGCATAATGCCGAACACATCCTGTCCCTGTAAAATATGCGAAATCAGCTCGGCCTGACCGTTCCGGAAGCTGTCATAGCCGAAATACTGTTTCAGAATCTGCTGTGCAGTCATGCGTTTCTCCTTTCTGTGATATCAGAAATACTCTGTTTTTATTATACACCAAACGGAAGAAAATTGCAATACGCCGGGCGAAAAAATCAGAAAGGATACAGAAAGTTCCTGTATCCTTTCTATAGAAGCTTTATTTCATTTCCTGCTGCTGACGTGCCTGCCGCAGCTGTGCATATTTTTTTCTTGTGGCCATACCGCCGCGGATGTGGCGTTCCTGTTTGTTTTTGAGAAGTACGGCGTGTACCTGTCCGGCCAGTTCCGGCTGTATGTAAGGCAGCCGCTCGCTGACATCTTTATGGACAGTACTCTTGGAAATACCGTACTGTTTTGCCGCCGCGCGCACAGTTGCCTGGTTCTCCAGAATATACGTGCCCAGCATGACGGCTCTGTCGTTTGTGTACATATGCTTCACTCCCATTTCTGTTTTCTCTGAACAAAATAGAGAATTCTTTAGAGTATATGCACAAAAAACGGAATTTAGCAGAATTTTCCTGTAAAAAACTGTTCATAATTCTGAAATTAAAAAAGATTGATTTATTCAGGTTTTTGCTGTATACTGGTTATCATAAGTTAACCTGTCAAACATTGGAAAGCTTACAGTGCTTTGCACGGAATTTATCTTAAAATGGGGAAAAATTATGTGAAAACCAAACGAATGTTAAAAAAATATCATACTCCTGATTGACAAAACCTTGACAAAGTCTCAAAAAAGTAGTATGATAATACTGTAAAGATAAGAATGTAACCCAAACATTCATACTGGAAAGGAAGATGTCATTTATGTTCAAACAATTTGCACCTGAATGGGAAGGCTTCGAGCCCGGCAGATGGAGTAATACTTCTGTCAATGTCCGCGATTTTATTCACAAGAATATTACCCCGTATGACGGAGATGAAAGTTTCCTGGAAGGCCCTACGGAAGCAACCAAGCAGCTGTGGGACCAGGTAATGGATCTGTCCCGTCAGGAGCGTGAGGCCGGCGGCGTTCTGGATATGGATACGAAAATTATTTCTACTATCACATCCCACGGCCCCGGTTATCTGAATAAAGACCTGGAAAAGATTGTCGGCTTCCAGACAGACAAGCCCTTTAAGCGTTCGCTCCAGCCGTTCGGCGGCATCCGTATGGCACAGCAGGCCTGCAAGGAATACGGCTACGAAGTTGACCCGGAAGTAGTGGAAATTTTCACAAAATACAGAAAAACTCATAACCAGGGCGTTTTTGATGCCTATACCCCTGAGATGAAGCTTGCAAGACATGCCGCTATCCTGACCGGTCTGCCGGATGCTTACGGCAGAGGCCGCATCATCGGCGACTACAGACGTGTCGCTCTGTACGGCATTGATATGCTGATTGAAGATAAGGAACACCAGAAGGCAACACATTTTGTCCGTATGACTTCTAAAAATATCCGTCTGCGTGAAGAACTTTCCGAACAGATCAATGCTCTGAAAGACCTGAAAAAGCTGGGCGAAATTTACGGCTTTGATATTTCCCGTCCGGCAGCAAACGCCAAAGAAGCTGTACAGTGGCTGTATTTCGGCTATCTGGCTGCTGTCAAGGAACAGAACGGCGCGGCTATGTCCATCGGCAGAACTTCTTCCTTCCTGGATATTTATATTCAGCGTGACCTGGAAAAAGGCATTCTGACAGAATCTGAAGCACAGGAACTGATTGATCATTTTATCATGAAACTGCGTCTTGTCAAGTTTGCAAGAACGCCGGAATATAATTCCCTGTTCTCCGGCGACCCGACATGGGTAACAGAGTCCATCGGCGGCGTTTCTGTAGACGGTCAGCACATGGTAACAAAAAATTCGTTCCGTTACCTGAATACACTGAACAATCTGGGCACAGCTCCGGAACCGAATATGACAATTCTGTGGTCTACCAGACTGCCGGTTAATTTCAAGAGATTCTGTGCAAAAATGTCAATCAAGTCCAGTTCAATCCAGTATGAAAATGATGATATGATGAGAGTAACCCACGGTGATGACTATGCTATCGCCTGCTGTGTATCTTCTATGAGAGTCGGCAAGGAAATGCAGTTCTTCGGCGCAAGAGCAAACCTTGCAAAGTGCCTGCTGTATGCCATCAACGGCGGTGTGGATGAGAGACTCGGCGTTCAGGTAGGCCCGAAATACAGACCTGTCGAGGGCGATGTGCTGGATTATGACGATGTCATGGCAAAATATGACGATATGATGGAATGGCTTGCCGGACTGTATGTCAATACCCTGAATGTCATTCACTTCATGCATGACAAATACAGCTATGAAAGACTCCAGATGGCTCTGCATGACCGCGATGTCAAGAGATATTTCGCAACCGGCATTGCAGGTCTTTCCGTAGTAGCCGATTCTCTCAGTGCTATCAAGTACGCAAAAGTAAAGCCCATCCGCAAAGATATCGAAGTCAAGGACAAGGCCGGCAATGTCATCAGCATCACCAAGAACGTGATTGTAGATTACGAAGTAGAAGGCGATTTCCCGAAATACGGCAATGATGATGACAGAGTCGATCAGATTGCTGTAAATATCGTCAGAACTTTCATGGACAAAATCAGAAAGCACCACACTTACAGAGACGGCGTTCCGACAATGTCCATCCTGACAATCACATCCAACGTAGTATACGGCAAAAAGACAGGCAATACCCCTGACGGCAGAAAACAGGGCGTGCCGCTTGCTCCCGGCGCAAACCCCATGCACGGCAGAGATACACACGGCGCAGTCGCTTCCCTGAGTTCTGTTGCAAAACTTCCGTTCCGTCATGCACAGGATGGTATTTCCAACACATTCTCCATTATTCCGGATGCCCTGGGCAAAAATACAAGAATCTTTGCAGGTGACCTCGATATTGATCTTCTCGCACAGGAGGCTGCCAATGAATCCGAAAAAGAAAACAAGTAATCCTGACGATTCTGACCTGAATCAGCAGGCTGATGATTTAGTTGCCCTTCTGGATGCGCTTGCCGCATCCGGAAGCCAGCACATCAATCTGGATATCGGCGACGAAACCAAAGTCCAGACCGTCAACAGCACGGAATGCAACCCGAAGCTCGGCGCATGTGCTGTGCAGAATTTTGATGATGAAGATCCCGATTATCAGGCAGATGAAGAATCGGAAGAGCCTGATAACGGAGAACTCTGATTCTATATTATTATTTATTTTACACAAGGAGGAATTTATCATGGCAGAAATTCAGAACGAACAGCAGGTTGACAATCTGGTAGAACTGCTGGATGGTTATGTACAGAAAGGCGGACATCACCTGAATGTGAACGTTTTCACAAGAGAAACTCTTCTTGATGCACAGGCACATCCGGAAAAATATCCGCAGCTGACAATCCGTGTATCGGGCTATGCAGTGAACTTCATCAAGCTGACCAAAGAACAGCAGGATGATGTTATCTCCAGAACTTTCCACGACAAGATCTAACTAACATAACAGAAGCAAGCAAAACATTCTCCCAGAATGCCCGGCCGTGAAAAGCCGGGCTGTTCTGCATATCTGTTATCAGGAAAGAAGGGATTTTTTATGCAGGGATATATTCATTCAACAGACTCGTTCGGCACCGTGGACGGCCCCGGCGTTCGGTTTGTCATATTTTTTGAAGGCTGTCCTATGCGCTGCCTTTACTGTCACAATCCGGATACCTGGGAACCCGGCGCAGGCACTCTCATGAGTACGGAAGAATTAATCCGGCTCTATGAACATAACAAGGCATTCTACCGCAACGGCGGCATTACGGCGACAGGCGGCGAACCTATGGTGCAGCTGGATTTCCTGACAGAATTATTCACCCTCGCAAAACAGAAGAAAATTCACACCTGCCTGGATACTTCCGGCATCTGTTTTAATCCGGTCTGTCCGGAAAAGTTCGATGCACTGTTGTCTGCCACAGATCTGGTCATGCTGGATATCAAGCATATCGATGACGAACAGCATAAAAAACTGACAGGCCATTCCAACAGGAATATTTTAGCATTTGCCGAGCATCTAAGCCGGAAAAATATTCCCGTCTGGATCCGGCATGTCATCGTGCCGGGCTGGACGGACGGCGAAGACGAACAGACAAAATTAGGCTATTTCATCGGCGGTCTGAAAACGCTGAAAGCTCTGGATGTACTCCCCTATCACGATATGGGCAAGGCGAAATATCATGAATTAGGCATTCCCTATCCGCTGGAAGATGTCAAACCCGTCGAGAAAGAAACAGCCGTTCAGGCACGGGAACAGATTATCAAGGGCATCAAGAAACGTCTCAGAGAAAATCTTAAAAAATAACACAAAAACGCTCCCCATAACGGAGAGCGTTTTTCATATAGAATAATAATTAAAGATTGAACATGATATTATTCAGAATGCTTTCGAGTTTTTCCTGACTGCCGCTTGTCAGAGAAGCTGTCACTTCACCTTTTTCGAGTGCATATTTTTCAAGATCTTCCAGAGTTGCCTTTCCGCTGATGATGTCCGCACCGATGCCGGAATTCCAGCTTGCATATCTGTCAGCCACGAAATTATCAATTCTGCCGTCAGTAATCATCTTGTCAGCGATTCGCAGACCGAGTGCGAAAGTATCCATACCAGCGATATAAGAATAGAAAATATCCTCCGGCGTGAAAGAGCCTCTTCTTGCCTTGGAGTCGAAATTCAGGCCGCCGTTTGTGAATCCGCCGGCTTTCAGCACTTCGTACATGCACAGAGCGGCATCATAAATATTTGTCGGGAACTGGTCAGTATCC
>DFJS01000043.1 GCA_002373165.1 Ruminococcus sp. UBA3665
TGACGATGCCGCCGATGCGCTGGCAATCGCCATCTGTCACGGGCATTTCTGCCGCGGCAGAAGATAATCGCTACAGGAGGATGATTTTTTACTATGTATATTTTATCACAGGACAGGAAAGTATTAATTCAGTTCGGGGGAGAGGACGGCTTCACAATGCTGAATGTTACCAGAAATTTCGGCGGAAAAGAAAAATATGCCATCGTGGCGGCAAGTGCGCAGGTCATGGGGCTGTACCCGGAAGAGAAAAATGCTGTCGATGAACTTTCTAAAATTCTGACTGCACTCGAAGAAGACAGAAAAACTTATTTTATGAATTAAAAGGAAGGATTGGCATGATTTATAGCTTACATGGAATTCTGACTGAAAAAGAACCTAATCTTGCTGTCATCGAATGCGCCGGAGTCGGCTATGCCTGCCGCACTACCAATGCTACGCTTTCAGCTCTGGGGGCTGTCGGAAACGAGGTGAGAGTCTACACGCATATGACCGTGCGCGAAGATGCTGTTGAATTATTCGGCTTTGCGGATAAAAGCGAACTCAACTGCTTCCGGATGCTGATTACCGTTTCCGGCGTAGGCCCTAAAGCGGCACTTTCGATTCTGTCAGATCTGACTCCGAATAAATTTGCTCTTCTGGTGGCATCCGGCGACAGTACCGCTCTGACAAAAGTAAAGGGAATCGGCAAAAAATCTGCCGAACGCATTATTCTTGATCTCAAAGACAAATTATTGAAATCCAGTCCGGTATTACAGGAAGCACCTGCTGCTGTGATTTCTGCCGGAACTGATAATTTTTCCGAAGCCCTGGCCGCACTTGCCGTGCTGGGCTATCGGCAGGAAGAAGTCATGCCCGTGCTTGCCGGACTGGACGAGACACTCTCTGCTGAAGAACTGATTCGTCTTACGCTCCGTGAAATGGGCAAAATTTCTAAATGATTCCAAGGAGGAACTGTCATGAATCTGGATGAATTACTGAAAGCCGCCATCAGCGACCCCTCCAGACGCAGTATTTTTTTGCAGACATTAATCCGCAGTGATATTTTTGTCATCTGCCGGATGCCTGCGCCGCTTGAAGAAGTCCGGGAAAACGTCCGGCTGGAACTGATTACCGTCCGGAATCCCGAAGGCGAAATTTTCATCCCGTTTTTTACCAGCCACAAGGGAATGCAGCGGTTTGTCCGCCGCTATACAGAATGCTATAAAATCAACTGTCTGCGCTTTTTTGAACTGATTCAGAATAAAGCCGCTGTGCTCAATCCAGGCTCTTACGGAAAAGAATTCAGCCCGCCCGAAATTAAGGCAATTTTGAAAATCGCCCGCGGTCTGCATATCAAAGCCGTTTCTTATAACGATTTTGAAACCCTGCAATACAGAAAAACCGAACAGCCCCTGATGCATATTCTCAAGCCGGCCTGCAAATTTTTTAGCACACAGCCTAATGTGGACAGGGCTTTTATTGTAGAAATGCAGAAAGGCGGCGAAAAGCCTAAGCTTCTGATTGTTGTGGATATGCTCGGCAATACCCGGAAATTATTCGTGGCACTGGCAAGATATCTGGCCAAAAGCAACGGGAATGAAAATCAGCATTTGTATTTTCTCAGCTATGAACAGGCACTCGCCAAAAAAGCTGTGGCCGGAGTGGATCCGTTCTATATCCGGAATACCAGACGCTATTTTCAGCGTTAATCATACAGGAGGAATTTTTTATGATAGAAACAGGGGATTTTAATTTTGATCACAGACTTGTTTCCGCACAGGAAACTGAAGAAGATTCCGGGCTGGAACGGGGACTCCGGCCGCTTTCCCTGAATGAATATATCGGACAGGAAAAAGTCAAGGAAAATATGGCAATTTATATCGAAGCCGCCAAGCGAAGAGAAAAGGCTCTGGATCATGTGCTGCTGTACGGCCCTCCGGGATTGGGAAAAACAACCCTTTCGGCTATTATCGCTCATGAAATGGGCGTAAATCTGCGCATTACAACAGGCCCTGCCATCGAACGCCCCGGCGATCTGGCCGCCATTCTGACAAATCTTTCTCCCGGCGATGTGCTGTTTATTGATGAAATTCACAGACTGAACAGATCAGTAGAAGAAATTCTCTATCCGGCTCTGGAAGATCATGCAATTGATATCATCGTCGGAAAAGGCCCTTCTGCGCGGTCACTGCGTGTCGATCTGCCGGAGTTTACACTTGTCGGCGCAACCACACGCGCCGGACAGCTCTCGGCACCTCTGCGTGACCGTTTCGGCATCGTCCAGCGGCTGGAACTCTATACCCCCGAACAGCTGACGGATATCATCCGCCGGAGTGCACAGATTCTCGGCATTCCCTGCACTGCTGACGGCGCAATGGAACTCGCCCGGCGTTCCAGAGGTACGCCCCGTATCGCCAACAGACTGCTGAAGCGTGTCCGGGATTTTGCCGATGTTCTGGGAAGCGGCGAAATTACAGAATCTCTTGCCGCCAAGGCTCTGAACAGGCTCGAAATTGATGAACTCGGCCTGGACAGCAATGACCGCCGTATGCTGGAAATGATTATCAAAGGCTATGGCGGAGGCCCAGTGGGTCTGGAAACACTTGCGGCGGCACTCGGAGAAGAAGCTGTGACACTCGAAGATGTTTGTGAACCGTTCCTGATGCAGCTGGGTTTCCTGTCCAGAACGCCCCGCGGCAGATGCGCAACACTTCCGGCCTATCAGCATCTGGGCTTCCCGGTACAGAATGCGCCCGATGACGGTCAGCTATTATTATCACAAGAAAATCAGTGAGGAGAGAACATTTTGAGATCAGCAGAAAATTGGAAATCTTACAGAGTTCTGGATACTTCCGACGGCGAAAAACTGGAAGTCTGGAACGGCGTTACGCTAATCCGTCCCGATCCCCAGGTAATCTGGAAAACAAAGAAAGAACAGAATCTATGGGCAAAGGCCGATGCCCATTATCACAGAAGTGCTTCCGGCGGCGGCAAATGGGAATTTCATGCCAATCTGCCCGAACAATGGGAACTGCCTTATCAGAATCTGAACCTGAATTTCAGAATCCGGCCGACAGGTTTCAAGCATACAGGATTGTTCCCGGAACAGGCAGTCAACTGGGATTTCATGAACAGGATGATTCGTCAGGCAGAACGTCCCGTCAGTGTACTGAATCTGTTTGCCTATACCGGAGGTGCAACGCTTGCCTGTGCCGAGGCCGGAGCCAATGTCTGCCATGTGGATGCTTCCAAAGGCATGGTGCAGTGGGCGCGTGACAATGCCGCGCTCTCCGGATTGCAGGACAGGCCCATCCGCTGGATTGTCGATGACTGCGAAAAATTCACGCTGCGCGAAATCCGCCGCGGCCGCCGCTATGATGCCATCATCATGGATCCGCCCAGTTATGGCCGCGGCCCCGGCGGAGAGGTCTGGAAACTGGAGAATTCTGTCTATGATCTGGTGCAGAACTGCGTGGATGTACTAAGCGATCAGCCGCTGTTTTTCCTGATCAACAGCTATACAACCGGCCTTTCGCCTTCTGTAATGGGCTATATTCTGCACAGCTTTCTGAAAAAGAAATTCGGCGGCTATGTATATTTCGATGAAATCGGCCTGCCCGTCGAACAAAGCGGCATGTGCCTGCCCTGCGGTGCCGCGGCGGTATGGTGCCGAAATGACGAGAAGGAGCTGTTCTATGGAAAAAATTATTAAGGCAGAGCATCTTGTGTTCCGGTATCCGGCCGATACGGAGGAAAATCAGAAGCCGGCTGAAAATCCTGCTGTGCTGAAAGATGTCTCGCTGGAGATCGAAAAAGGCAGCTTTACCGCAGTGCTGGGACACAACGGAAGCGGAAAATCTACTTTTGCAAAACATATCAATGCGATTCTGCTGCCGGAATCCGGGAAAATGTTCGTTGACGGTCTGGATACATCTGATGAAACTCTTCTGTTTGAAATCCGCCAGAAGGCCGGCATGGTATTTCAGAATCCGGATAATCAGATTGTCGCGACAATCGTCGAGGAAGATGTTGCCTTTGCGCCCGAAAATCTGGGTGTGCCTCCAGATGAAATCCGTCAGCGCGTGGATGATGCACTCAAAGCAGTCAATATGTATGAGTACAGAAATCATGCGCCGACACAGCTTTCCGGCGGTCAGAAACAAAGAGTTGCCATCGCCGGAGTCATTGCCATGCAGCCGGAATGTATTATTCTGGATGAACCAACTGCAATGCTCGACCCGCAGGGACGGCAGGAAGTGATGCAGACAATCCGGAAACTCAACCGGGAACAGGGCATCACAGTCGTATTGATTACGCATTATATGGAAGAAGCCGCTCTGGCTGACCGGATTGTCGTCATCGATGACGGAACTGTCATTCTGGACGATGTGCCGAAAAAAGTCTTCTCTCAGGTGGACAAGATGAAAGAACTCGGCCTGGATGTGCCGCAGGTCACGGAACTGGCCTGGGAACTGAAAAAAGCAGGCTATCCCATTTCAACAGAAATTATTACAGAAGAAGAATGTTTGCAGGCAATTGAAAATTTATATCACGAAAGGTAAGGAAAAGAATGGCAATTCTGAAAACCGAAGGTCTGACCTATACTTACAGCGCAGGCACTCCGTTTGAAAAAACAGCAGTTGACCATGTGGATTTATGTATTGAAGAAAATACCATGATCGGCGTGATCGGGCATACAGGCTCCGGAAAATCTACGCTGATGCAGCATTTCAACGGCCTGCTTCAGCCTACTTCCGGAAAGATATTCCTGGAAAATCAGGATATCTGGGCAGATAAATCCCGGCTCCGGGATGTGCGCTTCCAGGTGGGGCTGGTGTTCCAGTATCCGGAATATCAGCTGTTTGAAGAAACTGTTTTTAAAGATATTGCCTTTGGCCCGCGCAATATGGGGCTGGGCGAAGAGGAAATCAAGACCAGAGTGCTGGAAACTGCCGCTATGCTCGGCATGGAGCGCGAACTGCTGGAACGTTCGCCCTTTGCACTCTCCGGCGGACAGAAACGCCGTGCGGCCATCGCCGGAGTCATGGCCATGCGACCGAAAGTCCTGATTCTCGATGAACCCTGCGCCGGTCTTGACCCCAAAGGCAGAAATCTGATGTTAAGCCAGATCAGGGAGTATCAGAAAAAAACACAGAGCACTGTGCTGCTGGTCTCTCACAGTATGGAAGATGTCGCGGAATTTACACAGAAACTGCTTGTGATGAGTAAGGCAAAGCTTTTCTGCTATGAAGATACCAATCAGGTCTTCCGCCGTGCCGACGAACTCAGACAGCTCGGCCTGCGTGTGCCGCAGATCGCCTCTGTGATGCAGGCACTCCGGAAAAAGGGAATGCCCCTGCCGGAAGATCTGTATACTGTCGAATCGGCCAGAGAGGCTCTGCTGACACTGCTCCGGAAGGAGGAAACGCCATGCTGAAAGATATCACACTCGGCCAGTATTTCCCGATTGACAGCGTACTGCACAGGCTCGACCCAAGATTTAAGATTATTAATACAATGCTGTTTATTATCATGCTGTTTTCCGGCAATCATTATCTGACACTCGTCATCGGCGCGGTTTTTGTCGTGATGGCACAGATGCTCTCCAAAGTGCCGCTGAAAATGAGCTGGAAAAGTTTGAAGCCGCTGCTTCCTGTGCTGGTGTTTACGGCTGTCCTGAATCTGGTATTTATCGATACAGGCAATACACTGTGGGAGTGGCGTTTCCTGAAAATCACAGAAGGCGGCATCAATACCAGTATTTTCATGATATGCCGGATTATTCTTCTGATTGTCGGGTCATCCCTGCTGACTTATACTACTTCACCCATTCTGCTGACAGATGCAATGGAATCCCTGATGTCGCCGCTGAAAAAAATTAATTTTCCCGTGCACGAAATGGCAATGATGATGTCCATCGCCCTGCGGTTTATTCCCACTCTGCTGGAAGAGACAGATAAAATCATGTCTGCCCAGAAAGCAAGAGGTGCTATGCTCGATAACGGAAAATTAATGGAGCGCGTCAAAGCAATGGTTCCGATTCTGGTTCCGCTGTTTGTTTCGGCATTTCGCCGCGCCGAAGAGCTTGCCACTGCCATGGAGTGCCGGTGTTACCGCGGCGGTGAGGGAAGAACCCGTCTGCGGCAGCTGAAAGCTGCAAAAAGAGATTATATCAGTCTGATTATCTGTCTGCTGTTTCTGGCACTGACAGTGACAATCAATATTATTTTTTCATAAGAGGAAGGAAAGCGACTATGCAGAATAAGACAAACCCGGTAAAAAGCGGCTGGAAAGAAAAGCTGGAATCCCTGCATTTCTGGGAAATACTGGCTTTTGTCATCCCGTTTCTGCTGATGGGATACGGGTTTAAAAAAATTGAAATTCATCCCTTCGGCGACAGACAGTTTCTGGTAACGGATACCTGGCATCAGTATTATCCGTTTTTTCAGATTTTGTACGAAAAACTGAAAACCGGCGGTTCGCTGCTGTATTCCTGGCGAACAGGCATCGGAACTAATTTTCTTGCCCTGATGGCATATTATGCGGCAAGTCCGCTGAATCTGCTGACTTTGTTCATGAATCAGGAGAATCTGCGCGACGGCATGACTCTGATTCTGATGCTGAAATTTTCATTTGCCGGATTCTTCATGGCAATGTGCCTGAAATATGTTTTCAGAATCAATGATGTTTCTATTACTATGTTCGGCGTGATGTACGCGCTGTGTAGCTATATGATGGGCTATTACTGGAATACAATCTGGATTGATACGGTCGCTCTGCTGCCGCTTGTCATGATGGGGCTGACTATGCTGGTGCGCGAGGGAAAATACAGAGTCTATGTTGTATCGCTGGCACTCGCACTGTTCACGAATTATTATATTGCTTATTTTATCTGTATTTATACCGTACTGGCGTTTTTCTGCCTGTGTCTGTATGAAAATCTGGATTTTAAAAAATTAATGAAGCGTTTCGGAATGATTACCGGCTGTTCACTTCTGGGGGCAGGGCTTTCGGCATGGATTCTTCTGCCGACGTTCTTTGCACTTCAGCTGACATACAGTGCAAATAATAAATTTCCTACCAGCATTCAGTTTTACGAAAAATGGCGCGATCTTGTCGCCAATATGCTGGCCTATACAGAACCGACAACCAAGACCGGTCTGCCGAATCTGTACTGCGGTCTGCTGCCTGTTCTGCTGCTGGGAGCATTCCTGATTGCGAAAAAAATCCGCATCCGGGAAAAAATCACGGCTGTGATTCTGCTGGTATTCCTGATAGTCAGCTGTAATATGAATTATCTGAATTTTATCTGGCATGGTTTTCATTTTACTAATATGATTCCGTACAGATTTTCGTTCCTGTTCTCGTTTACTATGCTGATTATGGGCTACCGGGCATATCAGGTGCTGCTGGAAGAAAAACTCAGCCTGTGGCAGTGGGGAGCAATGATTGTAACCGGCGGTATTTTCTGTGCAGTCGGACAGAGTTCCGGTTTGCAGGAGGATGACGGCCATAAATTCGTCACATCCTGTATTTATCTGGGTGCGGTTTATCTGATTGTCATCTTCTGCCGGAAATTTGCGCCGAAACAGATAATTCAGTCCGTACTTGCGCTGGTGCTTCTGTTTGAAATGAGCGGTCAGGCCGCCCGCGGTGTGGAAGCCGTTGGCAGTTCGGATTATAATTCTTATCCGACTAATTTTGATGACCTCCAGACTCTGATCAAACAGCAGGATGACAGTGATCTGTTCCACAGAAGCGAAATTACTTCCTGGTATACGCTCAACGATCCGCCGCTGTATTATTATGACGGTGTCACACAGTTTTCCTCTATGGCAAACGAGGATATTTCGATTTTCTGCCGCAAAATGGCTCTGCCTGCCGCTGAGGGAAGCAACAGATATTTCTATGCCAATACCTCGCCGCTGACAAATCTGATGCTGAATGTGCGCTATCTTCTGGCAAAAGACAGTTATAATGCCGATACGTTTACCATGCATAAAACTGCCAATACCGAAAAATGCGCTATGTTCGAGAATGATTACACCCTCGGCCTGGGCTTTATGATGCCCGAACTCATGGCAGAATATGAACTGCCTGAACAGGATAATCCGTTTGAAACACAGAACACTCTGTTCAAAAAAATCACAGGAATAGACGAAAATCTGTTTACACAGATTGATATTACTCATGTAGGCCACAAAGGCTTTGAGGTCACCCGAAAAGATTACGGAGCTTATCGCTATACCAAACTGGATGAGGAAAACGAACATTATCTGAAATATAATTATACTACTGTGCAGACAGGCATGGCCTATGCCTATGCCAAAGTGAGAAATGCCAATGATCTGGAAGTCCGTGTGGATAACGGCGATCTGATTCATAAATACAGCATCGGCCGTCAGCCGTATATCACCCCCCTGGGCTGGTATGATGCCGGTACACTGATTAATCTCAAATGCACTATGAATGATGAAGCCAGCAGCGGCGATATCAATATTTATTTCTATCAGATGAATGAAGAAGTCTGGAAAAAAGGCTATCAGGCATTGCAGAACGGCGGACTTCAGCTGACAAGCTTTGCCGATACTAAACTTTCCGGTACAGTCAGCGCAGCGCAGAACGGTATTTTATATCTTTCCGTTCCGTATGAAGAGGGCTGGAATGTCTGGGTAGACGGCAAAAAATCTGAACTGTTCCCCATGCTGGGCGCAATGTCCGGCGTAAAACTTGCCGCTGGTTCGCATGAGATTACGCTCCGCTATAGTCCTAAAGGATTCCGGCCGGGCGTTGCCATCGGTCTGCTTAGCCTGGCAATTCTGATTTTCCTGTATTTCTGGGAAAAACAGCATCCTGTAAAAGAACAGGAGCCGGAACAGGAACCTGCTCCGGAAGAACTCGAAGAAACATCTGCTACTTTCTCAGAAACAGAAGCTGTTTCGGATGCGTTTATCACAGCACAGAAATCGCTTTTGTCCGTAAAAGAACAGGATTCTGAACAGGATACTGAACCGGAGTCTGAACCCGAACCCGAACAGAATCCTCCCGTGCAAAAAACAGAAACTTATAAAATTGAAAACCAGAATCAGGAAATTTTCGATTTTATTGATTCTTATTTCGATGAGAAAAAAGAAACAGAAGAAGATTCGCAGGGAGAAAACCATTCATGAACGAAATCAGAAATTTAAAAGTCATGATGGCCTACAGAGGAACGGCCTATCATGGATTCCAGATTCAGAATAACGGCGTGACAGTACAGGAAATTGTGGAAAAATGCGTCTCGAAAGTCCTGAACGAACCAGTTTCGATTCAGGGCTGTTCCCGGACGGATACAGGTGTACATGCCAATCAGTTCTGCTTTTCCGTGCAGACACACAGCAAAATTAAAAATCTGGGCTTTGTCCGGGGAGTCAACGGCGAACTGCCAAAGGATATTTCCATTCTGTCCTGTGAGGATGCCCCCCCGGACTTTCACGCCCGGTTCAGCTGCAAGGGCAAGGAATATCTTTATCTGATTCATAACAGCGAATGCAAAGATCCGTTTACTACCGATCTGGCCTATCATTACCGGCGGCCGTTTCATCCGGAGCTTGTCCGCGAAGCCGCACAGCATCTGACCGGAACAAAAGATTTTAAATCTTTCTGTGCATCCGGCTGCAAGGAAAATATCAATACAGTCCGGACAATCTATGATATTATACTGGAAACAGAGGGCGAAAAAATCAGATTCTATATCCGGGGGGACGGCTTTCTTTACAACATGGTCAGAATTATGGTCGGAACGCTGCTGGATGTCAGTGAAGGCCGGATTTCTGCCGATCAGCTTGACAGTATCTTACTGGCCGGAAATCGACTGCTTGCCGGCCGCACGGCTCCGGCACACGGCCTGTACCTGAACCGGATTTTCTATTAATTTTTCTCACAGCAGGAGGAGCATATGGCAAATCTTGAAGATGTCATTCAGGCGCGGCGCAGACTCAAACGGCGCAAACAGCTGATTGCCGGCATATTTATTCTGGCGGCTGTCATGGCGGCTATGCTGATATATTCCAAACGAGAACAGATTTTTTCCGGAATTGAAAAAATAGGCACAACTCCGGCCAATCTCAGCGCGGAAACAGACGGCGAATTTCTGTTAACCATCTCCGGCGGCATAGATTATCATGCAGAACTGATCAATCATTCGCTGTTTTTATTATGCGATAAATATTTATATATTTATAATGCATCCGGTACGCTGATCAGCAGCCGGCAGCATGCCTACAGCAACGCTGTCATGCTGACCAGTCAGAGCAGGGCTTTGACTTACTCGTTCGGAGGAACACACTTCCGGATTGATACGCAGAAAAAAATGATTTATGAATCTCAGACAGAACAGCCTATTTTATTCGCTTCACTCAGCGAAAAAGGCTATGCTGCTGTCGTAACTGAATCAGAAGCATATGCCTGCCGCCTGTCGGTATTCGATGCCAAAGGCAAAGTAATCTATACCCGTGACTGTGTGGAACGCCTGACAGATGTCAGCTTTACGGAAAACGGTTGTATCTTTTCCACCATCGGCGCAGAAAACGGCGATCTTATTACAACAGTGCAGTCTATCCGGTTCGATGACAGCGGCTTGCAGTGGACAACACAGCCGCTCCAGTCGCTGTGTGTGCATATCTATGCCCTGAAAAACGGCGGCGCGTTTGTCATCGGTGATACAAAAGCCGCATATTATGATAATACCGGCACACTTGTCAATGTGTTTGATTACAACGGCACCCTTCTGGATTATGATGTTTCCGGCGAAAAAGGAGCAGTTCTGCTGAAAAACGAGGAACGCCGCCAGTCGGTTCTTCTGCTGTTTTCGGCCGATACTGCCGCCCCGGCTTCTGTCACGTTTGACAAAATCTGCAAAACTGTGAAGATTTATGACAATACCGTCTGCCTGCTGGATGCCGGCCTGATACGCAGCTATTCTTTTATGGGAACAGAACTTTCTGTACTGGAAATTGAAGATGCTTATGAAAAAATCCTGAAAAACGGAAAATATTTCTATCTGCTCGGCTATGATACAATCAGGCGGATCAGTGCCAGCGGAGACTGAAAAAAATTTTAGGAATATTAAAGTTGACAAGTTGCAAAATATATGCTATACTAAATAGAAAAGGCGAAAAATATTTTTTTCACGCAGGAAAGGAAGAGAAAGATATGGTTTTATGCAGCAAATGCAAAAAAAGACCGGCCGTTGTTTTTATTTCTGCCTTACGGGGTGAGGAAAGCAAGAACGAAGGCTACTGCCTGGTATGTGCCAGAGATCTGAATATCCCCCAGGTTTCTGATTACCTGAAAAGTCATTATATCAATGAAGATGATCTGGAAGAATTCTCTGACCGTATGATGGAAATGATGCAGGAGGATATCCCGGATATGATCGAGGAAGAATTCAATACTATGGGACCTGATGCAGATCCGAACGAACCTGTTAACGGTACTATTGATGCTATGCCGAATTTCCTTCGCCATCTGTTCGGCGGTGCGGCAAATGCAAACGGAAAGCAGCCTTCTTCTTCCATGAACGGCGATCCGCGCGAAAACCGCCGGGCAGAAAGAAATCAGAAGAAAGCTAAACCTGAAAAAGAAAAAGAATATAAATTCTTAAGCAATTATTGCACCAATCTCAGCAAACGCGCCGAAAACGGAGAACTGGACAGAATTATCGGCCGCGACAGAGAAATCTCCCGTGCAATGCAGATTCTCTCCAGAAGAACCAAAAATAATCCCTGCCTGATCGGCGAACCAGGTGTCGGCAAAACTGCAATCGCCGAAGGCCTCGCCCAGCGCATCGCCGCCAAAGAAGCTCCTTTTCATCTGCTGGATAAAAAAATCTATCTGATGGATCTGACCGCTCTGGTGGCCGGCACCCAGTTCCGCGGCCAGTTTGAAAGCCGTGTCAAAGGCCTGATTTCTGATGTTGTCAAGGCCGGAAATGTCATTCTGTTTATTGACGAAGTGCATAATCTGGTCGGCGCAGGTGATTCTGAAGGCTCCATGAATGCTGCCAATATCCTGAAGCCTGCCCTCTCGCGCGGAGAAATTCAGGTCATCGGTGCGACAACGTTCAAAGAATACAGAAAATATATCGAAAAAGACAGTGCTCTGGAACGCCGTTTCCAGCCCGTCACAATTGCAGAGCCTACTGTCGAGGAAACTGCTGATGTCCTCATGGGAATCCGGGAATATTATGAGAAATATCACAGAGTCAAAATTGAAGACAGAATGCTGAAACTCTGTGCTGTGCTCTCGGAAAGATATATCACAAACAGATTTCTGCCGGATAAGGCTATCGACCTGCTGGACGAAAGCTGCGCCTACAGAAGCATTCGTGCCAAGGAACTGACTCAGCTTGACGAACTGACTGCCGAACTCGAAGAAAAACGTCTTAAATATGAAGAACTCTCTGAAAGTGATTATCCCGATTTTGAAAAAATTGCCGAGATGAAATCCGCTTACAGTCGTCTGGAAGTCCGGAAAAAAGAACTGGAAGAAAAAGTACAGAATATCTTTGTCGAAGAAAGCGACCTGGCTGCTGTAATCGAACTCTGGACAGGAATCCCGGCCAATAAAATCGCTGAAACAGAAATGGCTCGCATGAAAGGCCTTGCCGATCGTCTCCGCGCAAAAGTAGTCGGTCAGGATGAAGCTGTCGATGCTCTGGCAAAATCCATCAAGAGAAGCCGCATTCAGTTCAGCGAACGCATCCGTCCGGCATCGTTTATTTTTGTCGGCCCCACAGGCGTGGGCAAAACCGAGCTGGTCAAGGTACTCGCTTCTGAACTGTTTGATGCCGCCGATCCGCTGATTCGTCTGGATATGACAGAGTTTATGGAAAAACATGCTGTTTCCCGTCTGATTGGTTCGCCTCCCGGCTATGTCGGCTATGATGAAGCCGGTCAGCTGACTGAAAAAGTCAGAAGAAAGCCCTATTCTGTCATTCTGTTCGACGAAATCGAAAAGGCTCACCCGGATGTCATGAATATTCTCATGCAGATTCTGGACGAAGGCCAGATTGAAGATGCACAGGGCAGAACAGTCAGCTTTGCACATACTGTAATCTGTATGACTTCCAATGCCGGTTCTACGGATAAATCCACAGGCGTGGGCTTTAACAAGACAGTCGAGGATATTTCCAAAGAAAAGGCCATGAAGGCTCTGAGAGACTTCCTCCGTCCGGAATTCATCAGCCGTATTGATGAAATTATCGTCTTCCGTCCGCTGACAGAAAAAGATTATGCCTCTATTGCCGGACTGATGCTGGACGAAATGAAATCTCCGCTGAACGAGAAGGGCATCGCTCTGGAATACGATCAGAATGCTTTGGATCATATCGCTGCGGAAGCGTTCGGCAAGCGTTACGGCGCAAGAGAAATCCGCCGTGTCCTTCGTGACCGTGTGGAAGATGCCATTGCTGCCGAAATGATTGACAACGGCACAATTCTGAAAAAAGTCTTCGTGACGGCAGATCAGAACGCTGTCAAGCTGAATTTTGCATAAAATTTTATCCCCCGGAAACGGGGGATTTTTTAAAAGGAGTTATCATGAGCGAAAAAGAAATTTTTAAAAATTTTATGCTCGCCGGTCACGGCCGCTGTTTCCGGTTACTGGAAAATCATCAGGAAGAATATAAAAATCTGATTCTGTACGGCTGTCTGCATGATATTTCTTTCGATTTGCAGTGCGAGGGTTCGAGAAGTCAGTTTATGTATAATCTGGTTCTGGAATATGATAATTATCATGAATTTCTGAATCCGGTGACTGAAAAATTTCTCTCTGATGAAGTTGATACAGACTGGCATCTGATGCATCATCTGCTTGATTTGCTTGAATTATTCGCCTATGACAATCATGATAAAGAAGCGGAACAGGCTCTGAAAGAAAAATATCAGCAGATGTATGAAATTATCATGACACGCCGCCACAGTCTGTATGTGCATGAACTGCTCCAGAATTTCGAGCTTCTCTGCACCTGCCTGATGCAAAATTCTGATTTTAATGCCGCTTTGCAGATATTTCAGAAAATCGGCGCATATTTTCTCAGAAAAAAACATGTTCCGGATGAAGATTTGCATTTCCGGTTTGGAAGTTTCTGGTTCTGGACAAAGGAAAAATATCCGGTCAGACTGCTTTACAGAGAAATCCGGAAAGCCGCCGAAAATTCCGGAGAAATCCGCCGTTTCCAGCGTGTGATGTGCGTTCTGGAAAAGAAATATAAACCCGGAAAACGCCGCAAAAAGCCGGAATCCGTTCAGCCGGACCCCGAAACGGAAAGACAATCTGCTCTTGCAGTCCTGCATCAGCACTATGATGAAACTGCTCTTGAAACACTGATACAATATTATCAGCCGGAAGATAAAAATATTTTATTGGAAAATTTAAATTATGTCATCATCGACAGGGAAACGTTTCTCGGCTGGCACAGCATCACGATCGAAATTCTGAACGCCGCAGAAAAAAATATCCCCGTTCCGAACGAAGCTCTGCTTTGGATTTATGAAAATTCTCAGTGTGCTTGCTGCCGCAGGGATGCCGTCAAAATTATGAAAAAACGCCGTATTCTGACGGATTCTATCATAGAAGAATGCCGCCTGGATGCCTGCGGAGAAACAAGAAGCATGATGTAAAAATTTTTTTGAAAAATTTTCAAAAACCTCTTGACAAGATCAGTTTTTTGTGCTATAATAGTTATTGTTGTGAGAGAGAAATACGCCGCATGCGGGTGTAGTTCAATGGTAGAATTCCAGCCTTCCAAGCTGGTTACGTGGGTTCGATTCCCATCACCCGCTCCAATTCAAACCCCCATGCGGTAGTAGCTCAGTTGGTAGAGCGCCACCTTGCCAAGGTGGAGGTCGCGAGTCCGAGTCTCGTCTACCGCTCCACATGCACCTTTAGCTCAGTTGGTAGAGCACCTG